>NZ_JBEYYU010000026.1:0-116156 GCF_040645755.1 Streptomyces sp. NPDC046716
CGCTGGCGGTGCGTCGTGAGCGGGCCGGGCTGGGTGCGGGGGACAGTGTCACCTGGCGCGACGACGTTCCGGCCGGGCTGCTGCACTTCGAGCGCCCCGGGTTCGCGTGCACGGTGAACACCACCGGCACCGCGGTCCGCATCCCCGCCCCGGGTGCGGTGCTGCTGGCCTCCAGCCCGGTCACCGTCGCGGACGGCGAGATCGAACTCCCCGCCGACTGCACCGTCTGGTGGGCCGCGTGACGGTCTCTCCCCCGCAGGGTGCCGCCGAGAGCGGCGGCACCCTGCGGCTCCACGACGTCGCGGCGCAGGCGCAGGTCAGCGAGGCCACGGTCAGCCGTGTCCTCAACGGCAAGCCCGGCGTCGCGGCGGCCACCCGGCAGAAGGTGCTCGCCGCCCTCGACGTGCTCGGCTACGAGCGGCCGGTGCGCCTGCGCCGGCGCAGCGCCGGACTCATCGGCCTGGTCATCCCCGAGCTGACCAACCCGATCTTCCCGGCGTTCGCGCAGGTCATCGAACAGGTGCTGGCCGGCTACGGATACACGCCCGTGCTCTGCACCCAGATGCCGGGCGGCGCCACCGAGGACGAACTCGTGGAGCAACTGGAGGAGCGCGGCGTCAACGGCATCGTGTTCCTGTCCGGACTGCACGCCGACACCACGGCGGACACCGCGCGCTACGCCCGGCTGACCGAACGCAAGGTGCCGTACGTCCTCATCAACGGCTTCAACGAACACATCAACGCGCCGTTCGTCTCGCCCGACGACCGCTCGGCCGCCCTGATGGCCGTGCGGCACCTCGTCGACCTCGGACACGAGCGCATCGGCCTGGCCATCGGCCCGACCCGGTTCGTGCCCTCGCGACGCAAGGCCGAAGGGTTCGTCACCGCCCTGCACACCCTGCTCGGCCTGCCGCGCGACGAGGCCGAGAAACTCATCCAGCGCACCCTGTTCACCGTCGAGGGCGGCCACGCCGCCGGCGGCGCCCTGCTCGACCTCGGCTGCACCGGCATCGTCTGCGGCAGCGACCCCATGGCGCTCGGCGTCATCAGGGCCGTACGCGAGCGCGGCCTCGACGTGCCGCGCGACATCTCCGTGACCGGCTTCGACGACTCGCCGCTGATCCCGTTCACCGACCCGCCGCTGACGACCGTCCGCCAGCCCGTCCAGGCCATGGCGACGGCGGCCGTCGGCGCCCTCCTGGAGGAGATCGGCGGAACACCCGTACAGCGGACGGAATTCGTGTTCCAGCCCGAGCTCGTGGTGCGGGGGTCGACCGCGCAGCGGGCGCGACGCACGGCCTAGGAACCGGCTGCATCCCGGCTGCATCCCGGGCGTCCCCCGGTCATGGGGTTCCCCGCCGCCGCGCCGGCACGGTTCGCTGGTCGCACACGGCGACGCGGGGGTGGGGGCGATGGACATCGGAGGCGCCGACGCGCTGGTCGTGGCGGTCGTCGGGGTGCTCGGGACCCTGCTGTCGGCGCTGCTCACCCAGCGCGCGGCCGACCACAGCCGGCGGCGCGAGCACGAACGGGCCGAACGGGCCAGGACGCGGGCGCGGGAGGCCGAGGAGCGGCGCGCCGGATACGTCGCCCTCAACACCGCCTCCCGGCAGTACCTCGCCGCGCTCACCGACCAGGTGCACACCCTGCTCCGCGGGGAGGACGCACCCACGGTCCGCCAGCGCCTCACCGAAGCCCGCGACGTGCACCGGGACGTGTACGCCGAGGCCCAGATGCGGCTGCCCGACACGGTGCTCGACCTGGCCGGCGAGGTCACCCACGCGCTCGGCACCGTCTACGGCCGGCTCCGCCGCCTCGACGACGGAGACCCACGCCCCGGCGACTCGCTCGACGTCGCCCGGGCGGAGATCGACACCCTGTGGGAGCGGCTGCGCGTGCTGCGCCGCGGCATGCGCAGCGACCTGGGCGTCGTCCCGGACCGGCCCGCCCCCGACGCCGCGGACCCCGTCGATCCGGTTGCGCCGAGGGCGAGTTCAGGGCGATGAACGGGTGCAGGACGGAAAACCTCGGTGATCGGCAACCGTTGTGCCGTACACCTCGTCATCATGGGGGCACAGGCGCACGGCTGAGGTTCTCGGGACGGGGGAAGAGCCGGTGAGCGAAGCAGAGGAGACCGGCGGCGTGCAGGCGCTGGAGACCTGGGCGGGCGAGGCCGTCGCCCGGGCCAGAGCCCTGATGCCGACACCCGACACGGTGGCACGGCCCTCCCGGGCCCATGACGAATCGATCGCCGAACTCGGCTCTCTGTCCGGCCTCTTGGACCACGATCCACCGTTGCGCACCACGGTGACCGCGTGGCTCGGCGGCGTCCTCACCCTGCGCCACGCCGCGGGCGGCGGCACCCCCGAGGACCGGGAGCGCGCCCACGGACTGCTGCGCGACGTACGGGACCCGGCGACGCGGACCGGTGCGGCGGCCTCGGCCGAGGACCGCAGGTGGGCCGCGCTGTTCCTGCTGACCCATGCGCTGCCCCTGCAGGAGATGAAGGGCGGGCTCGCCCCGGAACCGGACGCGACCGCCTTCTTCGACCTGATGATGCGGGACGGCTTCGACGGCATGAACCGGCTCGCGGCCGAGGTGCGGGAACTGATGGCGGACGCGGTCGAACTGCCTCTGCCCCCTGAACAGTTGGCGCAGTTTCGGCAGGTGCTCGACTTCGGGGAGCGGCCTTCGGCGGACGGGATCGGCGATCTGCTCGGCGCCATGATCCCCGACGACGGTTCGCCGGCCACCGACCATCTGCGGCAGATGGTGACGGACGCGATGACGCGCATGACCGGGGGAGGGGACAAGCCCGGCACGGGCCCCGCTCGGGCCCCTTCCGACGCCGCTGGGACGGAAAGTCCCTCCCTGCCGTGGACCCCCGATGAGTTCCGCCGGATGATCGCCGCCTGGCAGGCCGTCAACACGACGTCGGTCGACTTCGTCGACCATGCCGGCGGGGGCGACCCCGCAGCCATGAATCAGCAGCTCGGGCGCCTGCGTGAGGCGTTCGACGGAATGCCGGAGGGCCTGGGCGTCAAGAAGGACGCCCTGGAGGGCATGATGGCCCTGCTGCTCAGCATGAGCGAAGGCGCCGGCGGCACCCTCCAGGACCAGGCGGTCGGGTTCGCCAACAACCAGAAGGTCACGGACTACATGCGGCAGCATGCGAAGTCCTCGATCCCCATGGCCGAAGGCTTCGCGGTCATGGCGGACGTGATGGACCTGATGACCGAAGCGCGGATCGCCGGGCAGAACCAGGACGCGGAAAGACTGCGCGAACTCCTCCCCGAGGCCGAGGCGCTGACCGACGCCGTCCCCGACGGGAACGACTTCCGCTTCGCCGTCCTCATGGCGCGGGGCGCGGTCCGCCTCATGCTCGGCCGGCTCACCCTGGACAGAGAACTGCTCGCCGCCGCCCTCGACGACGTGGAGGCGGGCAAGGCCGCCGGGGCCGAGTGCAGTCTTCCGTTCGCGGACGAGGCGTTCCTGGGCCTCTTCCCCGAGGCCGACGTCGCCTTCACCCGCGCGTGGCTCGCCGGAGACACCTCGGCCGTCCCCGACCGGGAGGTCCCCCCGGCGGACACCCCCGCCGACCGGCTGCACACCGCGGCGAACCGGCTCGGCCTGCGCTTCAGCGCCACCGACGACCCGGAAGACCTCGACGCTGTCATCACCACCCTGGAACGGCTCCGTGAGCACATCCGGGAGGGCCGGGCCCCGCGCGTCGCCGCCGAGTCCCTGTGGAACCTCGCCGACGGCTACCGCGCACGCTGGCACCGCACCCGGCAGCGGGCCGACGCCGACGCGGCCATCGACACGGTGAACGAGGCCCTCGCCACGCTCGCCGCCGACGTCCTCCTCCAGAACGGCACCGAGCACCGCCTGACCACCGCCCGCACCGGCGCCTCCCTCGCCGCGCGGGCCGCTCTGTGGGCCGCCGTGCACGAGCGGGTCGACGACGCGGTCGCCGCCCTCGAGACGGGCCGCGCCCTGGTGCTGCAGGCGGCGGCCACCTCCCGCACCGTGCCCGAGCTCCTGGAGGAGCGCGGCCACCCCGACCTCGCCGCCGCCTGGCGCTCGTCCGGCGCCGCCGACGGCACCGAACTGCCCGCCGAACTGCCCAGCACCCTGCGCCGCCAGGCCCTCGAAGCGCTCGGCTACCGACAGCGCGGCGGCCTGCTCGGCACACCCACCCTGCGCGAACTCGCGGACGGCGTGGGCGAGGCGGGCGCGGACGCGCTGATCTATCTGGTCCCCGGCACCGGCGGCGAGGCGCCGGGCATGGTCCTCGCCGTCGGCCCCGAGATCGGCATCGGCGTCGGCGCGCTGCCCATGCTCTCCGAGACCGGGAGCGGCCCCCTGGAGCGCTACCTCGACGCCGCCGCGGCCCTCTCGAAGGACGGGCCCGGGAAGAAGCAGGCGTGGGAGGCAGCCCTGTCCGAGCTGTGCGACTGGGCGCACGAGGTGTTCGAGCCAGTGCTCGGCGGGCTGAAGGAACACCTCCCGGACGGCACCATGGAGCGCCGGGCGCCCCGCGTCGTCCTCGTCCCGTGCGGCCGGCTCGGCGTCGTGCCCTGGCACGCGGCCCGCTTCCCGGAGGGCTCCCCGTACGACTACCTGTGCCGGGCCCTGGTGATCAGCTACGCCGCCTCGGGCAGCCAGTTCCTGCGGACGGTGAAACTGGCTCCCCGTGACCCGATCGCGGCCCCGGCCCTGGTCGTCGACCCCAACGCCGGGCTCCTGTTCGCCGAGCTGGAGGTCCTCGCGCTGCGCGAAGCCTTCTACCCGGGAGCGCGCCTGTACGGAGACTTCGGCAGCCTCCCTCCCGGCTCGGTGCCGGCCGGCACCCCCGACCAGCTCCTGTCCCTGCTCGCCCAGGACCACTCGATGGTGCACCTGGCCACCCACGCCATGGCGGGGCCGCGCCCCACCGAGTCGGCGCTGCATCTGGCCCCGCCCGACCCCGACGACGCGACAAACGAGCACGGCCGGCTCACCGTGACCCGCCTCCTGGACCGGCCACAGCCCGCCGGACAGGACGCGGCCGACGGCCCGCTGATCGTCCTCAGTGCCTGCGAGACCGACCTGAGCAACCGCGACCACGACGAGGCCCTCACCCTCACCACGGCGTTCGTCTCCGGCGGCGCGCGGGACGTCGTGGGGTCCCGATGGGCCGCGAAGGACGGCGCGTCGAGCCTCATGATGACGGTGTTCCACCACCATCTGCGGGCCGGCCTCAGCCCGGTCGACGCCCTGCGCGCCGCGCAGCTGTGGATGCTCGACCCCGACCGGCGGGACCCGGGCTGCCTCGGCGACGACCTGCGGGCGGACGCCGGCCGCCCCGACCTCCAACGGCCCGAACTGTGGGCCGCGTTCATCCACCAAGGACACCCCGGCCAGGGAAAGAAGGAGGCCGTATGAACCCCGGGGACGGCGGCACCGAGGTGCTCGACCTCATCGCCGACCACCACGACAGCATCCGCGAGCACCTGACCGACGAGCAGTACCAGAGCCTGCTGACGCGTCTGCGGGCGCTCGCCGACAGCGTGCCGGACGACACCAGAGCCGTACGCCGCGCCCTCCAGCGGGTCCGCCTGGGCCTGGTCGCGCTGCCCTACGGCCACCCGGTCCGCGAGGCACTCGACTCCGTACGGCTCGTCGCCACACCGGCGGCCGGGCAGCCCGTCGTGCGGCGGACGGTGGACCTGCTGACCCTGATCACCGCGGCACCGGCGCCGCCGCCCGACACCGCGGCGATCATCGCCGGAGTCGAGCGGCGGCTGCTGCGGGCGCCCGCCCTGACGGCCACCGAGGTCCGCGGGAGGCTCGCCGGAACGGAACCACCGCCCGACCTGATCAGGCTCGCCGACCCCGAACACGGCGACCGCTACCCCGAGTTCCAGTTCCCCGTCGGGGGCGGAGCCCCGTACCAGGTCGTCCTCGAGATCAACGGGCTGCTGTGCGCCGACGCGGACCCCTGGGGCGCCGCCGACTGGTGGCTGAGCGCCAACGCCTGGCTGGGCGGCAGGCGGCCCGCCGCTCTCCTGGGCGACCGCGCGGACGGCGAACTCCTGGACGCCGCCCATGTGCTGGTGGAGGGGGACTGATGCACGAGCAGGCCCCGACGCCCTCCGCGTACCGCTTCCAGCCGCACTGGGAAGTGCTGCCCGCCCACACCCAGTTGTGGCGGATGCACTCGTCCCGGTTCGCCGCCGAGCAGTTCAAGCCGTTCCAGGCCGACGACCGCGCGCCCGGCCGCTTCCACGGCACCCAGGAGGACCCCTACCCCTGCCTCTACGCGGCCGTCGACGCCGAGACCGCACTCGCCGAGACACTGCTGCGCTCCGTGCCCTTCGACCGGCAGACCGGGATGCGCCTGGTCCCCTGGGCGGCGGTGCGCGGAAAGTCACTGAACGTGGTGCGCACTCGGTGCGAACTGAGACTGGTCTCCCTGTGCTCGGGGCCCGCCCTCGCCGCCGTCCTCCAGGACAACTCCCTGCTGGAGAACGAGGGACGCGAGCACTACACGAACACCCGGCAGTGGGCGCGGGAGGTCCGTGCCCAGGTGCCCGAGGCCATGGGCATGGTCTGGGGTTCCAAACGCAACCCGTCACGGCGTGCCCTGGTGCTCTTCGGCGACCGTCTCGCGGACGTCGTGGACGGACCGCTCGAACCCCTGCCGTACCGCAGCATCGCCGACCTCGGCTCCCCGGACGGCATCAAGGAGGCCAATCAACTGCTCGAACCCCTGCGATCGGCGATCAAGGAGCCGCCGCACCGCTGATCCGGGAGCCTTGCGCAATCGGCTTGTTCGGCCGAGACACGTGGTGTCATCGTTGGCTGTATGGCACCAGGATCGGTCGACCACGGGTCACTTCTCGCCGAATTACAGGCAGTCCGGCGCGCCGGACTGCTGCGGCTGCGCGACCGTGAGCTGCCCGCACTGGACGCCGCCGCGGCCGCCACGGTCGCCGCGCGCACCCGCGAGGCCGCGATCGAGGCGCTGCTGCGGCGCGCCGTGGACCGGCTCGACGCGGGCACGCTGCGCACCGCCGCCGCGTACACGCTGGGCCTCGCCCAGGGCACCCGGGACTGGCCGGCGTCCTCCCGCCGGTCGCGCGCCGCCGAGATGTACCGGGTCAGCGAGGAGCGTTTCCGCAAGCACCACGAAGTGATGGTGCTCGGCCAAGTCGCCGAACAGATAGAGGCGTTGACCGTCGACGGGCGGGTCGGCGCACCGGACGCGGGCGACTGGGAGGGAGTCACCCACCGCCGCGTGGACGTCCTCGCGGGCGATCGCGCCGTCCACCTCACCCTCCACGTCCACCCCGTCGACCTGCTGCGCGACGTGGACGTGGTGGTCTGCCCGGCCAACACCTACTTCGCGCTGCCCGAGCCGTACAAGTCCTCGGTGTCCGCCTCGCTGCGCAGAGCCGCCGCCGTGCGCGGCGTGACCGGTGACCTCATCGACGACCCGCTCCACGACGAACTGCGCAAGTGGGCCGCCAGACACGGCACTTCGGGCCGCCCCGTCCTGCCCGGCACCGTCGCGGCCACCGGTGCGGGAGCGATGACCGAGGCCGGTGTCCGGCGGATCTACCACGCGGCGGTCGCCGTTCCCCGCGCCGGCACCAACGACTACGACGTGCTGCCCGCCGACATCACCCGCGCCACCTCGCGCGCCCTCACGCTGCTGGCCGAGGAGCACGACCGGCACACCCCGCCCCTGCGCACGGTGTGCTTCCCGCTGCTCGGCTCCGGACGCGGCGGACTCCCGTACCGGGTGAGCGCGGCCGCCGTATGGAGCGCCGTCGAGGCGGAGTTGGCGCGCGGCGCGCCCTGGGACGTGCACTTCGTGGTCCGCACCCCGGAGGCGGCCCGCGTGGTGGAACGGACCACGGCCGGGACCCGACCGGTTCGCGACCCGTCCGCGACCGGCCGGTCCGCTTGACTGGACGTGCGGGTCGCCCGGGTGGGACCTCGGGGGAGCCTTCGCCCCGGGCGGCTCGCGCCCCCGGCGCACCGAGTCTCGACGGGGCGTCAATTTCCTTAAGGGGCACGAATGGTGGTCTCCATGTCACATACTGTGGCCGCATGATCAGGGGGATGGGGGAGTGGGCTCACGGCAGCACCGGTCGTACGGTGACGTGGCCCGCCCCGGACACGTACGTACTCGTCGACGGTGTTCTGCTGCGCATGCTTCCCGAGCCGCCCGGCCTGCCGCCGGGGACCGCCGTCACCGTGCGCCTCGACCCCGGGCGGCAACGCCTGGTGGCGCACGCCGGCCCCGAGGGGGCGGCCGGATGAGCGTGCGCGGCATCGAGTTCGGTGCCGGGTACGAGGAGCGTCAGCCGGTCGTGCTCCTGCTCGACACGTCCGCGTCCATGGGGCGGCCCGCGCGGCACCCGCGGATCGACGAGCTGAACGAGGCGCTGCGAAGCTGGTTCGACGGGGTCCGGGCCCAGGAGCGACTGCGCACCCGGGTCGAGACCTGCCTGATCACCTTCGACTCGGCCGTACGGGTCTACGATCCCGGGCCCGGCCGCCTCGTCCCGGTCGAGGAGGCCGACAGCGAGCGGCTGTTCGTGCTGGTCGACCGGCTGCATCCGCCCGTGCTGCGCGCCGAGGGCCTGACCCGGCTGACGGACGCCGTGGAGACGGGCCTCGATCTGGCCCACGCCCGCCACCGCGCCCTGCAGCGGCAGCGCGTCCCGGTCCGCCGCCCCTTCCTGTGGGTCCTCACCGACGGGGCGCCGAGCGACACCGAGGGACGGCCGCTGGAGGCCGCCGCCCTCGCGGACACGGCCGAGCGGGTGCGGCGGGGCGAGGAGGCGGGGGAGTGGGTGGTCCAGGTGGTCGGAGTGCGCGGCGCCGACCTGCCGCTCCTGCGTGCCCTGGCCCCGAAGGCCACCTCCCTGCTGGAGAACCTGGACTTCGGGCGCATCCTCGAGCTGTTCTTCCAGAGCACCGATGACAGCAGCCCCGACCAGGACGCGGACCTCATCCACCGGCAGGTCGAGGACCGGGCCGCCAAGCTCGCGCGGATGGACCGGCTGGAAAGGGGCCTGCTGTGATCGTCGCGGGCGCCGGTGTCCAGGGCACCGCGCATCTGGCCCGCGCCCAGGGCTGCCAGGACGCGTTCAAAGCGGTCGACCTGGGTGACGCGGCCGTCCTCGCCGTGTCCGACGGCGCGGGCAGCCGCGACCGCAGCGCGCTCGGCGCCCATATCGCGGTCGACGCGGCCTGCCGCCTGCTGGCGCGGGACATACCCGCCGCCCAGGAGACGCCGGAGGCGTGGACCGCGTGGACGGCGGGATGCGGCAAGGCCGTCGTCGAGGAGTATCTGCGGGCGGTCGCGGGGGTGTCGGGGGACGACGCCTCCGACCCCGGCGACCTGGCGGCGACCCTCACCGCGGCCGTCGTGGCGCCGCCCTGGGCGGCCTTCGTCTCGCTCGGCGACGGCTTCGGCACCCTTCTCACCCGCGACGACCGCTGCCACCTCGTCCTGCCGCCGCCCGAGGGGCCCACCGCCTTCCTCTCCTCACCCGGCGCGGAGCTGCGCATCCGCACCTTCGTCGTGTGGGAGCCCGAGCTGAGCGGCGTCGTGCTGTCCACCGACGGCTGCGCGCCCCTCGCGCTCGACCACCCCACCGTCCGCGAACTCCCCGTTTCCGCGGGCCCGTTGCCCGCCGACGGCTTCTTCCTCGGCCTCGCCGCGGCCCTGCGCGACAACGACGGCGACGCCGAACCGCTCAGACGCCTGCTCTCCGCGCCCGAGGCCGGCTCGCGGACCGGTGACGACCTGACCGTCCTGTGCGCGCTCGTCGAGGAGGGCCGACCATGGCCCTGACGCTGGTGTCCCGCGGCGGCCACACCTGGCGGCTCACCGAGCAGATCGGCAGCGGCTCGGAGGGCTTCGTCTACGGCATCGAGGACGACCGCCCCCTCGTCGCGAAACTCGTACCCGACCCGCCCGACGCCGCGGCCTACCGGCGCCGCGTCGCACGCCTCGTCCGCCAGCGCCGTGAACCCCGCACCGTCGGCCTGCTCTCCGGCACCCCCGTCCGGCTCGCCTGGCCACTGGTCCAGGTGCACACCGCGGGCGGCACCGAGGCGGACCGCGTCGACGGCTACGTGATGACCGACATGCGCCACGCCTACCAGCCCTTCGGCCATCTCCTCGGCACCTCGGCCCGCCGCGGCCTCCTGCCCGGGGCGACCTGGGAGACGGGACTGCGCGCCGCCCTCGCCCTGGCCCGGCTGCTGGCGGAACTGCATGCCGAGGGCTATGTGGTGGGCGACCTCAAGCCCGACAACCTGTGGGTCGACGAGGCGGGCCGCGTCGGGATGGCGGACGTCGACTCCTGGCAGTTCGGCGACGGCCGCGAGATGTTCCCCGGCCGGATGCGCACCCCCGGATACACGGCCCCCGAGCGCACCGGGCCGGGCTCCGGTACGCCGCCGGACGCGGCCTCCGACGACTTCACCCTGGCCGTCCTCGTCCACCAGCTCCTCATGGCGGGCCTGCACCCCTTCGCGGGGCACCCGGCGGACGGCCGCGACTACCTCTCGTACGACGACAACGTGCTGCACGGCCGCTGCCGCCTCGTCGACCGCGCCTCCGTGCTGCTGCCCCGTTCGGTGCCGCCCGCCGACCTGCTGCCGCGCAACCTCGCCCACCTGCTCCGTACGGCGTTCGGGAGCACCCCGCGACGCCCCACGGCGGCCGAGTGGGCCGAGGCCCTCGCCGCCGAACTGACCGTCGGCCGGCTGAAGGTGTGCGCGGTCAACGCCCACCACGTCCACACCGTCGAGCGCCCGTGGTGCCCCTGGTGCGACCAGGCCGAGCGGGGCGCCGACAGCTATCCCGGCCCCGCGCAGGAGGAGCGATGACGACCTGTCTCTCCGTCGCCAGGACCCTGGACCGGTGCACCGTCCTCGGCCCCGGCAGCCGCGCCGTCGTCTGGGTGCAGGGCTGTCCGCTGCGGTGCGCGGGATGCGTGGCCGCGGAGACGCTGCCGTTCGACGGCGGCACGAGCCGCACGGTGCCCGAACTCGCCGACTGGCTCTGCTCGTTGGACGACGTCGAAGGCGTGACGTTCTCCGGAGGAGAGCCGTTCGCCCAGGCCGGGGCGCTGGCCGAACTGCTCGACGCGGTGCGCGCGCGGCGCCCCGGCTTCGGGGCGATGGCGTACTCCGGGTTCCGCCACGAGGCGCTGCGGCGCGGCGGCCCGGACCGGCTCGCCCTGCTCGACCGGCTCGACCTGCTGGTCGACGGGCCGTACATCGCGGCCCGGCACGGCGCGCTGCGCTGGCGCGGCTCGGACAACCAGCGGCTCGTCCCGCTCACCGACCGCTACCGGAAGGTGCTCGACGAGCCGGACACGAGCGCCGGGGTCGAGATGTCGGTGGAGGCGGACGGTTCGCTGTCCTGGGCAGGAGTGCCGCCCACCCCCGGATTCCGGGGACAGCTCGAGGAACAGCTCGCGGCGCGGGGGTTCGTGCTGCACGCCGAGGAGCGGAGGGAACGATGAGCGGATCACCGAAGTACAGCAGCGTCCGGGTCGGTGCGCTGTACGCCCAGCGGGAGGCGGAGGAGCGCCGGCGGCGGGCCGAGGAGCGGCGGGCCAGGGAGCTCAGGCGGGCCGCCGAACGGGACAGGATCGCCCGGGCCGCCGCCGCCCGCAGGGAGCGCGCCCGCGCCGAAGCCGCCCGCAAGGAGGCCGAGGTGACGGCCCGCAGGGAGGCCGAGCGCGCCGCCCGCCGGGACCGGGCGCGGGCCGAGCAGTCCCGCGCCGACGAACGAGGCCTGGAGGAGGTGCGCGGGCTCGTCGCCGAGGCCCAGCGGTCCGGGGTCCGCGAAGGGATCGGCGCCCTGGAGGGGGAGTTGGCCGCGCTGCGGGTGCGCCTCGCGCGCGGCGAACCGCTCGACGGGGCGGTGGAGGAACTGCGCGGCAAGGTCGTCGGCCTGCGCGGCACGACGGACCGCGGCCGGACGGGCGACCGGGCGGACGTCCTCGCGGGCCTGGAGCGGCGACTGTCCGCTTCCGAGGGCACGACCCTCGACGCGGAGGGGCACCAGCGCTGCAACGACCTCATCGGGCAGCTCCGCGCGGCCACGGCTCCGGACCAACAGGCGCGGTTCGAGGCCTTGTTGGGCACGGTCGAACACGCCCTGGACCTGCACGCGGCGACGGTCGGGCAGGCGCGGGAGACCGCGGAGCGGGAGGCCCGGGCCGAGCGGGACCGGGCGGTGGAGCGGGAGCGCGTGGCGGAGGAGGAACGCGCGGCCGAGCGGAAGCGCGCCGAGGCCGAAGAGGCCCTGGAGCTGGCCCTCGCGGAGGCCGCCGAACGGCTCGACGCGGTGCGCCCGGCGGCGCAGGGCGTCGTCAACACCGCCGCCGGCCTCGGCGCCCCCGACCTCGCCGACACGATCGACGACGCACTGCGCGCGGCGGGCGAAGCGCTGGCGGCGCGCAGTCCGGGCCGGGCGACGGCGGCGGTGGAGGACCTGGAGTCCCGGCTGCCCGACGCCGAGAGCCGCCTGGACGAGCTGGAGTTGGCGGACGAGCGGCGGCGCGATCTGGTGGCGGCGCTCCGGGACGCCATGACCGGGGAAGGGTTCGCCTTCGAGGGCGGCGCGGAGGAGGACGGCGCCTTCCGGCTGCACTTCACGCGGCCCACCGGGGCGACGTACGAGACCACGGTCGCCAGCGAGGAGGACGGCACCCCCGTCCTCGTCTACCGGGTCGAGGGCGAGCCGGACGTCACGCTGCACGCCGCTCGGGACGAGGCGGTGTGCGACACCACCGAGGCGCTCCTGGAGCGGGTGCACGAGTCGCTCGGCGGCGACGACGGGTTCGTCCCGGGTGAGATCACCTGGGACGGCAAGCCGCCGGGCCGCCGGGCCAAGCCGCTGCCCCGCGAGTCCTCCTGGAGGTGGACGACCCCGTGACCACGCTCGACTTCACCAAGTTCGACGAGGACGGCGCGGACGGCGCGGACGGCGCGGACAAGGACGGCACGGGACCGGTCACCGCCGACGGAATGATGCCCCTGTGGGCGGTGTCCCTGGGCTGGGAACTCCGGCGCGGCCGCCAGGTCATCCTCAACGGCCAGATCAGGGACCGCTGGTGGTTCGAGGACCGCCCCGCCTCCTTCCGCGATCTCGTCGCCGGAGTCCTGGAGGCGCGCGGAGCCGATGTCGTCGGCTGGTGGGATCCGGTGGCCGGACTCACCTTCCCCCTGCCCGGGCACGCGGAGCGCTTCGCGGAGCTGGCGGCCGGACGGCGCGGCCGGTCCGACGAGACCGACCGGGCCGCGCCGGACGCCGACGCCGGACCGGGCGGTCGACGTCCGGGTGCCTCGACGGGGGACGGGCGCCCCGCCGGGCGGGACACCGACGGTGTACGCGGCTCCGACGGCCTGCGCGAGGGCGACGGCTCACGTGGTGGCGAGGGCGTACCCGGCTCCGACGGCACACGGGACGGCGCGCGCCCCGACGCGACAGCCCCCGACGGGCAACAGACCGACCCGCGCACGCGACGCGGCCGCGAACGCGGGCGAGAGCGGTCGAGTCTGCTCGCGCCGCGGCAGGCCGGACCGCCGCGGTCCTTCGACGACGTGGTCGCCGTCGTGCACCGGCTCGTCGCGTCCCCCGACGCCTCCGTGGCGTTCGTCTTCCAGGACGTCGACCACCATCTCCCGCCCGGGCAGCCGGAGTCGAACGCAGGGTATCTCCGGCTGCGCGCCGCGATGGCGGACGCCGTGACATCCCGGGACGGCCTCGCGGGCCGCCCGCCGCACGCGCGCAACGCCGTCCTGTGCGCGGTCGGCGACGTCGGAAGGCTGCCCGGCTGGTTCCACCTGGAGGACCCCCGGATCGCCACCCTGCACATCGGCCCGCCCGACCCGAGCGAGCGCCGGCTCTGGCTGACCTGGCTGCGCGACGAGTTCAACGGCGCCCCGGAAGCGACCCGGCACGACATCGAGGCCCTGGTCGGCGCCACCGACGGCATGTCCGGCTGGGACATCGAGGCCCTCGCCCGCACGTCGTGGCTGCGCGTCGCGCCCCTGCAGAAACCGGACAAGCTCCTGGAACTGCACCGGCTCAACGTGAGCGTCGATCCGTGGACCCAGCTCGACCGCGACACCGTGGCCCGCGCCGCCGGCGTCCTCGGCACCCGGGTCGTCGGACAGACCAAGGCCGTCGAGGCGGTGTCCGCGGCGCTCCAGGCCGCCTTCGTGGGCATCGACTTCGGCGGCTCGGGCACCGCGCGGCCGCGCGGCGCGTTCTTCTTCGTCGGGCCGACCGGCGTCGGCAAGACCGAACTGGCCAAGGCGGTCGCGGAGTTGATGTTCGGCGACCAGAGCGCGTACGCCCGCTTCGACATGAGCGAGTACCAGCAGGAACACGCCGCCGAGCGGCTCGCGGGCGCCCCGCCCGGCTACATCGGGCACGAACAGGGCGGCGAACTGACCCGCCGGGTCCAGGAACGGCCGTTCAGCGTCCTGCTCTTCGACGAGATCGAGAAGGCCCACCCCCGCGTCCTCGACAAGTTCCTGCAGATCCTGGAGGACGGCCGGCTCACCGACGGCCGCGGCCAGACCGCGTACTTCTCCCAGTGCCTGATCATCTTCACCTCCAACACCGGCGCCGACGCGGTCCAGGGCCTGCTGTCCGACGGCGGCGAGGACGGAGCCGAAGAAGTCCCGTACGACGCCCTCGAAGCACACTTCACGCAGGCGGTCGAGGAGAAGTTCCGGGCGATCGGCCGGCCCGAGATCTACGGCCGGCTCAAGCCGGGCGTGGTCGTCTTCGACATGCTGCGCCGCGCGCACATCGTCAAGATCGCCGACCGGCTGCTGGGCCAGCTCGTCGAGTCCGTGCGCGAACGCCACCAGGTCGAGCTCGTGCCCGACACCGCCACCCTGCACCCGTGGATCACCGCGCGGATGAGCACCCCCGAGCACCAGGCGTACGGCGGCCGTCAGATCCGCAACGAGCTGGAGCGGCTGCGGACGGCCGTGGTCGCGCACTTCCTGGCCCGGCGCCCCTCGCCGGGCAGCCGCGTCCGGATCGGCGTCGACACCGCGGGCACGCCGTGGGCCAGAACCGAGGCCACGGCCGGAGCGGGAGCCGGGGCCACGACCGAGGAAGGGAACGGCTGACGCCATGCTCGGTATCGCCATCGACCACCGCATCGCCCACCTCGGCCGGTTCGATCCGCAGGGCCGCCCGGCCGTCACGGCGACGGACCTGGACGGCACGGACGGCGTCGCCGACCCCGCCGCCGCGCTGCACCTGCTGCTCGCCGCGGACGAGGACGACGAAGCGGTGTTCGGCCTGCCCGCCGCCGCCGACCGCGAGGCCGAGGCCCGGCTGCGCCGCGCCGCCGAGGACGCGGGGCTCCAGGTCCGGCGCATCGTCCCGAAGCCCGTCGGGGTGGCCCTGCACTACGGCGCCATCGACGAGGGCGTCCTCCGTACGGTCCTGGTCGTGGACCAGGCGGCGGAGACCGTCGAGCTGACGGTGCTCGCCATCACCCCGGACCTGACGGCCCGCATCGTCACGACGCGCACCGCACCGCTCGGTGAGGACCACGCCTGCGCGGCGATCTCCCGGGAACTCGCCGGGACCGCCGCCCCGGACGCCGTCCTCCTCTCCGGCGGCCTGTACACGAGCCGGGCCCGCCGCGACGAGGTGGAGGACCTGCCCGCGGCCCAGGGCCTCACGGTCCGCTGCACCACCCCCGAACTGGCCGTCGTGCACGGTTTGTTGCTCCTGGAGGACTTCGGTCTGCTGCGCATCGCCACGGGCCCGGCTCCGGCGTCGAGCGGGCACTTCCCGCCACCGCTGGAGGACCCGGAGCCACAGCCCTGGCGCACCGCCCCGACGGACCCCGAGCCCCCGGCCGAGAGCCCCCCGCAAGCGCCCATCGCCACGGTGACCGAACTCGCCACCCCCGTGGAGCCGATCCCCACGCCGATACCGACACCCCGAGCAGAGCCGCACCGGCCGCGACCCGAACCGGACCCCACCCCAGAAGCACCGGCATCCGAAGCACCGGCACCCGGACCCGAACCGGTCCCTCCTGTCGCGCCCCCGACGCCCACCCCCACCTCGACGTCGACCCTCCACTCCGTCCCCGTCACCCAGCTCCAGGCCGTCCGCCGCGACGACCACCTCCTCGTCCTGTGGGCCTGGCCCGACAACGCCCTCACCGCCCGCGTCCGCTGGCGCCGCGAGGACACGTCCACCTCGCCCGGAGACGGTCCCCGCGACGGCGACATCCGCTGTCAGCGGCGGGTCTACGAACACGACGGCGGCCTCGACCTGCCCCTCGGCCGCGGCACGGTCGTCCTCACCGTCGAGGCGCTGGTGCCGGACGCCGGAGTCGACACCGAGGGCGCCGCCTCGCTGCGCGTCGCGGCCGAACCGCCCATCGTCGACTACGAACCGGCGCTGCGCCGCCGCCTCACCGGCGCCCGCGTCGCCACCGTCACGTTCACCGCGCGGACCGGCTGCGACCTGCCCGCCGTGCGCATCGTGCACGGCCTCGGCCGCTACCGCCCCACCAGCACGGCCGAGGGCACCGTTTTGCACGAGGTGCCCGCCCAGCGCCTCTCCGCGGGCACGCCCCTCACCGTGGAGTTCCCCTTCCCCAGCACCAAGGGGACGTCCTGGCTCGTCTGCTTCCCGGCGAGCGGCCCGGCCTCCCCGCGCGAGCACGGGCGGGACGGCTCCTTCGACGACCACGACGAAACCGACATCCGCCCCACGGCGCTGCACCGGCTGCGAGTGACCTGAATGCCCAGACGACTCACCTGCCCCTACTGCTACGAGACCTTCGCCCCGCGCGAGATCCGGTTCCGCTGCAACAGCCGGCTCAGCCGCGTCGGCAAACGGTGCGAGCGGCGCCGCGACCCCGTCCTCGACGAGCGGTTCGGCCGGCGCCCCAGCCACGAGGTGGGCCCGGACTTCGCCGCCGACGGCCGCAGGTCCACGGCCGTGCACCCGGACTGCGAGAGCGAGACGACGTACCGGATCTGCCCGGTCTGCCACGTCGAACTGCCCGTCCAGTTCGGCATGGTGGAGAACCGGCTGATCGCGATGGTCGGCGCGCGCTCCTCCGGCAAGACGATCTACATGACCGTGCTGCTGCACGAGATGCGCAACCAGGTGGGTGAGGCCTTCGGCGCCTCCCTGATGGGCCTGGACGACACGACCATGCGCCGCTTCAGCACGGAGTACGAGGACCGGCTCTACCGCGACCGGCAGATGTTCCCGCCCACCCAGACCGCGACGACCAACGCCAACCGGGTGGAGCCGCTGGTGTTCCGGTTCGGACTGCGCCGCAAGAGGCTGTTCAAGGAACAGCCGCAGCACACCGTCCTGTCGTTCTTCGACACCGCGGGCGAGGACTTCAACAGCCGCGAGAGCGTGGAGCTCAACACCCGCTATCTGACCAACGCGGACGGCATCGTCCTGCTGCTGGATCCGCTGCAGATGCCGGGCGCCCGGAACAACGCCGCACCCGGCACGGAGCTGCCGGCCCTCGACGGCATCGACCCGCCGATCAACGTCCTGAGCCGGGTGAGCGGCATGCTCCTCGCAGCCCAGGGCGGAAAGGCCGCGAAGGTCGACACCCCGATCGCGGTGGTCTTCTCCAAGATGGACGCGTTCTGGCACCTCATGGAGAGCGGCAGCCCGCTGCGCTCCCACGCGGCCGCGCGCGGCCGGTTCGACGTCTCCGACAGCCTCAGCGTCCACGAGGAGGTGCGGCAGCTCCTCAAGGAGTGGGACGGCGTCTCCATCGACCAGTCCCTGGAGAACACCTTCGCCCGGTACCGCTACTTCGGCGTCTCCGCGCTGGGCCGCAGCGCCACCGCCGAGTCGCGCGTCGCCGACCTCGGCATCCAGCCCTACCGGGTCGCGGACCCGCTGCTGTGGCTGCTGAGCGAGTTCGGCTCGGTGCCGAGGACGGGACGGGGATGACCGGATTCCAGCAGCTGTACTACACGTCCTGCGAGCACGGGCTGAGCGGGTCGTCGGGGTTCCAGTTCAACGCGGTGAGCGAGCAGGTCACGGCCGGCACCCGGCACCGGGTCGAGGGCCTCGCCGGATACGAACCACCGCGCGCCCTGGCCGAGTCCGACACCCCCGAGCTGCTGGCCCGCTGCCCCGTCAACCTGTGCCACACCGCGAGCGCGACGAACGGTGCCACCACCCTGTGCGTGCGCTACGCCGGGCGCGACTCGGCCCGCCGCTTCGGCAACTACTTCGCCCACGCGCTCCACACCGAGGGCGAGTTCACCGCCGACAGCGGCGGACTGCTCGCCATCGAGCTGTGGGACTCCCCGCTGTGGACCACCCGGGCCGCCGACTCCACGGAACTCCCGGAACAGCCCGCACCCCTGCCGCGCGGCCCGCTGTCGCCCCGCGCGGTCCGCGCCTTCCTGCGCACGCACCCGTACGCCGATCAGCTCCCGACGCTCCTCGCCGCGGTGTTCGCGGCGCTCGCGGAGGACGGCTCGGTGGTGGTGGTCGACGACACCACGGACCGGATCGCCCACTGGTTCGCGGCCGTCTCCTACCTCCTGCCGCCCCCGCTGGCCCACGCCCTGTCCTTCGCCACCTATCTCTTCCGTCCCGCCCGCAGCCGACTGCACCTGATCGGCACGGTGCCCGGCGCCCATCTCGACCTGGGCCCGGACGACGAGGAGTCGTACACCGTCTTCGACTTCTCCGCGGGCCGCTTCCCCGAGGTGGTCCCCACCCACCACCTCGTACGCCTGCTGACCCGGATCGGCGTCGGGTCGATCCGCTCGGTGTGGTCCTGGACCGCCGAGTACACCGGAGGACTGGAGCGGGTGCTGGGCGACTGGCACGCCCCGGTCGCGGCGGCCGCGGCGGCGGGCGGCATCGAGCTGACGGCCGCCGACGTCCGCGCGGTCCTCGACTGGCTTCCCGGCGCCGACCACCTCGGGCCGCGCCGGGCCGCGGTGGCCGCCGACATCCACCACAAGCACCGTGACCTGGACGACCGCCAGGTCGCGGCGCTCAGCGCGGCCGCCGAGGCGGGCGGCGACACGGCCCTGCACCAGGAACTGGAGGGCAAGCTCCACCAGTCCCGGATCCGCGCCTACATCACCGGCGCCGAGAACGCGCGGGGTCCCGTTCCCCTGACCCACCCCGGCGAGCGGGAGCGGGCCACCGCCCTGTGGCAGCGGCTGCTCGGCGAGGCCACCACCACCCGCCAGCGGGTACGGCTGCTGCTCTGGGCGGTCGGCGCCCGGCTCGCCCCGCCGTCCGAACTGCTCGCACAGCAGAGCCTGGACCTGTCCCGGGTACTCCTCGGCGCCTCGGAGGCGGGCCCGGGGCTGCGCGCCGAGGTCGGCCAACTCGTGCACACACTGCCGGAGTTCAGGGCGAAACTCGCCGTGGCGGTGCAGGAGGTCATCGAGGACCGCGGCGGACAGGAACAGCTCTTCGCCCAGTTCCCGGCCGACCTGCTCAGGGAGCGGGACCTCGGCGAGCAGCCCCGGCTCCTGGAGCACTACTGGCTGGCGCAGGCCGAGCGGGAACCCGCCCGCACCATCGAGCTGCTCTTCCGGATCCTGGACGTACGCGGCCGGACCGCACCCGACGCCGACCTGCTGCGGGCACTGTGGCGACAGCCGTCGCGGCCCTGGACGCACAAGGAAGCGACCGAGATCGCCGTGCGGTTCCCGCTGGACGAACCGGTGGGCGAGGCGGTCGCCGAATGGCTGGACCGCGCCGTGAAGCAGGAGATCACGGACGAACAGGCGCTGCGGCACTGCCTGACGCTGTGTCACAAGCTCGCCGAACCCGGCCGCTTCGCCTGGCTGCCCGCGGTCACTCAGGAGCGCGTGCGGGTCGTCGTCGACCTGGACGATGCCCTGTGCGGGGCCGAGGAGGCCACCGCGCTCGCCGTCGCGTTCGGCATCCCGCAGACGCAGGCCTGGGCGGCGCCCCGCGCCCTCAAGGAGTACTTGCTGCTGCCCGCGCTGTTGGCGCTGCCCGCCGACCCGGCCCGACTCCGCACGCGATTGCCGGAGTTCGGGTTCCGCCTCACGGACGTCTACCTGCGCGCCGTGTACCGGGAAGCGTCGACCGCACGCAAGGTCGACCCGCGGCTGCTCGGTCATGTCACGGGCGTCGTCGCGGTCACCGATCCGCGCGGCCGCCTGCCGCAGGCTCACCAGGACCTCGTCTCGGCGCTGCGCCAGCACCTCGCCGACCACTGGCGCCCGGACGACCTCAAGCGGCTGGCCGCCGCACTGCGCCCCTACGACGCGAAGCTCGCCGCCCGCTACGAGGAGATCGCCGAACTCCGCGTGGGCCGTATGAAGAAGCTGGGCCGCAAGCTCACCCCGCGTCGGTCCTCGGACGGCTCCCGAGCGGAAGAGGGCTGAGTCACCGATGGAAGACATCCTGGCCTTCGTCATCATCCCCGCGGTCTACCTGGTGGTGCTCCTGGCCTATCTGTTCGTCGCGCCCGCGATCGCGGGTCTGCGCGGAGCGGCGCTGGTCAGCGAACTGCTGTACCGCTACGTCCAGGTGCTCGACGGAGTGCTGCGCCGGCGTACCCCCGAGTTCACGACGATCCCGCGGCACCGGCCCGCCGACGAACTGGCCCACCGCAACTACTTCTTCGGTCCCGCCACCCGCGATCTGCGCGAACTCCTCTTCCAGGGGCGGCAGATGTACGTCCGGGTGGTGTCCGACGCCGGCCGCCGGGTGCGGACCCGCACCTTCACCGCGCCCACGGTGCACCGTGCCATCTCGGTGCCGTACGGACTGACCCTGTACGCGGGCCTGGGCGTCGGGGCGGCCGTCGCGGCCCCGCTGCTCGGACTGCTGCTCGCGATACAGGCCCTCGTCGTCGCCCTGCTGGCGGGCGGCGCCTGGCTGATCGCGCTCGCCCTGCGCGGCATCGACCGCACGGTGATGATCCTGCGCGGCCTGCCCCGCGGCATGCTGTGCCCGAGCTGCTTCGAGCGCGTGCCCTATCCCGCGTACGACTGTCCCGGTGACCGCTGCCGCCGCCGGCACGCCGACATCCGGCCGGGCACCTTCGGTCTCTTCCGCCGCCGCTGCGCCTGTGACCGGCGGATGCCGACCCTGCTGATGCTGATGGGCAAGGACGCCCGGCTCAGCGGCCACTGCGTCCACGAGTCCTGCGGCAAGCCGATGAACCGGGACGCGGGACACATGGCCGAGGTGATCCTGCCGCTGATCGGCGGCCGGGCCGCGGGCAAGACCCAGCTGATGGCGGCGATGGTGAAGTCGCTGGAGGACGCGGCGGCCGACGGCGGTGCCGGGATCCGTCTCGCCGACCAGGAGTCGAGGGACGCCCAGGAGGTCCTGAACGAGGTCCTGGAGATCCAGGGGCACACCCGGCCCACGCAGAAGGCGCTGCCCCGGGCCCATTCGTTCGTCCTCGGCAGCGGTCGCGGCCAGCGTCTGGTGCATGTCTTCGACACGGCGGGGGAGCGGTTCGTCAACCGGGAGGAGACCGACGCGCTGCGCTACATCCGTGAGGCCCGCACCTTCGTCTTCGTCCTGGACCCCATGGCCGTCGACGCGTTCTGGACGCGTCTGGACGCCGAGGGCCCGAAGGTCGACCGCACGCTCGCCTCGACGGTCGACCCGGAGGACGTGTTCGCGCGTTCCGTGCAGACGGTCCGCACGATGGGCACGCGTCTGGACCGGTCCCGGCTCGCCGTCGCCGTCAGCAAGCGCGACCTGCTGACCGGCCGGTCCGCCCTGCTGCCCGAGCGGCCGGACGACACCGCGTCCGTGCGGAAGTGGCTGAGTGAACGGCTCGGACTGCGGAACCTGGTGGAGACCATGGACCTGGAGTTCGGCGAGGTCCGCTTCTTCTGCACGGCGGCCGTGGCGGACGGCAAGGGCCGGGTCGATCCCAGTGTCACGACCTTCTTCGACTGGTGCCTGAACGACTGAGGCGTGGACGACTGAGGCGTGGACGCCGCCGGCCCGGACGCCGGGCGCGTGGGGCCCGGCACGGCCGGGCCCCCGACGCCGGACCGGAAGCGTGGTTGAACGTAACACCGCTGGAACGCTTGCGTAAGTCTTTGCAATGAGAATCCGCGGTTTTCGCCGACGGGTTGAGAAGGGTGTGTCCAAAGGGTTGACCGTGATGACGGTCCCTCATACGGTCACCCCGCAATCACTTGCAGCAAGATTCAAGCGATCCCCCCTCAGCACGCTCACGGGCATGGCGCGTTGCCCTTCGAATCAGGAGGAACCATGGCCAGAAAGTCCGTGGCCGCAGCACTCGCCGTCCTGGCGGGTGCCGCTGCCGCCGTCACGGCCCCGGCCCCCGCACAGGCCGCAGCGCCCGGCACGAAGGACGTCACCGCGGTGATGTTCGAGTGGAACTTCGCCTCCGTGGCGAAGGAATGCACGAACACGCTCGGTCCGGCCGGATACGGCTACGTCCAGGTCTCCCCGCCCCAGGAGCACATCCAGGGCTCCCAGTGGTGGACGTCGTACCAGCCCGTCAGCTACAAGATCGCGGGACGGCTCGGCGACCGCGCCGCCTTCAAGAGCATGGTCGACACCTGTCACGCGGCCGGTGTGAAGGTCGTCGCCGACTCCGTCATCAACCACATGTCGGCCGGATCGGGCACCGGTACCGGCGGCTCCTCGTACACCAAGTACGACTACCCCGGCGTCTACTCGTCCGCCGACATGGACAACTGCACGGCGACGATCGGCAACTACCAGGACCGCACCAACGTCCAGGAGTGCGAGCTGGTCGGCCTGGCCGACCTCGACACCGGCGAGGAGCACGTCCGCGCCACCATCGCCGGCTACCTGAACGACCTGCTCTCCCTCGGCGTCGACGGCTTCCGGATCGACGCCGCCAAGCACATGGCGGCGGCCGACCTCGCCAACATCAAGTCGCGGCTGACGAACCCGAGCGCGTACTGGAAGCAGGAGGCCATCTACGGCGCCGGAGAGGCCGTCTCGCCGTCCGAGTACCTCGGCAACGGCGACGTCCAGGAGTTCCGCTACGCCCGTGACCTCAAGCGCGTCTTCACCAGCGAGAACCTCGCCTACCTGAAGAACTTCGGCGAGGCCTGGGGCTACATGCCCTCCGGCCAGTCCGGCGTCTTCGTCGACAACCACGACACCGAGCGCGGCGGCGACACCCTCAACTACAAGGACGGCGCCAACTACACCCTGGCGAACGTCTTCATGCTGGCCTGGCCCTACGGCTCGCCCGACGTGCACTCCGGATACGAGTGGACCGACAAGGACGCGGGGCCGCCCAACTCCGGCTCTGTGAGCGCCTGTTACACCGACGGCTGGAAGTGCCAGCACGCCTGGCGCGAGATCGCGGGCATGGTCTCCTGGCGCAACACCGCACGCGGTGAGGCCGTCACCGACTGGTGGGACAACGGCGCAAACCAGATCGCCTTCGGCCGCGGCGCCAAGGCGTACGTCGCCATCAACCACGAGTCGTCCTCGCTCACCCGCACCTTCCAGACGTCGCTGCCCGCCGGCGACTACTGCGACGTGCAGAGCGGCAAGGGCGTCACGGTGAACGCCTCCGGTCAGTTCACGGCGACCCTCGCGGCGAACACCGCACTCGCGATCCAGACCGGAGCCAAGACCTGCGGCGGCGGCGACAGCTCCACCACCGACCCCAGCGCGGGCGCCTCCTTCAACGTCACGGCCTCCACCTCGTGGGGCGAGAACATCTACGTCACCGGCAACAAGGACCAGCTGGGCAACTGGAACACCGGCAACGCCCTGAAGCTGGACCCGGGCGCCTACCCGGTCTGGAAGCTGGACGTGGCGCTGCCCGCCGGCACCTCCTTCGAGTACAAGTACCTCCGCAAGGACGCGAGCGGCAACGTCACCTGGGAGAGCGGCGCCAACCGCACCGCGACCGCCTCCTCCTCCGGCCTCGTCTCCCTCACGGACACCTGGCGCAGCTGACCAGCCTCTCCGAACCATCCGCATCACCCCGCTCCACCGACCGCCCGGTGTCCCGCCTCCCCGCAGGCACCGGGCGGTCCGGCTCCGTATGGCCACCCGCACGCGCGGAACAGTTCCAGAAAGGCCCGACAAGGTGAACCGAAGAAGCGGCGCGCACGGCGCGTCACGGAGGAAGGCGGCAGCCGCCGCGGCAGGCGCCGCACTGCTCGCCACCGCCCTGCACACCGCCGCCCCGGCGTCCGCGGCGCCCGCTCCGCCCAGGCCCCCGTCCGACGCCCGGCTCGCCGCGCAGCCCGCTCGCGACGACGCGACGCGCGAGCAGTACTACTTCGTGCTGCCCGACCGGTTCGCCAACGGGGACACCGGCAACGACCGGGGCGGCCTGACCGGCAGCCGCACCGCGACCGGCTTCGACCCCACCGACAAGGGCTTCTACCAGGGCGGCGACCTCAAGGGCCTGACGAAGAAGCTCGACTACATCAAGGGGCTCGGCACCACCGCCATCTGGATGGCGCCGATCTTCAAGAACAAGCCGGTCCAGGGCGGCGGAGACAGCGCCAGCGCCGGCTACCACGGCTACTGGATCACCGACTTCACCCGGGTCGACCCGCACTTCGGCACCAACCAGGACCTCGAGACCCTCATCGACAAGGCCCACGCCAAGGGCATGAAGGTCTACTTCGACGTCATCACGAACCACACCGCCGACATCGTCACCAACACCGAGCAGACCCACGCCTACCGCAGCGAGGGCGCCTACCCCTACCTCGACACCGAGGGCCGTCCCTTCGACGACACGACGGACCCCGCGCGCAAGGTCGACAAGGACTCCTTCCCGTACACGCCGACGACCGCGGCAGCCGAGAAGAACGCCAAGTCGCCGTCCTGGCTGAACGATCCGACGATGTACCACAACCGCGGCGACTCGACCTTCGTCGGCGAGAGCGGGCTGAACGGCGACCACACCGGCCTCGACGACCTGTGGACCGAGCGGCCCGAGGTCGTGAAGGGCCTGGAGAAGATCTACGAGAAGTGGGTCGAGCACTTCGACATCGACGGATTCCGCGTCGACACCGTCCGCAACGTGGACATGAAGTTCTGGACGCAATGGGCCACCGCCCTCGACACGTACGCCGCGAAGCACGGCCGCGACGACTTCTTCATCTTCGGCGAGACCTACTCCGCCGACCCCTCCGTCACCGCCCCCTACGTGACCGAGGGCCGCCTCGACGCCACCCTCGACTTCCCCCTCCAGGACGCCGTCCGCGGCTACGCCTCCCAGGGCAAGTCGGCGAGCGGCCTGTCCGACGTCCTCGCGCAGGACTACCGCTACACGACGGACAAGGCGAACGCCTACAACGAGGTCACCTTCCTCGGCAACCACGACATGGGGCGGATCGGCTCCTTCCTGAAGGCCGACAACCCCGGGGCGAGCGACGCGGAGCTGCTCCGGCGCGACAAGCTCGCCAACGAACTGATGTTCCTCAGCCGCGGCAACCCGGTGGTCTACTCGGGCGACGAGCAGGGCTTCACCGGCGCGGGCGGCGACAAGGACGCCCGCCAGACGATGTTCGCGTCGAAGGTCGCCGACTACCTCGACGACGACCAGATCGGCACGGACCGCACCCACGCGAGCGACGCCTACGATCCCTCGCACCCGCTGTACAAGGCGATCGCCACGCTGTCGAAGCTGCGGAAGGACAACCCGGCGCTCGCCGACGGGGTCCAGAAGGAGCTGTACGCGAAGGACTCCGTGTACGCGTTCTCGCGGACCGGCGCCGACCGCGAGTACGTCGTCGCCGTGAACAACGCGAACGAGCCGAAGACGATGGAACTGCCCGTCGAGTCCGCCAAGTTCGCCACTCTGTACGGTGGTTCGGGCTCCGCGACCACGACCGGCGGCAAGGTGAAGGTCACCGTCCCGGCGCTGTCGTCGCTCGTGCTCCGCGCCGACGCGAAGCTCCCGTCGTCCACGGCCGGGCCGACGGTGACGCTGAAGGCCCCGGACGCCGGCGCCACCGGCACGGTCACCGTCGCCGCCGACCCGGGCCGCACCACCGGCGCCCGCGTCGTCTTCGCCGCGCAGATCGGCAACGGCGAGTGGAAGACGCTCGGCACCGCCGACCACGCCCCGTACCAGGTCACCCAGACGCTGTCCGAGAAGGTCGCGGCCGGAACCGCCCTGCGGTACAAGGCAGTCGTGGTGGACCGTGGCGGACGTACCGCGAGCGCCCTCGCCGCGACGACGGCGGGGCAGGCACCGACGGCCGGGAAGCCGAGCGCCGTCGACCGAGCCTACGCCGTCGTCCACTACCAGCGCACCGACGGCGACTACGACGGCTGGACCGTCAAGTCCGGTGACAACAACGGGGAGTTCGTGGGCCGCGACGCCTTCGGCGCCTTCGCCTGGGTGAAGGTCCCCGACGGGGCGAGCTCACTGGCGTACACGATCCAGAAGGGCGACGCCGTCGACGGTGCCGAACGCACCGTCGACCTCGCGAAGACCGGTGAGGTCTGGGTCGAACAGGGCGAGGACGGGCAGGAGTCGACCCGGCCCGAGGGTGTGTACCCCGCCCAGGACAAGACAAAGGTGATCATCCATGTCCACCGCGCCGACGGCGACTACGACGGCTGGGGACTGCACACCTGGACCGGCGCCGCGCAGGGCACCGACTGGTCGAAGCCGCTCCAGCCGACGGGCAAGGACGCCTACGGCGTCACCTTCGAGGTGCCCCTCGCCGACGGCGCGACCTCGCTCAGCTACATCCTGCACAAGGGCGACGAGAAGGACATCCCCAGCGACCGCTCCCTGGACCTGACCACGTACGGCCACGAGGTGTGGCTGAACGCGGGGGACAGCGACTACCTGCTGCCGTCGGTCGGAGCCACCCCCGACCTTGACCTCGCCAAGGCGCAGGCGCAGTGGATCGACGCCGACACCGTGGCCGTCCCCGGCTCCGTCGACGCCAAGGCGGCCGCCTCCGCGCAACTCGTGTACGCGCGGGGCGGCGGCATCACCGTCAAGGACGGCGCGCTCAGCGACGAGGGCCGCTGGCTCCGCCTCACGCCGGCCACGCTCACGGACGCGCAGAAGACCGCGTACCCGCACCTGAAGGAGTACACGGCCTTCACCGTCGACCCGCGCGACCGCGACCGCGTCCGCCAGGCGCTCGACGGACAGGTCGTGTTCACCCAGCGCATCGCGAACGGCGCGCTCGTCGCCGCGACCGGCGTGCAGACCCAGGGCATCCTCGACGACCTGTACGCCTCCAAGGCCGAACGGGCCTCCCTGGGGCCGGTCTTCAAGAACGGCAAGGTCACCCTGTCCGTCTGGGCGCCGACCGCGCACGGCGTCTCCCTCGAACTCGGCGGCAAGAAGCTGCCGATGCGCCGCGACGACACCACCGGCGTCTGGTCCGCCACCGGCCCGGCCGCCTCCTGGAAGGGCAAGGAGTACCGGTACGCCGTGACGGTGTGGGCGCCCAGCGTCCAGAGGATCGTCACCAACGAGGTCACCGACCCCTACTCGCTCGCCCTCACCGCCGACTCCGAGCGCAGCCTCGTCGTCGACCTCGACGACGCCTCCCTCGCCCCCAAGGGCTGGTCGACCCTGACCAAGCCCGAGGCCGTCGCGATGAAGGACGCCCAGATCCAGGAACTCCACATCCGTGACTTCTCCGTCGAGGACAAGACCGCGGCCAAGGAGCACCGCGGCACCTATCTCGCCTTCACCGACAAGGACAGCGACGGCTCGAAGCACCTGAGGAAGCTGGCGAAGGCGGGCACGTCGTACGTGCACCTGCTGCCCGCCTTCGACATCGCCACCATCCCCGAGAAGAAGTCCGGTCAGGCCACCCCCGGCTGCGGCCTGACCTCGTACGCGGCCGACAGCGAGCGGCAGCAGGAGTGCGTGGCCGAGACCGCCGCCAAGGACGCGTACAACTGGGGCTACGACCCCTACCACTACACCGTCCCCGAGGGTTCCTACGCCACCGACCCGGACGGCACGGCCCGCACCGTGCAGTTCCGCCGGATGGTCAAGTCCCTCAACGACGACGGGCTCCGCGTCGTCATGGACGTCGTCTACAACCACACCACCAGCAGTGGCCAGAGCAAGACCTCCGTCCTCGACAGGATCGTGCCCGGCTACTACCAGCGGCTCCTGGCCGACGGCTCCGTCGCCAACTCCACCTGCTGCTCCAACACGGCGCCCGAGAACACGATGATGGGCAAGCTCGTCGTCGACTCCGTCGTCACCTGGGCCAAGGAGTACAAGGTCGACGGCTTCCGCTTCGACCTGATGGGCCACCACCCCAAGGCCAACATCCTGGCCGTCCGCAAGGCCCTCGACGCGCTGACCCTGAAGAAGGACGGCGTCGACGGCAAGAAGATCGTCCTCTACGGAGAGGGCTGGAACTTCGGCGAGGTCGCCGACGACGCCCGCTTCGTGCAGGCCACGCAGAAGAACATGGCGGGCACCGGCATCGCCACCTTCAACGACCGCTCCCGCGACGCCGTGCGCGGTGGCTCCCCGTTCGACGAGGACCCCGGCGTCCAGGGCTTCGCCACCGGCCTCTACACCGACCCCAACTCCAGCAAGGCGAACGGCACCACGGCCGAGCAGAAGGCCCGCCTCCTGCACTACCAGGACCTCATCAAGGTCGGCCTGTCCGGGAACCTCGCCGGCTACGCGTTCACCGACACCGACGGAAAGCGGGTGAAGGGCTCCGACGTCGACTACAACGGCGCCGCCGCGGGCTACGCGGACGCACCCGGCGACGCCCTCGCCTACGCCGACGCCCACGACAACGAATCGCTCTACGACGCGCTCGCCTACAAGCTGCCCGCCTCGACGAGCACCGCCGACCGCTCCCGCATGCAGGTCCTCGCCCTGGCGACGGCCGCGCTCTCGCAGGGCCCGGCGCTCTCCCAGGCCGGCACCGACCTGCTGCGCTCCAAGTCCCTCGACCGCAACTCGTTCGACAGCGGCGACTGGTTCAACGCCGTCCACTGGGACTGCAAGGCCGGGAACGGCTTCGGGCGCGGGCTGCCCCCGGCCGCCGACAACGAGTCCAAGTGGCCGTACGCCAAGCCTCTGTTGACGTCCGTCCCGGTACCGGACTGCGCGGCGATCAACGGGACCTCGGCCGCGTACCAGGACCTGCTGAGGATCCGCACGGACGAGTCCGCCTTCCACCTGTCCACCGAGGGCCAGGTGCAGAAGCAGCTCTCGTTCCCGCTCTCCGGCAAGGACGAGGCCCCCGGCGTCATCACCGCCCGCCTCGGCGATCTCGTGATCGTCTTCAACGCGACCCCGAAGACGCAGAAGCAGACGGTGGGGGACCTCGCGGGGACGGGCTACCGGCTGCACCCGACGCAGGCCGGCGGCTCCGACAGCGTCGTCAAGTCAGCCTCCTACGAGAAGAGTTCGGGCACCTTCGACGTGCCCGCCCGCACGGTCGCGGTGTTCACCCGCTGACCCGCACCCGGTCGTTCCCCGCGTGGCGCGCGCGGGGAACGACCGGCCCCCTCGGCCGCACCGTCGCGGCCCCGACCAAGGAGTTGTCATGAACCTTTCCGAACGGCGGCGTGCGCGCCACAGACACCGCCACGACCGCGCGGGCCTCGTCCTCGCGCTGCTGGCCGCGCTGGTGGCCACCCTGCTGCCCGCCCTGCCGCTCGGCGGCGCCACCGCGCAGGCCGCCGAGGCCAACACGGCCACCGTGTACTACTCGACGACCGCCACCGACTGGTCCACGTACAAGCTGCACTGGGCGCCCGCGGGCGGCAGCTGGACGACGGTCCCGGGCGTGACCATGGAGGCCGCCTGCACCGGCTGGGTCAAGAAGACCGTCGACCTCGGCACCGCCACGACCTGGCAGGCCACCTTCAACGACGGCAACGGCACCTGGGACAACAACGGCGGGAAGAACTACCAGCTCGGCACCGGCCTGATCACCGTCCAGGGCGGCACCGTCGCCCACAGCGACCCGTGCGGGGACACCCAGCCGGCCGAGGGCACCGCCGCCACCGTCTACTACGACACGACCACCACCAACTGGTCCGTCACCAATCTCCACTGGGCGCCGGCCGGCGGCAGCTGGACAGCCGTGCCCGGCATCGGCATGGAGGCCGCCTGCACCGGCTGGGTGAAGCGGACCGTCGACCTCGGCACCGCCACGACCTGGCAGGCCACCTTCAACAACGGCAACGGCACCTGGGACAACAACAACGGCGCCAATTACCAACTCGGCGCCGGGCTCAACACGGTCAAGGGCGGCACCGTCACCAAGAGCGCCAAGGACCCGTGCGCGGCCGCCGTCCCCGACACCACCGCCCCCTCCGCGCCCGCGAAGGTGACGGCGACCGCGTCCGGCACCTCCGTCGTCCTCACCTGGGACGCGGCGAGCGACGACACGGGGGTCACCGGCTACCAGATCACGCGCACCGGCGGCACCAAGGGCACCTCCGTCATCTCCGCCACCTCGACCGTGTACTCCGACACGGGCCTGGAGGAGAAGACCGCGTACACCTACACGGTCAAGGCCCTGGACGCGGCGGGGAACGTCTCCGCCGCCAGTTCCGAGGCGAAGGCCACCACCGGCGAGAAGGCCGCGCAGACCACCGGCACCCCGCTCGGCGGCGACCCGCGCAAGGACCCGATCTACTTCGTGCTCACCGCCCGCTTCTACGACGGCGACACATCCAACGACCGCGGCGGCAGCCAGCACGTGAAGACCGGCAACGCGGCCAACAACGACCCCATGTTCCGCGGCGACTTCAAGGGCCTCGTCCAGAAGCTCGACTACGTCAAGGGCCTCGGCTTCTCCGCGATCTGGATCACCCCGGTCGTCCTCAACCGCTCCGACTACGACTACCACGGCTACCACGGCTACGACTTCTACAAGGTCGACCCGCGCCTGGAGTCCGCCGGCGCCTCCTACCAGGACCTCATCGACGCCGCCCACGCCAAGGGCATGAAGATCTACCAGGACGTCGTCTACAACCACTCCTCGCGCTGGGGCGCCAAGGGGCTGTTCACCCCGACCGTGTACGGGGTGCGCGACGCCCAGTGGAGCTGGTACTACGACGAGAAGCAGAGCGGCTTCGAGTACGACGGCCTCACCGTGGAGCCCGTCTCCGGCAAGTCCTACTACAACGGCGACATGTGGTCGACGGCCGAACCGTCCGGCAACACGTGTCTCAACTGGGGCAAGCCCACCGGAGCCAAGAGCCCCGAGGGCTACACGATCTACAACTGCCAGTGGCCGAGCCCTACGTCGGGCATGTTCCCCAAGTCCCTGTACCACCAGTGCTGGCTCGGCAACTGGGAGGGTGAGGACTCCCGGTCCTGCTGGCTGCACGAGGACCTCGCCGACTTCGACACCGAGAACACGCAGGTGCAGAACTACCTGATCGGCGCCTACGACAAGTACATCGACATGGGCGTCGACGGCTTCCGCGTCGACACGGCCGTGCACATCCCGCGCGTCACCTGGAACCGCCGCTTCCTGCCCGCCATCCAGGAGCGCGTGACCCAGCAGTTCGGCGCCCAGAAGGCGCAGGACTTCTTCGTCTTCGGAGAGGTCGGGGCGTTCGTCAACGACAAGTGGAACCGCGGCTCGGTGAACCACTCCGCGCAGTTCTTCACCTGGAAGGAGCGCAAGGAGTACTCCGCCGACGACGAGAAGGCGTCCCTCGAACAGTACGACTACGAGGAGCAGTTGGGCACCGGCAACCAGCCGACGTCCACCAACGCCTTCCTCGACGGCAACAGCTACCACACCCCCGACCACAGCAAGTTCTCCGGCATGAACATCATCGACATGCGCATGCACATGAACTTCGGCGACGCCTCCAACGCGTACAACAACGGCAAGGACTCCGACGACTCCACCAACGACGCCACGTACAACGTCGTCTACGTCGACAGCCACGACTACGGCCCGAACAAGAGCGGCGAACGCTACGCGGGCGGCACCGACGCGTGGGCCGAGAACATGTCGCTGATGTGGACCTTCCGCGGCATCCCGACGCTGTACTACGGCTCGGAGATCGAGTTCCAGAAGGGCAAGAAGATCGACTGCGGCACGACCTGCCCCCTGGCGGACACCGGCCGCGCCTACTACGGCGACAAGATCGAGGGCAGCGTCACCGCATCCGGCTTCGGCACCGTCTCCAGCGCGTCCGGAGCCGTCGCCACGACGCTCGACCAGCCGCTGGTCAAGCACCTCCAGCGGCTCAACCGGATCCGCCGCGCGGTCCCCGCCCTGCAGACGGGCCAGTACTCGACCGCCGACATCTCCGGGAACATGGCGTACAAGCGCCGCTACACGGACCAGGCGAGCGGGGTGGACAGCTTCGCGCTCGTCACCGTCACCGACGGCGCGACGTACAAGAACATCCCGAACGGCACCTACAAGGACGCCGTCACCGGCGACGTGCGCACCGTCACCGACGGCACCCTCACCGTGTCGGCCCCCGGCAAGGGGAATCTGCGGGTCTACGTCCTCGACCTCGGCGGCAAGAACGCGGCGCCCGGCAAGGTGGGGGAGGCGGGGCCGTACCTGAAGTAGCGCGTCCCGGCGCGGGGAGCGGGCCTCCCCGCGCCGGAGCAGTGCCTTCCGCTGCCGACGTCTTCTGTCTGGCCGGTCAACCGCTGTACTAGCGTGGGGACATGACGCCGGATCAGCGGCCGGACAGGCCGTGGCGGGTGCGGATCGACGACCGGCACGGGGGACCCTGCGGGGCGGGCGTGCTGCTCGACGACCGGTCCGTGCTGACCTGCGCGCACGTCGTCCAGCAGGCCGAGGCCCACCCCGCCGCGGGCCCCTCGGCGTACGTCCGGGTCCGCAGCGCCGTCGCCGCCCCCGAGTGGGGACGTACCGCCCGCGTCGTCGAGGACGTCTGGGCCTTCGAGGACGGCTCGCGGCGCGGCGACGTCGCGCTGCTGCGCCTGGACGAGCCGGTCGGCCACGCCGGCACCACCGAACTGTGGAAGGTGCCCATCTCGGGCGGCCGGGTACGGGTCTACGGCTTCCCCGCCTTCGAGCCGTACGGCATCGGGGTCGACGCCGAACTCGCCGGATCGGGCGGCCGGGCCGGCGAATGGGGGCTGCTCCACCGCCTCCACGAAGGCGGACCCTGGATCCAGCCCGGCTACTCGGGCGCCGGGGTGATGGCCCTCGACGGCGCCTTCGCGGGCCAGGTCGTCGGCATCGTCGTCGCCGACTACGTCGACGGGAACGGCCGGGCCGCCTGGATGGTCCCGGTCGACACGATGGAGACGTACCTGGGACGGCGGATCGCACCCTACGTCCGCGGCGTCGGCATCGAGGTGCCCTCGCGCGGCGACCCCGCGGCGGACCTCGACGACCCGCTGCAACTCGCCCTGACCCGGGAACTGGCCCGACTCCTCACCGGCGACTGGGCGGGCGTCGCCCTCGTCGCCACCGGACGGCGGACCGGCCCCGGCTCCTCCTGGCTCGTCCGCCTCACCGCGACCTCGCGCGCGCCCGCCCCGGAGGGCGGCACGCCCCGCGGCACCGCCCTGCCCTTCGGCGCCGTCGACGCCGCCTACGACGCCCGCGGCAAGGCCCCGGAGGAGGTGTGCGCGTATCTCGCCCACCGCTTCGGCTTCGAGCAGGACCGCGACCGGGAGCCGGCCGGGCTGGTGCACCGGCTGCTGCGCCGCAGACCGCCCCCCTTCGTCATCGTGGACGGCATCGACGGCGCGCGCGACGCCGGCCGCCTCCTCACCGAGCTCCTGATCCCGCTCGCCCGCGACGCCCGCACCCGCGGCCTGCGCCTCGTCCTCGGCGTCGAGGGCGACCCGCCCGACGACCTGCCGTACCAGGCGCACCTGGACCCCACCCCGCTGCCCGGCGGCGGCGCCCCGCACCCGGTCACCGAGGAACAGGCACGGGAGGCCGTCGCACGGCTCGCACGCGCCGAGGCCGAGGCGCTGCGCCTCGAACGGACGACGGCACGGCGCTTCCTGGCACCGCCCCGACTGCCCCACGGCCTGGCGCCCCGGCTGACGGTACGGCTCGCCGTCGCCCGCGCCACCTTCCCGCACGCCGAGATCGCCGCCATCGCGGAACGGGCCGACTCCGCCGCCGCCGACGTCGACGCCTACCTGACGGAGGTGCGCGGAATGGCCGCCGAGCACGAAGAACTGACGGTCCGTCTGGAGCTCTACCGCGCACTCGCCGAGGAACACTTCGGCGCCGCCGACCCCGAACTGGGCGCCCTGTACACGGTGGCCGTCCGCGCCCTGCGGAGCGCCCCCGTCGACCTCGCGGCCGCCGCCCGGAGAGTTCCGCGCCATGCCGCGGCGGTCAACCGCCGCATCGCCGAAGGGTGAGGCCATGACCAGATGCAACCGCCCCGCATGCGGGCGCGGCACGCTCGACGAGGACGGGTTCTGCCCGGTCTGCGGCCTCGGACAGCTGCCGCCCGACCGGGTCGCGGGGGCGAGCACGAGCGTGGCCCAGGTACGGCCCGACCCCTGGTACGGACTCGCCCTCGTCGACGACACCCGGCTGCCCGACGCCCCGGGCGCCACCGCACACGGAGCGCAGCAGGAGAGCGGGCCCGTCGCGGAGGAGCACCGCTACTGCCCCGGCCCCGGCTGCGGGCGGCCCGTCGGACGCGGCATGGACGGGCGGCCCGGACGGATCGCCGGGTTCTGCGCCCTGTGCGGCACCCGCTTCGACTTCTCCCACGTCGCCGGCCTGCTCATCGCCGGCCGCTACGAGGTGCGCCGGCTGCTCGGCCAGGGCTCGTACGGCGTCGCGTATCTGGCGTACGACCGCAACCTCAAGACCCACGTCGTCCTGAAGGAACTGCGCACCGCACTCGCCGCGTCCGACCGGGAACGCGACGTCCTCGTCGGCCTGCGGCACGACGCCATCGTGCGCATCCTCGGCTACGAGGAGGAGCACGGCAGTACCTATCTGGTCCTGGAGTACGTACCGGGCGAAGCACTGCGGGCGGCCCCGCACGACCGGCTGGCGACGTTCCTCGCCCACGGCCTGCGCCTGCTGCAGGCACTCGACTACCTGCACGCCCGGGGTCTGCTGCACTGCGACGTCAAGCCGCTGAACATCATCCGCTTCGCGGAGACCGCCCCGTCCGGCGCCCTCGACCGGGTCCGGCTCATCGACTTCGGCGCGGTGCGCTCGGTCACGGACGCGGCGCCGCTCTCCGAGTACACCGAGCGGTACGCGCCGCCGGTCGGCGACCCCGAGTACACGCAGGGACCGACACCCGGCTTCGACCTGTACGGGCTCGGCATGACCCTGGCGGAGACCTCCCACGAGCTGACCAAGGGCTCCTCCGCCCCCGGCACGGAATCCCTCAGGCTGCTCCTGGACCGGTCCGTGCACAGCGGCGGGCCCAAGCGGCGGTTCACCTCGGCACGGCAGTTCGGGGAGCAGCTCAGCGGTGTCATCCGGCAGGTCGTGGCGGCGCCCGAGACGGGCCGCCGGGTCACCCGCGCCTCGGCCCTGTTCGGCCCGATGGCCGAGGCGCTGCACGGCGGGATCGGCGCGCCCCGGCCGCTCGGTGACTGGGTGCGGGCGACGGTCGAACCGGCCTTTGACGGTGCCGACGGTGCCGACGGTGCCGACGGCCCCGTGCGGCTCGAACTGCCGCCCCTCTTCGACGCCCCCGGGGCGGAGGTGGTGGCCGCGGCTCTGCCGATGCCGGTCCACGACCCCGACGACGCCGACGTCACCACCGTCGTCCGGAGCGAACTGGAGGTGTGCCGCAAGAAGCTGAGGGCCGGGGACCACACGGGCGCGGGGGCGGTACTGGGCGGGGTGCCGCTGTCCGCCGAACACTGGCTCGTCAGGTGGTACCGCGGCCTGATCGCCCTGCGCGGCGAGGATCCGGCCGCGGCCGAGTCCCACTTCGCCCACGTACGCGACACCCTCCCCGGCGAACTCATCCCCCAGCTCGTGCTCGGCCTGTGCGCCGAACGGGCCGGGAACCACGCGCGCGCCACCACCCATTACGAGACCGTCCTCACCACCAGCCCCGCGCTGGGCGCGGCCGGGTTCGGGCTGGCCCGGATCACGTACCGGGCCGAGGGGCCGGCCGCGGCGATCGGCATCGTCGACGGACTGGCCCAGGAGTTCCGCTTCGCCCGCGAGGCCAACATCGCGAAGTTCCGGCTCTCGTTCGAGCAGCGGACCGAAGCGGAGGACGTCCCGGTCCCGGCGGGCCTCGGACTGGCCGAGGCCGAACGGGCCTCCCTGGAGGCCGAGTCCGCGTACGCGAACCACCACCACGACCATGACCGGCTCGCGCTCTCCGACGCCATCCGCGGGCTGGCCCGGCACTGCCCCGCCGAACGGGAGTTCCACGCCCTGGTCGACCTCGCCAACGAGCTGCGCCCGCAGCGGAGTTGGCCGTGGTACGCCGGGACCAGGCGGAGAAGGCAACAATGAGCGACTCAGTCGTTCCGTAACGTGAACGGAAGAGCTACGCTCCCCTGATCCGCACAGGAAACACACGACACAGGCAGCCGACCGCTGCGACGAGGGAGTCGTGAGAGACCGATGGGGGACTCACCACGTGCGGCGCTGGACTTCACGATGGAGGTACACGCGCCGGGGGACCTGAGCCGTGACGCCGGACGCGCCGACGCGCTCATCACCGTGCACGCCCGCTCGCCCGAGACCACCGACTCCGGGACCACCGACTCCGGGACCACCGCGGGAACCGGGAGCGACGGCACGCCGCCCACCGCCGAGGTCCTCATCATGGACCGCTCGTTGTCGATGACGGGCCCGGGCAGACTCGACGAGGCCAAGCGCGCCGTGTGCGCGGCGATCGACACGCTGCGCGAAGGCACCCTGTTCGCCGTCGTCGCCGGTGACCACGAGGCCACCGTCGTGCACCCGCCCGACGGCCGCCCCGCACCCGCCGACGCGGCCCGCAGGCGCGAGGCGAAGGCCGCCGTGAACGCCGTGCGCGCCCAGGGCGGCACGAGGATCGGCAGTTGGCTGGAGTGCGCCCGCCGGCTCTTCGACACCGCCGCCGTCACCGGCGTACGCCACGCGGTGCTCTACACCGACGGCAAGGACGAGCACGAGACGCGCGACCAGCTCGACGCGGTGCTCGACGCCTGCACCGACCGGTTCGTCTGCGACGTGCGCGGCCTCGGCGGCGACTGGGAGTACCGCGAACTCCACCGCATCGCCCAGGCGTTGCACGGATCGTCCGAGGCCGTCATCGACATCGCCGACCTCACCGCGGACTTCGAGGCCCTCATGCGCGAGGCGCAGCGCGTCGTCGTCCCCCGGGTCTATCTCGGCCTGCGGTTCAGCGAGCTGTTCACCCTCGCCAAAGTCCGCCAGACCGCACCCGTGGAGGCTGATCTGACCGCCCGGCAGCAGTGGTACGAGGACGGTCTGCACGTCCCGCTCGGCGCCTGGTCGCCGGGGCTGCGCCAGTACCAGATCACGCTCCGCTTCGACCGCGGGCAGGTGCCCTTCGACACGGACCTGCGGGCCGCCTGGATCACCCTGCACGCCGAACGGAGCGGCGGGACGGGGCGGGTGGGGCTGCTGCCGACCGTGCCCGTGAACGTACGGCGACGGTCGATACCGTCCGGCCCGGGCACCCGATCGCCCGAGCTCACCCGGGTGGGGCAGATTCGCGCGCTCGGAACGGCGATGCGCGGCTGCACCGACGCGTACCTCGCCGGGGACTTCGAGCGCGCCGACCGGGAGCTGAGGACGGCGCTCGACCTGGCCGAGGAGCTCGGCCAGCGAGGGAAGGCGGCGGAGCTGCGGAACGTCGCGGAGAGGGGCCCGGACGGCCGGGTGATCCTGCGGCGCGACGTGAGCCGCGGTGAGATGCAGCGCCTGGCACTCGACTCGACACGGACCGGGCTCCCGGCCGACATCCGTCCCGTCGACGCCGTCGACGGCCCCGTCGCCGTCGCCGAAGGCTCCCCCCGCTGTCCGCACTGCGACGAGCGATTGCCGACGCACAGGGCCAGGTTCTGCGAGGCGTGCGGCAGAAGCGTCGACCCCGGCCCCGGCGCATGACCGCTACGGCCACGGAGCCGAAGGCGGCCGGTCGGCGTGCCAAGGTGTCCGAGGCGTGGCGGGCCCTGCGCACCGCACACCCCGTCCGGCTTCTGCGCCTGCTGCGCGCCGGCATGCTGGTGATGGTGTGCGCGACCGCCGTCGTCTACCTCGTGACGGCCACACAGGGCGGGCAGGAGGTCGCCACGGTCCGGCAGAGCAGAGCGGCCGGTGTCCAGCTCGAGGATGCGCGGGAGGCGGTCCACTCGGCGGACGTCCACCTCGAGAACGCGACCGGAACCGACCAGTTCGAACTGACCGGCCCGGGTGCGGATTTCGAGAACACGACCGCACGCATCGGAACCCTGCTCACCGCGGCCGCCCAGGGCAACGCGGCCGGGGCGACCGGCCGCGCCCAGTTCCAGTTCGTCCAATGGCAGTTGCTCGTCTGCCGTCAACTCGTCAACACGGCGGTGACCGACTTCCCGCACAACGGCAAGCCGGGCGTCGACAGCGCCCGCGCCACGCTGACCGCGGCGCGCCTGAAGGACCCCGACACCGGCCGGGAGGTCCCGGGCACCGGAGGTCTGCTGGCCTCCATCGAGGATCTGCAGAACCTGCAGAACGCAGGTCTGGCGCGACAGCACGACGCCGGCTGGCTCGATCCCGTCCAGCTCTGGAGTCTGTCCCTCGCTCCGTCGGCCGTGATGCTGTTCCTGTTCGGCGCCACCGCCCGGATCCTCGTGTCCCACTTCCGCCGCCCGGTCGGCGGCTACCTGGTCGCCACGCTCGGCGTCACCGTGGCGGTCACCGCCGTCTCGGTGGGCCTGACCATGGCGGACGAGGCGCGGCTGACCGCCCACCCGGTCGCCGGTCATCCGGCCGTCATGGCGTTCGTGCTGCTCGCGCTCGTCGTGGCCGGCGTCCTCAACCACCTCGCCTACCGGCCCCGCCTCGCCGAGTACAGGTACCCGCGCCCATGACGGCACCCACGACGGCACCCACGAAGACGCCCGGGCGGCGAGGCACCGCCTGGCACCTGCTCCGCGCCCGTCTGTGCCCACTCCTCACGGTGCTGGCCCTGCTGGTCGGACCGACCGCGTGTGCCGGGTCCGGCGGGCGGCACGTGACGGTGATGGTGCCCTGGGACGGGCAGGAGGAGTTCGGCGCCTTCTACTCCGTGGTCAAGGACTTCGAGCACGACACCGGCATCCAGATCGACGTCCAGGTCACCCGCGCGCTCACCCAGCAGCTCGACGCCGCGGTCACGGCCGACGCGCCGCCCGACCTCGCCGTCCTGCCGAGCCCCGCCGCCATCGCGCGCTACGCGAAGATGGCGGACGGCCTTCAGCCGCTCGACAGGAAGACCGCCGACAGCGGCTCCTACCTGGAGCCGTTCCAGGGGCTCGCGCGGGTCGACGGTGCCACCTACGCCGTCCCGGTCAAGATCGACGTCAAGAGCCTCGTCTGGTACGACACCGAGACCACGAGCAAGCCCCGCACCCGCTCGACCGACACCCTGAGCAGCTTCGCCCGGGAGGGCGAGCTCGGCTGGTGCCTCGGCCTCGCCTCCGGCCCGACCTCAGGCTGGCCGGGCGCCGACTGGATCGCCGACATCGTGCTGGCCGACGCGGGCACCGACGTGTACGCGGGCTGGGCCTCCGGCCGGCTGCCGTGGACGACCACCGCGATCGAGCGGGCCTGGACCCGGTGGCGCGACCTGGTGGGCGCGCCCACGCTCAAGCAGGCGTCCGAGAAGAGGGTCGCCGACGCGACGCGCGCGATGGCGGCCGCCGAACCCGGCTGCCGGCTCGCCCACGGAGCGCGCTCCGCCCTCGCCACCGAGCTGCAGAAGGAGTCCCGGTTCGACTTCGTCGCGCCCGCCGCGCACGCCCCGCTCGAGGTGTCGGGCGACTTCATCGGCCTGTTCGCCGACGACAACCCGGCCGCCCGCACGTTCGTCCACTACCTGTCCGGCGTGCGGGCCCAGCAGAACTGGGTCGACGCGGCGGGCTCGTCCGCGTTCTCCGCCCGTACCGAGGGGATCGGCTACCGCAACGCCGTCCAGCGGCGGATCGCCGCACTGGTGGAGCCCGCCTCGGGCCACCCGCTGTGCTTCGGCGCCGCCGACCTGATGAGCCCCGACGTCGTCGCCGCGTTCTACCGGGCCGTCCTCGTCCACGCCGACGGCGACGAGGACACCGGGAAGCTGATGGACGATCTGCAGGAGGTGCAGTCGAGCCTGGGGAGCAAGGAACGGATACCCCAGGACGACATCTGTTCCCACCCGACATGACCTGACCCGACCGTCTCGTCCCGCCCCCGCCCCGACCCCGCATTTGCCCGCAGCCCGCACCCGCCCCCACCCCGCACGACCGCCCGTCTTCCGCACGACCGTCCGAGGAGTCCCGTGCCGTCAGAAGCCGTCCAGTTCATGCTCGCCGACGGAGAGACCTCCGTCCTCGTCTCCGCCTCCGATCGCGCCAGCGGCAGCGGCACCGTCTCGACCGGTGACCGTATGCGCCGCGCACAACAGTCACTGCGCAGCGCCCTCGCCCCCATCACCGCCGCCGCCGCCGAAGTGATCTCCGAGTTCCGTGCCCACGCCGAACGCCCCGAGGAGATCGAGGTCTCCTTCGGCGTGACGCTCGACGCGTCGCTCGGCGCCGTCATCAGCAGCGCCAAGGCCAGCACCCACCTCGACGTCCGCCTACGCTGGAGCGGACGGAGGAACGACGCGCCAGCTGCGTAGGGGCGCGAGAAAGGCGGGGCCGTGACGAGTGGGGCGAGCGGACTCTTCCCCCGGGAGCGGCGCGAGGTCGCCCCGGGCGCCGTGCACGTACCGGACTGGCTGGCCCCGGCGGAACAGCGCGACCTGCTCGCCGCCTGCCGTGCGTGGGCCCGGCCACCGGCCGGTCTGCGCACCGTCCGTACCCCCGGCGGCGGGCAGATGACCGCGCGCCAGTTCGGCCTCGGCTGGCACTGGACCCCGCGCGGCTACACGCGCACGGCCGTCGACGGGGACGGCGCCCCCGTCAAACCCATGCCGCGGGAACTGGCCGACCTCGGCGCGCGCGCCGTCACCGACGCCTTCGGCGGCCCGCCCGGCGCGGCCTACGACATCGCGCTCGTCAACTACTACGACGACCGGGCCCGGATGGGCATGCACCAGGACCGCGACGAGAAGTCGGACGAGCCCGTCGTCTCGCTCAGCCTCGGCGACACCTGCGTCTTCCGGTTCGGGAACCCGGAGACACGGACGAAGCCCTACACGGACGTGGACCTGCACAGCGGCGACCTGTTCGTCTTCGGCGGCCCGGCGCGCCTCGCCTTCCACGGGGTGCCGCGCGTCCATCCGGGCACCGCGCCCGCCGGTCTCGGCCTGAGCGGGCGGCTCAACATCACGCTACGGGTCAGCGGCCTGTGACCACACGGAGTGAGGGGACGCCGCGCACCGGCTACCATTCCAGACCGTGATCAGGGCGAGGAGTTGCTGATGGGCGGCAGGGCGGCCTCCGGAACCGGAAGCCAGACGACGGGCGGGGGCGCCGCACGGCCACCACGTCTGGAGCGGGGCCGCAGCGCCCTCGGTCCCGCGCTCGAACTCGTCCACACCGGACGCGCGCCGACCCGCGCCGTCCTCACCGCCGAACTCGGGGTGACCCGCGCGACGGCGGGCGCGGTCGCCGCCGAGCTGGAGGCCCTCGGCCTGATCCGGATCGACGCCCGGCCGAGCGCCGCGGCCGGTTCCCAGGGCCGCCCCTCGCACCGCCTCTCCGTCGCCGAGGACGGCCCGGTCGCGCTCGCGGCGCAGGTCCACTCGGACGGCTACCGGGTGGCGCTCGTCGGCCTCGGCGGCCAGGTCGTCGCCACGACACCGGGCTGCGCGATCATCGACCCCGACCCGGCGGACGTGCTGCGTTCCGTGGTGGAGGCGGGAGTTCGGCTCCTGGAGGCGAGCGGCCGGGTCTGCGTCGGCGCGGGCCTCGCCGTCCCCTCGGCCGTGGCCGAACCGGACGGCACCGCCCTCAACCCGCTGCACCTGGCCTGGCCGGTCGGCTCGCCGGTCCGCGAGATCTTCGCCGACTGCGTGCGCGAGGCGGGTCTGGGCATCCCGGCGTTCGCCGCGAACGACGTCAACCTCGGGGCGCTCGCCGAGCACCGGCACGGCGCCGGACGCGGCGCCCGCGACCTGCTCTGCGTCGCCACCGGGCACCGCGGCGTCGGCGGCGCCCTCGTCCTCGACGGGCATCTGCACACCGGCAGTTCGGGCCTGGCCCTGGAGGTCGGCCACCTCACCGTCAACCCCGAGGGCCGCCCCTGTCACTGCGGCAGCCGCGGCTGCCTCGACGTCGAGACCGACCCGCTCGCCTTCCTCATCGCGGCGGGCCGCACCCCCGACGCCGACGGCTCGCTCCTGCACCAGGCCCGCGAACTGCTGCTCACCGCCCAGGACGATCCCGCCGTCCGCACCGCCACCGAGGCACTGGTCGACCGGCTGGGCCTGGGCCTCGCGGGTCTCGTCAACATCCTCAACCCCGACCGGATCATCCTCGGCGGACTGCACCGCGCCCTCCTCGACGCCGCCCCCGAACGCCTGCGCGCCGTCGTGGCCGACCGCAGCCTGTGGGGCCGCAGCGGCGGCGTCCCCATCCTCGCCTGCACGCTCGACCACAACAGCCTGGTGGGCGCCGCCGAACTGGCGTGGCAGCCGGTCCTGGACGATCCGCTGGGAGCGCTCACCGCGAGCTGACCGGGGCCCGCCCCGGTCCCGTCAGCGCCACTCCACCGCGAACGCCGCCGCGGGATTGGCGACGAGCACCTGCTCGACGACGTCCTTGCCCAGGGCCTCCGTGAGCCGCGGCCGGACCCGGCGCAGCAGATACGGCATCCCGGGCCCGCCGCTCACCGACCGCGCCCCGGCGGTCGTCGTGTCGCCGCCGAGGAGCAGCCGGTGCGCGAAGCCGGCCTCCGCGAGCGCCGCCATCGCGTCGGGCATCCGCCAGTCCGTCGCGTGGTTGGCCCGCGACGGACCGTCGAAGGCCAGATACGCGCCCGATCGTGCGGCGTCCCGCTGGGCGACGAAGTCGGGGGAGCGGTTCAGGTGACCGAGCAGGATCCGGTGCGCCGGGACCTCCAACTCCTCGCAGAGCAGGTCGAGTACGTCGAGCGCGCCCGTCCCCAGCTCGTGGTGGACGGCGATCGGCGCCCCAGTCGCATGGTGCGCCTCGGCCGCCGCGCGCATGGTCCAGCGGGCGTGCGCGTCCAGCGCGTGGAAGCCGCCCGCCACCTTGATCAGCCCGGCCCGCACCCCGCTGCCCGCGATGCCCTCGGTCAGCTCGCGCACGAACAGCTCGGCGAGATCGGTCTTCCGCGCGGCGAGCAACTGCGGTGCGTAGTGCGCGGATCGGTGCATCCCCGTCGCGGCGACGATCCGTACGCCGGTGGCCTCCGCGAGCGCGGGCAGCTCCGCGGCCCGCCGTCCCAGGCCGTAGGGCGTCCACTGCACGACGGTCCCGCCGCCCACGGCGGCGTACGCGGCCAGTTCCTGCCGCGCCAGGTCGACGTCGTCCAGCTCCTGTCCGGCCAGCAGCGGGCTGCGGAAGAACAGGTGGTCGTGCGCGTCGACGATGCCCAGCCGTCCCGGATCGATGTCGCCCTGGACACCGCGCACGGTCGCCTGCGGGGAGTTCACCATTGCCTTCCCTTCCTGAGCCGGTCACGCTCGGGCTGCGAGACGTGCAGCACCTGATGGATGTCGCCGGGAGTGCGGGGTTCCGCATGCTCCCAGACGGAGAACGTCAGCAGCTCCCAGGTGCGCGGATCGATCCCGGAGGCCGCATACAACACCCCTTCCTCGGTGGCCAGTTGTGCTGTCCGACGTGCCGCGTCCGCCACCAGGTCGGGCAGGTGGACGGCGGCCGCGACCGGCGTCCGCTCGCACACGGCGACCCGTGCCCGCCCGTCCGCCGCGGCGCCCTGCGCGTACGCGACACCGGTCCAGTGCTGCACGACGGGCCGCCCGAAGTCCCGGACGATGCCCTGGAATCCAGGACCCCACAGGAAGGAGTTCATCCCTTCCGCCGTGTTCCAGAGGTAGAACGGCGCGTACTGGTTCACGGGCGAACCCAGCACACCGCGCTCCCGCATCAGATACGCCTTGACGCCGAGCCCCGGGAAGTCGTCGAGCAAGTGCCCCTTGGCCGCGACCCGTTCACGGATGATGCCCATGTCGTAGTCGGCGGGCAGCGTGATCTCGTACTGCATCGCGTGCACGGTCGTACGCCCCTCAGCCCGCGGCGTGGACGTCGGCGTCGTCGACATGCGTGCCCCAGCAGGTCGTCGTCCCGTCGGCGGCGGCCTCCACCGCCGCCAGATGCGTCATGAAGGTGCGGGGGCCGGCACCGTGCCAGTGCCACTCGTCCGGCTCGATCCAGACGGTGTCGCCCGCGCGGATCACCTCGGCCTCGCCGCCCTTGCGCTGCACCCGGCCCTCGCCCTCCAGGACGTGCAGCACCTGCCCGTGCGGATGGGTGTGCCAGGCCGTGTGCGCGCCGGGCGCGAAGTGGACGTTGAACAGGCGCAGCCGGGACGGAAGGGCGGGCGCCGCGACCTCGTCCAGCCAGACCGTGCCCGTGAAGTTCTCGGCCGGGCCCTGCTGCGTGTCCGGGCGGTTGCGTGTGATGTGCACGAGTGAGTCCTCAGTCGGTCGGGGCGGGGGAGAGGGGAGCGGGGCAGGGCTTCAGGAGGGAGAGCAGGCCGCGGACGCCCGCGTCGAAGGCGTCCGTGCCGCCGGAGGCGCGGGCCAGGACGTATCCGCCCTGCACCGTCGCCACGACGGCCGCCGCGATCTCGCGCGGCACCAGGTGCGCGGCGAACTCACCGCTGTCCACGCCCTCTTGGACAATGTCGGCGAGCCGGCCCTTCACGTACGCGATCGTCTCGTCGACCGGGCCGCGCAGCTCGGCGCTGGCGATCACGTCCGGGTCCATCGTCAGCCGCCCGACCGGGCAGCCGCGCAGCACGTCGCGCTCGCGCAGCAGATACGCCGCGACCCGGTCGTACGCCGACCCGTCCGCGCCGAGCAGCCGGTCGACGGTCGTCCGCATCTCCTCACCGGTGCGGCGGATCGCGGCGAGGGCGAGGTCCGACTTCCCGGTGAAGTGGTGGTACATGCTGCCCTGCCCGACGCCCGCACGCTGCAGGATCGCCTTCGGGCTGGTGCCGACGTACCCGCGCTCCCACAGCAGCTCGCGCGTCGTCTCGATCAGCCGTTCCTGAGTGCTCATGACCGTACCGTACATACTAGTAGTTACAGAAGGCAAGAGAGGTCCGTGTACTCCTGCGGGGGTACCCGCACTGCCGCTGGCCGTACGACGACACGGACCCTCTCCCGGCGCCAGGCTCGACTCATCACGAGAAGAAGCCCCATCAAGGGAGATGAGTCAGATGCAGACCCTCGCGCAGTTCGGCCCCGGCGGCGGGCCGGGCCCCTGGATCCTGCTCTTTCCGCTGGTCTGGGCGGCCGTGGCGGTCGCCGTGATCACGCTGCTGCGCCGCACCGTGTGGCGCGGGCGCCGCGGCCCGTGGCGCCCCGGACCCGCGGTCGACGAGCGCTCGCCGATCGCCGTGCTCGGCCGTCGGTTCGCCGCCGGTGAGATCGACGAGGACGAGTACTGGCGCCGGCTGTCCGTCCTGAACGAGGAGTTCGGACGCGCCGCCACCGGCGGCAAGGCCGGCACGCTCTGACCCCTCCGGCCCGCGCCCGTGACGCGCGGGTGGGCCCGGCCTCCCGGCCGGGCCCACCCGCGGCGAGCCGCGGTCAGTGGCGGGGGCCGCCCCGCCCGAACTTGCCCTCACCGGGCGCGCCACGGTCGCTCTTCGGGTCGTCGTACTCGATCCGCTCCTTGCGCACCGTGTCGGAGACCTCCTTCGTCTCCGTGACCTTCTCGGTCTCCAGACGGACGCGCTCCACCGGAACGGTCTCCTTGCTGACGACCGCCCGCTCGGCGTGCAGCGTCACCTCGGTCTCCGCCTCGCCGATCGTGGCGCGCTTCGCGTCGCCCTCGCCGATCGGCTCGCGCACCACGCGGACCTCCTCGTGGGACAGCGGAACCGACGTGGTCACGTCCTCGGTCTCGACCACCTTGCGCAGATGCGCGTGGCCGACCTCCTGCTCCTCGACACCGACGCGCAGCCGCTCCTCGGAGCGGATGAGCTCCGTCTCCTTGTCCGACGCGTCGGCGGCGCCGCGCATCGCGGGCTCGCGCGCACCGGCTGCGTGCCGACCGGTGGACTCACCGGTGGCGTAGCCCGCTCCGGCGCCGGCCCCCACCGCGCCGGCGGCTCCCGCCGCACCGGTCGTGCCGTGGGCGCCGGGGGCGGCGGCCGGGCGCTCGGGACGGTTCCCGCCGGCACCGGCGGTACCGGCGGCGGTGGGCCTGGTCAGCCCGTAGTGCGCGTACAGCTCCTGCTGCTCGGCCTCGCTCAGGTGCTGGTCGGCCTCGACGCGGGGCGCGTCCTTGACGGCCTCCTTGGTGTACATCACCTGGAGGCGTTCGTCCGTGCGGGACGCCCCGCTGAGCGGCACGAAGGTCTCCTTCATGCCGAAGAGGCCGGTCTTGACCGTCGCCCAGCCCGGCTTGCCGGTCCGGTCGTCCAGGTAGACCCGCTCGACGCTGCCGATCTTCTCCCCGGTGCGGTCGTACGCGGTGAGCCCGACAAGGGCATCGGGGTTGTTGATCTCGCCCTGCGTCATGCGTGATCACTCCCTCCGGGACATGGGGGCGGCTGGGCGCCACCGGCTTGACCATGTGCCTTGTCTCCATGGCGCGTGCGATCCGCGGCGCGCGCAACAAGGGGCTTCACGTGCTGTAGCGAAAAGATCCGGCGAGGCGCCCTCAGGGGCGTGATTGCGGGCCGGGCGACGCAGTCGGGTGATCTCTCCCGAGTAGGCCGAACGGGTGAACCCGGCTCCCTCGCGCGGACGATCCCGATCGGGGCGAACCGTCGACACCCGGACCCTCACTCCATGGGAAAGCACCCGCTCGCTCACCGGGATTCGATCCGGTGAACGAGTGGGTGCTGAGCGGGGCACAGGGCCCGACCGGGCCCGGAGCCGGACGTCCCAAGGGCGGGACGCCCGGCGAAAACGATCACCGCCCGGTCAGCCTGCGACGGCCGACCGGGCGGGAGCATGCTGGGGCGCATCCGCGCGGAGCGCGGCCGCCGTCGCGTACACCGGCACCGCGGGCAGCGCCACCGCGGGCGACGGCACCGGCAGGGCGAACCAGACGACCTTGCCGCCGTCGATGTGCGGACGGACCCCCCAGCTCTCGCTCACCGAAGCGACCATCGCGAGCCCCCGCCCGCAGGTGGCGAACGCCTCCGCGTCACGCACCTCCGGCAGCCGGGGATCGTGGTCGCGCACCGACAGGGTGAGGCAGTTGCGGAAGAGCTCGATCTCCACGGTGCACAGTTTGTCCGGCTCGGCGTGCCGGTGGACGTTGGTGAGCAGCTCGGTGACTCCGAGCGCCGCCAGATCGATCAACGGGTCGAGATGCCAGTAGCGCAACTGCGCCGATACGATTCTGCGGACCTGGCCGATCCGCGACGGCAGGGCCTGAAGCTCCACCGTGCAATGCCTGCTGGGCTGGCTGATCACGGCTGCGACTCCCCGAATTGAGTCCGGAAGAAGACGAGAACGGATCGAGCGGAGCGACCGCGGTGTGACAGGGTCGCCCGCTGCAGTGTCCGGCGGGCTGGTTCGCAGCGTCATCGCCGGTAAACCCTGAGTAGTGATGTGTGACCAGCGTGACCCAGGGGGTGCGTGCGTGCAACTTCGGCCGGTGACGCTCGTACTCCGGTGAGCGATGAGAGAGGCGCGCGGGCGGTCGGCGACGCTACGTCGCGCGCCCCGTCGCCTTGCGTACGGCGTCGATGAACCGGCGGGCCGAGGGCGGCCCCGCGTCCCCGTGGTGACCGCCGCCGAGACGCAGCAGGTAGCGCCTGCCGTCGACGTCGGCGGTCGCGCGGTCGTCGGAGCCGAACCAGGGCTTGCCCGCGCGGACTTCGCCCAGTGGAGCGCTGTCTATCTCGCTGCCGTAGCTCGTGAGCAGTTCCAGCCTGCCGCCCGTGATCCGGACCTGCCCGGCCCGGGTCAGCGAGCGCAGGCGGCGCCCGATCCGCACGCCCGTCGCCGTGAACTCCGGCTCCGTCATGCCGCGTCGCCCCCTCTGAGTGCGTTGGTGCGGTGCAGTCTGCACGCAGCGGGCCAGGAGCACCAGTGTGCATGTGGACGCGGCGCGAAGCAGTGGGCGCAAACGGAGTTCGCGCCCCCTGCACAGGCGTCGTCGCCCCTGGGGCCAGGTGTGCCTTTGAGGCTCCCAAAGGTGCGTTTATGCAGGTGAGAAGCGTGTGGAAGATGTCTATGATCGAGGCGTCCGGCCGTGGTCGACCGACCCGGCAGAGGCTGCCCCGACGCTCCCTTCGCGGGATTCCGCCGGGGCGGACGCTCGGAACGACGCGAAGGAGCCCCGTGGTGAGCACGAGGGAGCAAGGCCGCACCGGGGACGAGCGCCCGCTCGCGGAGCCGATGCCGACGCTGGACGTCGACCACACGGATCCCGGCTACCGGAGCTGGCTGAAAGAGGCCGTGCGCAAGGTCCAGGCCGACAGCAACCGCTCGGCCGACACCCATCTGCTCCGCTTCCCCCTGCCCGAGCACTGGGGCATCGACCTCTATCTGAAGGACGAGTCGACCCACCCCACCGGAAGCCTCAAGCACCGCCTCGCCCGCTCGCTCTTCCTCTACGGCCTGTGCAACGGCTGGATCCGACCGGACCGCCCGGTGATCGAGGCGTCCAGCGGCTCCACCGCGGTCTCGGAGGCGTACTTCGCGAAGCTGGTCGGGGTGCCCTTCATCGCGGTGATGCCGCGTACGACGAGTGCGGAGAAGTGCCGACTGATCGAATTCCACGGCGGGCAGTGCCACTTCGTCGACGACTCCAGGACGATGTACGAGGAGTCGGCGGCCCTCGCGGCGCGCACCGGCGGCCACTACATGGACCAGTTCACGTACGCGGAGCGGGCCACGGACTGGCGCGGCAACAACAACATCGCCGAGTCGATCTACCGGCAGATGGAGCTGGAGCGCTACCCCTGTCCGACCTGGATCGTGGCCACGGCCGGCACCGGCGGCACCTCGGCGACCCTCGCGCGCTACGTCCACTACATGCAGCACGACACCCGCATCTGTGTCGCCGACCCGGAGAACTCCTGCTTCTTCGAGGGCTGGACGACGAACAACCCGGACGCCACCAGTGACTGCGGCTCGCGCATCGAGGGCATCGGCCGCCCGCGCATGGAGCCCAGCTTCGTGCCCGGCGCCATCGACCGCATGATGAAGGTCCCCGACGCGGCCAGCGTCGCCGCCGTCCGCGCCCTGGAGGCCACCATCGGCCGCAAGGCGGGCGGCTCGACCGGCACGGGCCTGTGGAGCGCCCTGAAGATCGTCGCGGAGATGGTGGCGGAGGGCCGCAAGGGGAGCGTGGTCACCCTGCTGTGCGACCCGGGCGACCGCTACCTGGACAAGTACTACTCGGACCAGTGGCTGGCGGAGCAGGGCCTGGACGTGACGCCGTACCTGGAGGCGATCAACAACCTGCTCACGTCGAGCCCCTCCGAAACCTGAGCCTCACGGGAGCCGGGAGCCGGGAGCCGGGAGCCGGGCGTGCGACCGTGGGCACGTCCGGCGACGAGGGGCCGGGCCGTCGTAGGGGAGTGCGCGGCCCGGCGGACATCCGTCGTCACCCGGGGCGCGGGCACCTGCCTGTCGGTCGGCGCCCACGCCGCCCACGGCGGCCGTGGAGCCGACAGCCGTGGCGTCACGCGGCGGTGGTGGCCAGCCGTCGTTCGAGCTTGGTCACCGCGTCACGGAACGCCCGGCCGAGACCGGAACGCCCCACCTTCACCCCGGCCCGGAACAGCGCGGCACCGTCGGCGGCGAACGTCCACTGCACCCGCGCCCCACCGGGCACCGGCGTGATCCGCCACTCCTCGAGCAGTGCCCGCACCCCCGGCGCGTTGGCCTCGTCGACCCGGTACGCGTAGACCTCGTCGGGCTCCGCGGCCACGATCGTCTCCAGGAAGCGGCGGCCGCCCTTGAGCCGTATCTCCCGCCGCGGCCCGTCCGCCCCGGCCTCGGCCGGCCGCGCCAGGGTCACCGCGGAGAACCACTGCGGCCAGCCCTCGACGTCCTCCGCCAGCGCCCGGTACACGGCGCCGGGCGACGCCGACACCTCGCGGGCGAACACCAGTCGCAGCGGGGCGGTCTCGATGAAGTCGAGGCCGACCGGGAGAAGATGACGTGCCATGAGCGCTCAGCCCCCAAGCAGGACGACGAACCAAACGTCGGCCCGGCCCAACGGGCAGCAGGATTAGACCGGTTGACCGGGTACGGTCACCATAGCTGGCGGTCCGTCAGATGTCTGCACCACCCGGAACGGAATCGGGGTCACCGGCCACGACGAGGCGCATGTGCTCGGAGATCTCCGTCCGGGCCTCCACCGGCAGCCCGGCATCCGTCACCAGCGTGTCCACCTGGTCGAGCGCGGCGAACGAACTCAGGCCCACCGTCCCCCACTTGGTGTGGTCGGCGAGCACGACCACCCGCCGCGCGGACTGCACCAGGCGCCTGTTGGTCTCCGCCTCCGCCAGATTCGGCGTCGACAGGCCCGCCTCCGGGCTTATCCCGTGCACCCCGAGGAACAGCACGTCGAAGTGGAGCGCCGCGATCGCCTGGTCGGCCACCGGCCCCACCAGCGAGTCGGACGGCGTGCGCACCCCACCGGTGAGCACCACCGTCGCCGCGCCCTGCCGGGTGCCCGCGGTGCGCTGCGCGACATGGAACACATCCGCCACGCGCACCGAGTTGGTCACCACCGTCAGGTCCGGCACGTCGAGCAGATGCTGTGCCAGCGCGTACGTCGTCGTACCCCCGGACAGCGCGATCGCCGTCCCCGGCGCGGCCAGCGGCGCCGCCGCCCGCGCGATGTCCTCCTTGGCCGTCAGCTCCAGACCCGACTTGGCCTCGAAGCCCGGCTCGTGACTGCTCGCCTCGACGACCGGAACCGCACCGCCGTGCACCTTCTCGAGCACGCCCTGGCGGGCCAGGGCGTCCAGGTCCCGCCGCACCGTCATGTCGGAGACGCCGAGCTTCCTCGTCAGCTCGTTGACCCGGACGCCGCCGCGGCGCCGGACCTCGTCGAGGATCAGGGAGCGGCGCTGCTCCGCGAGGAGGTTCTGATTCTCGCTCACGTCCCGTCGGGTCCCTTCGCGTCGTCCCCACCACCGCCCGGCCTGCCGGCCGAGGGTTCCGTCATCCTCGCACGCGCCACGGACACCCGTCCCACCGCCCGCACCCGCCACCAGGGAGTACGGCTCGAAAGGAGCGGGGAGATTCCGTGACGACGGGTGCGCGAGAGGGCGCTGGGACGGAATCCTGTTGTCCGCAAGGAACGGGGGACGCACATGACCACGGCGCCGGAACAGCACACCGACATCAGCGAGGCCGCCGACGAGAGCGCTCTGGAGCTTCTCGTCCACGGAGTGGGTGGCACCACACCCCAGGAGATGCTCGACGACCCGCGCACGGTGCGGGTGTCGGGCGACACGACGGCGGCCGTCTACCGCCGCGCCGAGGACGTCGACGCGGAGGCCAGGCCGGACGACTACCGGGGCAGACCCGTGCCCGAGGCGTACGTGTGGTGCAACCTCACGTCGGGCAACGGCGCACGGGCGCTGTGGCTGGTCCTGCTGCCCTTCATGGTGGTGAACCTCGCCCACTGGATGCGCCCCAACGCGCTCAGCAGAACCCGCACCGTGCGCCTCTACGGCCTCCTCGTCCGCCTCACGGGCCTCACCCTCACCGTGCTCCTCGTCGCCGCCGCCTGCGAGGTCGCGCTCGATCTGACGGCCTGGCAGTGCGCGGGCACCCCGGCCTGTGCCGCGCGCAGGACCTGGCTCGGATTCCTGGCCGACGGCTGGTGGAGCCAGCCCGGCCGCCGGCTGGCCCTCGCCGCGCTCGTGCCGACCGCGCTGAGCGTCCTGCTCTGGTACCTGTCGCACCGCACCTGGAGCGCGTACGAGGCACAGCGCCCGCTGCCCCACCAGCCGGACCCCGAGGGCACGGACGGCTCGGCGGACAACGCGCTGGCGAGGCCCGGATTCTGGTACGGGCGCCGTCTGGTGTCCCGGCTGCGCGCCGCGCACACCGCCGCGGGGCTGCTGACCGTGGCCGCGGCCGTCGGCACGTCGGCCGCCCGCTACGACCACCGGGCCGGCGGCCCCGTACTCCTCGACGTCCTGGGACAGGTCTTCGTCGGCGCCCTGGCCGCGGGCCTCGTCGCGGTCCTCGCCGTCGTCGTCCTGCGCGGCCGCACCGAGGACCGGCTCGACCTCGACCTGGACCGCACCCTGGTCCGCGTCCTGCCGTACGGAGCGCTCACCCTGCTCGCCCTGACCCTGGTGTACGCGGGCTGGTCCCGCCCGCACTGGCACTCCTCGGGGCGGCTGCCGGGCGACGCCGCGTTCGGCGGGATCGCGCTCGCCCAGGTGGTGCTCGTGCTGGTACTCGCCGTGGTGGCCAGGGCGATCTACCGCACGGCCGCCGACCGCCGCACCGCCCTGCGGGGCCTCGGCGGACCCGCCACCGCGATGCTGGCCTGCGCGCTCGGCGGGGTGATGACGGGCGGCATCGCGCAGCGCGTCGCCGACTGGCTGGACGGCACCAGCGGCCTGATCCCGGGCCCGCCCGTCCTGCTGTCCTGGCAGGCGTCCGTCATCCCGCCGCTGCTGGTCGTCCTCGCCGTCCTGTGCGCCGTCCTCGCCGTGCGCACGGCCCGCAGGAAGAAGGCCGAGACGGTCCGGGTCGAGGCCGACTACCACCTGGACGAGCACGCCGACGGGACCGGGGAACGCCCGGACGCCGCCCGCACGTCGGCCATCGCGGGCACGCGCGCGCGTGCCGCCCTCACCGACCGGGCCCCCGTGATCATCGGTGTGGTCTCGGCCGTGGCCCTGCTCCTCGGCGGTCTGGCCGTCGCCGGGGCGTGGGCCACCGGCAAGGTCCCCGGAACCGCCGCGGAGGGCACGTTCCCCCTCCTGGAGGGCGCCGCCGACACCGCGCAGGCGCTCGGCTCCTGGCTGATCGGAGCCGGCTTCATACTGTTCGTGACCTGGGGCCGCCGTGCCTACAAGGACCCCGCCGCCCGCCGCACCATCGGCATCCTCTGGGACGTCGGCACCTTCTGGCCGCGCGCCGCCCACCCCTTCGCACCGCCCTGCTACGCGGAACGCGCGGTGCCCGACCTGACCTGGCGGATGGCGAGCTGGACCCGGACGACCGGCGGCCGGCTCATCCTCTCCGGCCACTCACAGGGCAGCGTCCTCGCGGCGGCGGCCGCCTGGCAACTGCCGCCGTCGGTGCGCCGACGCGTCGGTCTGCTCACCTACGGCTCGCCCCTGGAGCGGCTGTACGGGCGCTGGTTCCCCGCCCAGTTCGGCCCGGCGGCCCTGGCGTCCCTGCACCGCCAGGTCGACTGCTGGCGGAACCTGCACCGCGAGACCGACCCCATCGGCGGCCCGATCGGCCTGCCGGGCGACTGCGGCCCCACGGTCGACCACCCCGCCCTTCTGGACCCGCTCGCCTACGGCCGCACCGAGCAGCACCCGCTGCCCGCCCCGATCCTGGGCCACGGCGACTACCAGGCGGACCCGGTCTTCGCCGAGGAGCGGGCCCGCCTGCTGGCCCGCCTCAAGCACGCGGTGCCCACGCCGCGTACTCGAGGTCAAGGCAGCTCGGGCAGGTCCTCCGGGTAGAGGAGCGTGAGGTCGTCCGTGCTCGGCTCGCCGAGCTGGGCGACCCGCCCCGCATGCCGCTCCACCATCGACTCGAACGTCTGCCGGGCCGTGCGGCCATTGCCGAACGCCGGGCCCTTCGGGAGCGCCGTGAAGTACTTCAGGAGCCCTTCCGACGTCCCGGTGCCGAGCCGGTACTCGTGCTCGTCCGTCTGCTGCTCCACGATCCGCAGCAGCTCCTCGGGCACGTAGTCGGAGAAGGTGATGGTCCGTGAGAAGCGGGACGCCACACCGGGGTTGACCGACAGGAACCGCTCCATCTCCGCCGTGTAGCCGGCGACGATCACGACGACCGCGTCCCGCTGGTCCTCCATGAGCTTCACCAGCGTGTCGATCGCCTCACGGCCGAAGTCGCGGCCCGAGTCCTCGGGGGAGAGGGCGTACGCCTCGTCGATGAACAGCACGCCGCCATGGGCCCGCTGGAACGCCTCCTGGGTGCGGATCGCGGTCGAGCCGATGTGCTCGCCGACCAGGTCGACCCGGGACACCTCCACGAGATGCCCCTTGTCCAGGACGCCGAGGGAGGCCAGGATCTCGCCGTACAGCCGGGCCACCGTCGTCTTGCCGGTGCCGGGGGAGCCGGTGAACACCAGGTGCCGACGCACCGAGGCCGCCTTGAGACCGGCCTCCTGGCGTCTGCGGCCCACCTCGATCATGTCGGTGAGCGCCCGCACCTCGCGCTTGACGCTCTCCAGGCCCACCAGGGTGTCGAGTTCCCCGAGCACGGCCTGCGACGTGCGGGAGGGCGGCTCCTCGGCGGGCACCTCGGCCCGCTGGTCGGGAACCTGGCTGAGCAGGCCCACGGTCTGCGTCGCGGACTGCGTCTGCACGGCCGGCTGCGCGGCGGCGGACGCCCCGGGCCTTATCCCGCCGCTCTCGTCGCTCGTGCACTCCTCGACGACCGGGCCGTCCTCGGAGAACTCGTAACCACCCCGCGAACACCGCTCCGTACGGCACTTCCTGAGCGTCGTACGGCAGCCGTCGATGACATGGAAGCCGTACCCCTCGCTGCCCGTCACCCGGCAGCCCTGGAACGTGCCCCGGCCGCCCGCGGAGACGTAGAAACCGGCTTCCGCGGGGGACGTCACCGTGCAGCGGTCGATGGTCGGGTCGGCGCCCTTGGTGACGATGACGCCCGTCTGGATCGCGTCGACCGTGCAGTTGGCCAGCGTGCCGCCGCTGCCGTGGTCGCGGAACCAGGCGCCGGTGGCCGCCTCCCGGATCCGGCAGTCGTCCAGCTGCGCCGTGGCCCCGTCGCTCACCGACACCGCCGTGTTGCGCACCTGCGACAGGTCGCTGTCGACGACGTCCACGCGCGAGCCGCGGTCCAGCACGAAGAGCGCGTCCGGCACGTCGTGCACCCGGCACGCGTCGAGGACGGCGGTCGCGCCGTCGCTGACCCACACCGCCGGGTAGTCGCCCGTGCTGTCATGGATCTCGCACTGATTGGCGTCCACGCGCGTGCCCGGGTCCCACACCGACAGGCCGTTGCGCCCGAACTGGCGGACCGTGGACCGCGTCAGCGTCAGGACGGACCGGGAGCGCAGGTCCACCGCGTTCTCCGGGATGTCGTGGATGTGGCAGTCCGCCAGGGTGAGCACCGCGTCCGTGTCGAGGGTGACACCGTCGGCCGTGGTGCGGTGCACGTCGCAGTTGGTCAGATGGGCGGCGGCCCGGCCGGTGATCTGCACGCCCGAGCCCTTGATCTCGTAGATCTCGCAGCCCACGGCCTCCAGACCGCTGTGCTCGCCCGTCGCCGAGAGTCCGGAACCGGAGGCGTGGTGAATCCGGCAGCGCTCCAGACGCGGGTGGGCGCCGCCGCGCACCGCCACCCCGGCCTGCCCGGCCGCGACGACCTCGCACTCCTCGAAGACACCACCCCCGCCGTCCAGCACGGCGATGCCGATCCCGCCGGGATTGTCGACGGTGCAGCGCCGCACGGTCGGGCGGGCCCCGCCGCGCACCTCGATGCCGGACGCGGAGCGGGTCACCACCCGTACGTCGATCAGCTCCGGCGCGCCCTCCTCGACGAGGAGCGCGGGCGCCGCCGAGTCCTGGCCCTCCACGTGCAGGTCCTGCACCGTCGCCGACGCACGGACGGTCAGCGGCACCCCGTCGACCGGCGCGATGCGCACCGACCCGGGGGAGCCCTCGGGACCGCGCAGCGTCACCGCGCGCTGCACGATCAGATTCTCCCGGTACGTGCCCGGGGCGACGGTCAGCACGTCGCCGTCTCCGGCCGCTTCGAGAGCGGCGGCCAACGACGCGTACTCACCTGTGCGGCGCCGCCACCGTGATGTGCCGGTGTGCGTCACCTGGACCGTGCCCTGTGCCATAACGGTGCTGTGCCCCCACCTCGTCGTACGCGGGTCCTGCTCACGCCCTGACGGGCGTTCTTCCTGAGAAAGGTGGGTCCACCGTAGCGCGCGCGGAGCACGGCAGTTGACCGGAGTCGCGACCCTGTCAGCTGCCCGTGCCGGTCCTGCCCCAGTCGGGGCCCGCTATGTCCCAGGCGTGGTCCCAGCGCGCGTACCGGCGACGGACCATCCGCCACACGACCATCCTGCGCGTGCCCTCGAAGAGACCGGCGACGGCGACGGCCGTGCCGAAACCGGCCAGCACCGCGTGGGTCGCCGCCGTCGTCCGGTCGAGCGGGCGGCCGACCACACGGCCCTGCTCGTCGGTCCACAGCGGGAACGTGTCCCCGCGGTGCGGGGACTGGAGCGCGGCGACGACCCGGTCGCGGTGTGCCGTGCCGTCCGGCGCCGTCCAGGTCGCGACGACGCGACTGTGCGCGTCCCGCGCGGTCGAGGTCTCGGGGTCGGAGTCGAGGGGAGGCTGCGCCACTTTGCGTACGACCGTCGCCGTGATCTCGTGACGCAGGCTGCGCTGCTCGTCCACCGAGCGGTACAGCGCGTCACGGGAGAGGGAGCCCGCCACCACGCCGGCGACGGGCGCGGCGACGACGATGAGGACCAGTGCGATCAGCGCGACCCACGCCTCGGCAAGATCGGTGCCGCGGCGCAGTGGATTGTGCCGCCAGCGCCAGATTCCGGTGACCGCCCGCACAGCCTGCACCCCCTTCCACGTCCGTCCTCGCCACGAACGGCAACGCCTTCGCGCGGGTGGAGCGAAGAGAGAGGGCCTCGCCCCGCCCGACCGGCTCGCCGGTGTCTCCGGCACTGCCATTGTCCCTCAACGAGTCTGTCGCGCCGCCGGGTTCCCCATCCGGGTGACGGTTATTCGACGCTATTCGACGACGGTGAGCGGATCCCCGAGCCGGACCGTGCCGGGCGACTCCGGCACCAGGTTCGTCCCGAAGCACAACTGGTCGCCGAAGCGCCGGTGCCGGGCGAGGGTGCGCAGCGGCTCCTTGCCACGCTCCGCGGTCTCCTGGTTCGTGGTGGTCACCACGCAGCGGCCGCTCTTCTTGGTGACGCGGAACGTGACCTCGCCTATCGCGATGCGCGTCCAGTCGTCCTCGGCCCAGGGGGAAGTGCCCGAGACGACCACATTCGGCCGGAAACGGTTCATGGGAAGGGGGCCCTCGTCCGCGTGATCTCCCTGGGCGATGAGGGAGTTGAGGGCGTCGAGGGAGGAGAGTGCGGTGAGCAGCAGGGGGTAGCCGTCGGCGAAGCTGACCGTCTCGCCGGGCCGGGCGTAGGCGGGATCGACCGGACGGCGGGTGGCCGGATCGTCGAGGTGCATGAGGCGGACCTCGGTGCCCAGGCAGGTGCTCCACCAGGCGTGCGCCGCGTCCGCCGCGGGCACGGCCTCCACCTTGTCGCGCCAGACCTCGATGGTGGCCGTCGGGCCCGGCTCGGGCACCTCGACCGTCAGCGGCCGCTTCCCGGGCGCGGACAGCCGGACGGCGCCGCCGGGCAGCAGGTCGGCGGCGGCCAGCGCGAGGCGCGGATGCGGCCGCTGCGTGACGATCTTGTTCGCCGCGTCGACCAGGACCCAGCGCCGGTCTCCCGCCAGCCCCCACGGCTCCACGACCGCCTCGCGCGGTGCGTGCCCCCGAACCGCCTTCAGCGGGTAGACATGGATCGAACTGAGCACAGGCTGCTGCGACATGGGACCATCCTGCCAGCAGGCACCGACAACCCCATGTGCGGGCCGTCCGGATCAGTAACCGCGGTACTGCTGACGGTTGTACGGATCCTCGTACGGCGCGGGCGCGGGACGCGGCGCGGCCGGGCGCATCGCCTCGTAGCCGGTGCCGGGGGCCTGCCGCTGCGGCTGGTGCTGCTGCGGGGCCTGGTAGCCGCGCGGCGCGCTCGTCTGCTGCGGGATGTACGCGGTCGGCGCCGCCTGCATCTGCGCGGGCTGCATCTGGGCCGGCTGCATCTGCGCGGACTGCTGGTGCGGATAGCCGTACTGCGGCGCCGGAGCGGAGGGACCGGACGGCAGGGCGGGCAACGCGGCCGGAAGCGCGGGAAGATGGCTTCCGGTGTCGTACGCGGAGGGGACCCGGATCGGGGCGATCTGGGGTGTGCCCCGCTCGGCGACGAGGGAGTCGTAGATCGGGGTGTCCGGGAAGGACGGCGCGGAGTAGTAACCGCCGCCATAGGTGGAGCGGGGGGAGGTCATGGCACATAAGTTAAGCCCACGATGTGGTCGATGGGGTAGCCCGATAAGAGGGTTCTTTTGCGTGTCGGGTGTGACCGTGCGTCCCCAATGCGAGCGAACTCGGCAAAAACGGTCGTTGTGCGGCGTTAGATTCGTGTAAGGGCCGAGTTCTCGGCGGTAACAAATTCGCCCGTGAAGGGGGCAGACATGACCATGGGCAAGGGAACGAACGTCCCCGTGCGGGCTTCGGCGGTACGCGTCGAGCTGGGATGGCGCGGCGGCCCCGGCGTGCCCGACGCGGACGCCTCGGCGCTCCTGCTCGCCTCCGGAAAGGTCCGCTCGGACGCGGACTTCGTGTTCTACAACCAGCCCGCCCACGCGTCCGGCGCGGTCCGGCACGAAGGCAAGACGACCACGGGCGGTGAGGTGACGGACACGCTGTCCGTGGATCTCGCGCGTGTGGAGCCGGCCATCGAGCGGGTCGTCCTCGCCGCGTCGGCCGACGGCGGCGCCTTCGGCCGGGTCCCCGGCCTGCACATCCGCGTCCTCGACGCGGCCTCAGGCGCCGAACTCGCCCGCTTCGACAGCACGGACGCCTCGGTCGAGACGGCGTTCGTCCTGGGGGAGCTGTACCGCCGGCAGGGCGCCTGGAAGTTCCGCGCCGTCGGCCAGGGCTACGACAGCGGCCTGGCCGGGCTGGCCACCGACTACGGGATCACCGTCGACGAGCCGCGGGCGACGATCGCCCCGCCGCCGATGCCCACGGCACCGCCCGCCCCCTCCGGGCCGGTCCGGCTCACCAAGGTGACGCTCACCAAGGCCGCCCCCTCGGTGTCCCTGGCCAAGCAGGGCGGCACCTCGGGCGCGATGCGCGTGAACCTCAACTGGGAGGTGCGCAAGCAGTTCAGCGGCTGGGGCAGCAAGCGCGGCCGGGCGACCGCCCGCCACCGCGACCTCGATCTCGACCTGTGCGCCCTGTACGAACTCACCGACGGCCGCAAGGGCGTCGTCCAGGCGCTGGGCAACGCCTTCGGATCGCTGCACCAGCCCCCGTACATCCATCTCGACGGCGACGACCGCACCGGCGGCGTGGCCACCGGTGAGAACCTCACGATCAACCTCGACCACAAGAACGCGCTGCGCCGCGTGCTCATCTTCGTGACCATCTACGAAGGCGCGCGCAGCTTCGCCGACCTCCACGCCACGGTCACCCTCGCGCCCCTGGGCGGGGCCCCGATCGACTTCTCCCTGGACGAGTGCACGGTCCCCTCCACCGTGTGCGCGCTCGCGCTCATCACCAACGACGGCCACGACCTGACCGTGCAGCGCGAGGCCCGCTACCTGGTGCCCGAGCGGGGCGTCAGCCCGCAGCGCACCGTGGACCGCGCCTACGGCTGGGGCATGAACTGGACCCCGGGCCGCAAGTAGGAGGCGCCGGGGGAGGTCAGGACGTGGCGTCCGGCCGGGCGTACGTCCGGCCCTTCCACGCCGCGCCCCGCCCCCGGTAGTGCTGCACCGCGGAGTCCACCGTCATGAGGAGGTACAGGAACGCGGTGAACGGCAGCAGGGGCGCCAGCCACAGGGTCTGCCGGTAGTAGCGCAGCATCGGGATGTACGTCGCCGTCATCACCGCCCACGCGAGGCCGCCGAGGAGCGCCACGGGGCCGTTGCGCGCCACCAGGCCGAGGAACACGGCGGCGGGCGGCACCAGATAGACCAGCGCCAGTCCGAGCACGGTGCCCAGCAGCACCAGCGGGTTGTGCCGCAGTTGCGCGTACGCGGAGCGCGACACCATGCGCCACAGGTCCGTCAGCCGCGGGTAGGGGCGCACGCTGTCCACGTGTTCGGCGAGGCCGAGCCAGATGTGGCCGCCGGAGCGCTTCACCGCCCGCGCGAGCGACACGTCGTCGATGACCGCCTGCCGGATGGCGTCCGGGATCCGGGCCCGTTCGGCCGCCTCGGTGCTCAGCAGGACGCAGCCGCCCGCCGCCGCGGCCGTGCGCGACCCGGGGTCGGCGATCCGGCGGAACGGGTACAGCTGGGCGAAGAAGTACACGAAGGCCGGCACGACCAGCCGCTCCCACCCGCTCGCCACCCGCAGCCTCGCCATCTGCGACACCAGGTCGAAACCGCCCGTGCGGGCCGACGCCACCAACTCCCGCAGGCTCTCCGGCTCATGGGCGATGTCCGCGTCGGTCAGGAGCAGGAACTCCGGGCCACGCGCGCGTGCCAGCGTGATGCCGTGCCGCACCGCCCACAGCTTCCCGGTCCAGCCCGCGGGCGGTTCGCCGGGGGAGTCGACCGTCAGCGGGAGCCCGCCGTGCCGGTCGGACAGGGCGCGGGCCAGCGCGCCGGTGCCGTCCGAACTGCCGTCGTCGATCAGGAAGATCTCCGCGTTCCCCGGGTACTCCTGGGCCAGGAGCGAGGGCAGGCTCTCGGGCAGCACCTCCGCCTCGTCACGGGCCGGGACCACCACACAGACGTCCGGCCAGTGCCCCGGATCGGTGCGCGGCGGCAGCCGCAGATCGGTGCGCCAGAAGAACCCCTGGCACAGCAGCAGCCACAGCCATGCGGCGAGCCCGGCCGCGGTGATCCACACAACGACGTCCATCCGCCGCAGTCTGCCCCACCGGCGCGGTTCTGTCGGAGCCATCGTCTATGGTTTCCGGGTGAAGATCGCGCTCATGGACTCGGGAATCGGACTGCTCGCGGCCGCCGCCGCGGTACGGAGCCTGCGGCCCGACGCCGATCTCGTGCTCTCCTCGGACCCGGACGGCATGCCCTGGGGCCCGCGCACCCCGCAGGACGTCACCGAGCGGGCGCTGGCCGTCTGCGAGGCCGCCGCCGCACACCGCCCCGACGCCCTGATCATCGCCTGCAACACGGCGTCCGTGCACGCCCTGCCCGCGGTCCGGGCCCGCCTGGAGCCGGAGATCCCCGTCATCGGCACCGTCCCCGCGATCAAGCCCGCGGCGTCGGGTGGCGGCCCCGTCGCGATCTGGGCCACGCCGGCCACCACCGGCAGCCCGTACCAGCGTGGCCTGATCCGCGACTTCGCCGCCGGAGTCGAGGTCACCGAGGTGCCCTGCCCGGGGCTCGCCGACGCCGTGCAGTGGGCCGACGAGGACGCCATCGACCGGACCGTCGCGGCCGCCGCCGCGCTCACTCCGCGTGACGTGCGGACCGTCGTCCTCGGCTGCACCCACTACGAGCTGGTGGCGGAGCGTATCCGCGCGGCGCTGCAGCAGCCCGGCGCCGAGCCGCTGACGCTGTACGGCAGCGCGGGCGCCGTCGCCGCGCAGGCGCTGCGCAGGGCCGGCGACCGGGCCCGCGCCACGACCGGGCACAGCGGACTCACGGTGCTCCTCAGCGGTCGCGCGGAAACGCTTCCGCAGGCGGCGCTCACCTACGCCGAGGGCCGGGCGCTGCAGGCCGTCAGCCACGCCGGGTGACCCTGGGCACCGGTCCGGAGCAGTGACTCTCCGCGAGGCGGTGCCGCGGCGGCGGAACATGAGTAGTCTCGAACGCATGAGGAAAGACGCCGCCGACGCAGCCCCCGGGCGACGCACGTCCGACCGGGTGACCGAGATCTGGACCGGCCACGCACACAATCGTGTGCAGTGGCTGCTGGCCCTGGGCGGCTTCGCCTGCCTGGCCCTCGGCATCGAGCTCGCCGTGGACAGCTCCTGGGCCACCGGTATCGCCGCTCTGGCGATGTCCGTGGTCGGGCTGATCGCGGTCGGCCTGCTCGTGCTCTTCGGCACCCTCGCCTTCCTGCACGTCGCGGTGAAGGTCGACAAGGACCACCTCGAGGTGCGCTGCGGTCACGTCGGACTGCCGCGCCGCCGGATCCCGCTCGCCCATGTCGTCGACGCCGACTTCGCACCGCGCGTCACCCCGCGCCAGTGGGGCGGCTGGGGTTACCGCTGGCGTCCCGAGATCGGCACGGCCGTCGTCGTACGGCGCGGCGAGGGCGTGGTGCTCAGCCTCGGCGACGGCCGGAAGTTCACGGTGACCGTCGACGACGCGGAGAGCGCGGTGCGCCACATCCGCGACCGGCTGAAGCCGTCGCCCGCGCGGCCGGTGGCCTGACGCCCCGCCGCTCCACGACCGATCAGCCGCGGCCGTCCCGGACGAACTCCGGGGCGGCCGCGTCGTCGTCCGGCGGTTCGTCGCCGAACGGGACGGCGGTGGCGATGCCCGCGAGCAGCCCCGCGCCCGCCGTCACGGCCGTGAAACTGAGCGCGTTGCCGACCGTCGCCAGCATCGCCACCGCCGTCAGGGCCGCACCGGCCGTGAGCACCACCGGCGTCGGACGGGCCGAGCGCCACAGCACGTACAGCAGCCAGCAGTACGCGGCCGTGAGCAGCGCGAGCCCGATGAAGCCCTGTTCCGCCGCGACCTGAAGCACCGCCGAGTGCGGTCGGGCGTCCGGGGCCGATGATCCCGCGGACAGGGTGGACGCGGTGCCGAAGTCCGCGAACCGGCCCGGCCCCGCCCCGAGCGACGGGTCGGACGCGGCCAGGTCGAGCGCCCGGTGCCACAGCTGGACGCGGCGCTCGGACAGCTCGCCCTCCAGGAACGACGCCGGTCCCGAGGGCAGGGCGCCGTCGGCGAGCGCGATACCGAGCCCCGCCACCGCGGCCGTGCCGACGCCGAGTCCCGCGAGCGCTCCCGCCCGGCGCCGCAGCCGGGCCGAGGCGAGCGCGCACAGCACGACGACGCCGCTCGCCGCCGCCCCCGCGCCGGATCCGGCCAGCGCACCCACCGCGACGGTGCCGGCGGACAGCAGGTGCAGCGTGGTCCGCAGGCGCCGGTTCCGCGCCGCCCAGGCCGCACAGCTCAGCGCGCCCGTCGACAGGACGAGCAGCGCGGCCGTCGCCCCGGCGCCGCCCGGCGGCGCCGCGGTGTTCGGCGCGGGCACCGCCTGCGGGGACGCCACGGCCAAGGCCAGACCGCCGGCCGCGACCGCGCAGGACGTGGCGACCGGGGCGAGCCCACCGGCGATCCGCCCGCCCGCGTACCCCGCGGCGACGGCCAGCACCGCGAGCAGCACCCCTTCGGGGCGGCCCGCCCGCGCGGTCGCCGTGATCAGTGACCAGGTCGCGCAGCCGCCTAGCACGGCGACGCCGACGACGTCCGACACCCCGCGCCGCCGCCGGTCCACTCCCGGCCCGGCACTCGTGGACCACCCCGTTGATCCCAACCCCGTCGCCCCCCGACTGAGACGGGCCCCGCACGCGATGGCCGGATCCGGCACGGCGTCGGGGACTCGGGCACACGGTAACGGCTGGTGCGGCGCTTTGGACCGCAGTTGCGCAGGAACGTTCCTGGCTCGGTTCCGCCGGTGCTGCGGTGCGGGTCAGCCGGCGTCGCGGCTGCGCAGCAGATTCATCGCGGTGAGCGTGAGCACGGTCTCGTCGTGCTGGTTGAGCACCTCGACGTCGGTGTGCACGATGCCGCGGTCCGGCTTCGAGCGCGACAGCCGGGCCTCGCGGATCGTCGTACGGATCGACAGCCGGTCCCCGGGCCGGACCGGGCGGGTCCAGCGCAGGGTGTCGATGCCGGGCGAGGCCAGACTGGCGATCGCGCTGACGTAGTGGTCGGCGTAGAGCCGCATCATCACCGACGCGGTGTGCCAGCCACTGGCGATGAGGCCGTCGAAGGGCCCGGCCGCGGCGGCGACCGGGTCGGTGTGGATGCTCTGCGGATCGAACTCCCCGGCGAACCGGAGGATGTCCGCCTCGGTCACGGCGATGCTCCCGTACCGGTAGCTCGCGCCGGGCACGTAGTCCTCGAAGTACCGCTTCTCCACAGGGATGTCGAAGTCGGGGCCGATGGCGGAGGTCGCCGGCGTCGTCGTCATCGGCGCACGGTAACCCATGGGGTGTGCACGCATCATGGGATCCGGCCGGTCCCGCCCCGGCCGGTGGGCCGGGCGGCGTTGCCCCTTTCGGCCCATGGCGGGCCTGGGAGTTCGGGGCCACCGTGGAAGCGAGGCGCAGGTACCGGGGGCGCCCGGCCTCTGGTGCTCTGGGCCCGTGAGGGAGTGAGCGACCGTGATGTTCTGGAACGGACAGGCCGGTGGCTGGGCCTGGTTCGCGATGTCGGCGGGGATGCTGCTCTTCTGGCTGCTCGTGGGCGTGATCGCCGTGCTCTCCTTCCGGGCGTTGTCCCGCCCGGAGCGCACCGTGCCGCCGGGGGAGGCCGCACCCGGGACGATCCTCGACGAACGGTTCGCCCGCGGCGACATCGACGAGGACGAGTACCGGCGCCGCCGGGCCGTCCTGGCCGGACGACCCGCCGACGCCGGAGACCGGCCGCGGAAGCGGTAGACGGGGACGGGACGGGGGGAGGGAACCCCGCTCCTCAGTCGTGCGGCACCAGCAGCACCGGGCACTTCGTGCGGTGGATCAGGGTGTGGGCGACATGGCCCAGGCGGGCCCCGGCCGTCGTACGACGCCCGATGAGCACGAGCCCCGCGGTCTCGGCCGCCATGAGCAGATGGTGGGCCGGGTGCCCGTACTCCAGCCGCTCCACGACCCGTATCTCGGGGAACTTGTGCCGCCAGGGCAGGAGCGTCGCGTGCAGCGCCCGGAAGCGTTCGGTCTCGGCACCCGCGGCGTCGCCGGGCGGTGTCGTCCCGGGCGCGTAGTCGTGCAGGGCCGGCAGGGTCCAGGCGTGCAGCACCTGGAGTTCCATGCCGCGCACCGCCGCCGCCTCGAAGGCATGGGTGAGCAGATCGTCGCCCGGGTGCGCGAGGTCCAGGCCGGCCAGCACGGGCCGGTAGGGCGCGGGGACGGGCCCCGTGCGCTCGTCCTCGGGGCGCTGCCCGGCCCTGACCAGCGCGACCGGGCCGGTGGCGCGGGCGCAGACGGCGGCCGCCACCGAGCCCACGAGGAAGCCGGTGAACCCGGAGAGGCCGCGGGAGCCGAGCACCAGCATCGTCGACGAGGCGGCGGCGTCGAGGAGCACGGGGACCGGCGCTCCGTCGGTGTGCCCGAACCGGATCTCCAGCGCCGGGTGGGCGTAGGAGAGCTGGCGGGGCAGATCGTGCAGGGCCGCGGCCGCCCGCTCGGCCGGGGCGTCCAGCTCCGGCAGTCCCGACGGCGCGGCCGTGCCGGGACCCGCGTGCAGCAGGCGCAGCGGCAGACCGTGCCGCACGGCTTCACGGGCGGCCCAGTCGGCGGCGTCGCGGCTCTCGGCGGAGCCGTCGATGCCGGCGGTGATCGGGCGCTCGGACAGGGATGACATGAGGCGGACCTCCTCAAGGCGCGGGTCAGCCGGTCCAGGACCAGGCTGCGACATCGGGCAGATCGGTGCCGTGCTCGCGGATCCAGGCTTGGTGCCGGGTCCGGGCGTCGGCCATCTCCTGGCGGACCGCGGCCGCGCGCACGGCGAGGCCGGGCACCCGGTCGATGACGTCCATGACGAGGCGGAAGCGGTCGAGGTCGTTGCGCACGACCATGTCGAACGGTGTGGTCGTGGTGCCCGACTCCTTGTAGCCGCGTACATGGAGCTGGCGGTGCCCCGCGCGGCGGTAGACGAGCCGGTGGATCAGCCAGGGATAGCCGTGGTACGCGAAGATGACGGGTTTGTCGGGGGTGAACAGGGCGTCGTACTCGAAGTCGGCCATGCCGTGCGGGTGGTCGTCGCGCGGCATCAGCCGGGTCATGTCGACGACGTTGACGACACGGACCGTCAGCTCCGGCAGGTGCCGGCGCAGCAGGCCGGCGGCGGCGAGGACCTCCTGGGTGGGCACGTCCCCCGCGCAGGCGAGGACGACGTCCGGCTCCCCGGAACCGTTCTCCGTGCCCGCCCACTCCCAGATGCCGGCGCCCCGCGCGCAGTGGGCGCGGGCCTCGTCCAGGGAGAGCCAGTCGAAGCACGGCTGCTTCCCGGCGACGATCACATTGACGTAGTCGCGGCTGTGCAGAACATGCTCGGCGACGGACAACAGCGTGTTGGCGTCCGGCGGCAGGTACACCCGGACGACATCGGGGCTCTTGTTGAGGATGTGGTCGACGAAACCGGGGTCCTGGTGCGAGAAGCCGTTGTGGTCCTGGCGCCACACGTGTGAGGTGAGCAGATAGTTGAGCGAGGGGACCGGGCGCCGCCAGGCCAGCCGCCGTGCCGTCTTCAGCCACTTGATGTGCTGGTTCACCATCGAGTCGACGATGTGCACGAACGCCTCGTAGCAGGAGAACACGCCGTGCCGTCCGGTGAGCAGATATCCCTCGAGCCAGCCCTGGCACAGGTGTTCCGACAGCACCTCCATGACGCGGCCGTCCCTCGCCAGGTGTTCGTCGGTGGGCCTGGTCCCGGCCTGCCACGCCTTCCCCGTCACGTCGAACAGGGCCTGGAGCCGGTTGGACGCGGTCTCGTCCGGGCCGACCACGCGGAAGTCGCGGCGCCGCGCTGTGTCCCGTACGACCTGGGCGAGCAGATCGCCGAGCACCCGGGTCGGCTCGTGGAGTGCGGCGCCCGGCTTGTCGACGGGTACGGCGAAGCGCTCGAGCGGGGCGATCGGCAGCCGCCTGGTCAGCAGACCCCCGTTGGCGTGCGGGTTCGCGCCCGCACGGCGGTTGCCGTCGGGGACGTGTTCCAGCACCAGGGGAGTGGGCCGGCCCTGCGCGTCGAAGAGCTCCTCGGGCCGGTACGAGCGCAGCCACTTCTCCAGCTGGGCCAGGTGCTCGGGGTTCTCGCGCACGTTCGCGAGCGGCACCTGGTGCGAGCGCCAGGTGTCCTCGACCGGCTCCCCGTCCACGGTCCGCGGGCCCGTCCAGCCCTTCGGGGTGCGCAGCACGATCATCGGCCAGCGCGGTCGTGCGGTGGCGCCCGCCGTGCGGGCCTCGTGCTGGATCCGCGCGATCCGGTCCAGACAGCGGTCGAGCGCCTGGGCCAACTCCCGGTGCACACGCGCCGGCTGGCGTCCGGTGACGTGGACGGGTTCATGACCGTATCCGCGCAGCAGCTCGTCGAGTTCGGCCTCGGGCAGCCGGGACAGCACGGTCGGATTGCCGATCTTGTAGCCGTTGAGGTGGAGGATCGGCAGGACCGCCCCGTCGTGCACCGGGTCGAGGAACTTGGTGGAGTGCCAGGAAGCGGCGAGCGGACCCGTCTCGGCCTCGCCGTCGCCGACCACGCACGGCACCAGCAGGCCGGGGTTGTCGAAGGCCGCCCCGTAGGCGTGGGCCAGGGAGTAGCCCAGCTCGCCGCCCTCGTGGATCGAGCCGGGGGTCTCGGGCGCGACATGGCTCGGGACGCCGCCGGGGAAGGAGAACTGCCGGAACAGCCGCCGCATCCCGACGGCGTCCCGCGGCACGTCCGGGTACACCTCGGTGTAGCTGCCGTCGAGCCAGGTGTTGGCCAGCACCGCGGGGCCGCCGTGCCCCGGCCCCCAGACGTACAGGGCGTCCAGGTCGCGCGCCTTGACGGCGCGGTTGACGTGGGTGTGGACGAGGTTGAGGCCGGGCGAGGTGCCCCAGTGGCCGAGCAGTCGCGGCTTGATGTGCTCGGCCGCCAGCGGCCGGGTGAGCAGCGGATTGTCGAGCAGATAGATCTGGCCCACCGCCAGGTAGTTGGCGGCGCGCCAGTGCGCGTCGAGCGCGGCCAGCTGGTGCTTCGTCGGGTCCTTCGCCATCGGGATCCTCCGGAAAGGGTCTCGGGGACAGGGGAGTTCGGGCGCGGCGCGGGGGTTCCGGGCCGGGGCGGTCAGTCGTGCGGGACGACCGCGACGGGGCACGCGGAGTGGTGCAGTACGGCATGGCCGACCGGGCCGAGCTGCAGCCCGACTCCGCTTCTGCGCCGCCGGGCGCCGACCACCAGCAGGTCGGACCGGGCGGACGCCGACACCAGGACGTCGCGCGCCCGCCCTTCCTCCTGCACGGCCCGCACCGGCACCGAGGGGTACCGCTCGGCGGGATCGTGCAGGGCGGCCGCCAACTCGTTCTCCGCGTGCACCACATGGGCCCCGCTGTCGTCCGTCGGGTAGTCGGGCAGCTCGTGGGCGGGGCAGCGCCAGGCGCGCAGCGCGAGAAGCCGTGCCCCGCGCAGCTCGGCGGCCCGGAACGCGAACCCGGTCGCCGCGGCGGCCCGTTCGGGATCCCCGATGCCGAGAGCGACCTGACCGCGATCGCCCCGTACGTTCTCGTCCTCGCCCCGTACGACGACGACCGGGCACTGTGCGTGCGCGGCCACCGGCAGGCCGACCCCGCCGAGCAGCAGCCCGGTGAACGTGCCGTGCCCACGGCTGCCGACCACCAGCACACCCGCGTCGTGCGACGCCTCGATCAGCGCGGTGGCCGGATCGTGCGGCACCACCTCGGCGGCGACCTTGAGCCCGGGGGCGCGTTCGTGTGCCCGTGCGACGGCTTGCGCGGCGACGCGTTCCGCGTACCGCTGCAGGGCGTCGCGGTCCGTGCCGAAGGAGGCCTGGCGGACCTCGTAGCGGTCCCACCGGGAGGCGTGCAGCACCCGCAGCGTGTCGTCGCGGCGAACGGCCTCGTCGACCGCCCAGTCCAGCGCCCGGAGGCTCGGCTGCGACCCGTCGACCCCGATGATCAGAGGACGTTCCACGGTTCTCGTCTCCTCACGGGCGGGCCCCGTCGGGGCCGTCGTGCTCACGCTGGCACCGGGCGCGCGCCGGGTGGAGGGGCGATCCGGTCCCGCTGCGCGGGTCGTTCGGCCCCTGCCGCGGGCCGCTCCGGAGGCCCACGGTGGACATGGCGGGCCGACGCCGCGCAGCCGCCACCGGTCGTGGCCCATCCACCAACTCCACACGTGGCAGGACCAGTTCGACGCCGCATCACCTGGTGCCCCGTCGGCCTCGGCATCACCGAAGAAGTGACCGCGCTCGCGAAGGAGGCAGGACGATGATCGCGACGACCACCCCGCGGATGGGGCAGGCACTCCCCGCCGCACACCGAGGGCGTCTGATGAGCGTGGCGCGGCAGGTGAACTTCCCCGAGGGCTCCCGGCTGTTCGAGGAGGGCGGCCGCGCCGACCGTTTCTGGATCATCCGCTCCGGGACGGTCGCCCTCGACATGCACGTCCCGGGCCGTCGTTCCGCGGTGATCGAGCTGCTCGGATTCGGCGAACTCGTCGGCTGGTCATGGCTGTTCGAGCCGCACCAGTGGCAGCTCGGCGCGGCGACGACGAGCCCGGTGCGCGCCCACGAGTTCGATGCGGCGCTGGTGCGCGACATGTGCGAAGCCGACGCGGACCTGGGCCGTCAGGTCGGCCACTGGGTCGGCGAGGTGCTCAGCCACCGGCTGCACGCGGCCCGCGTCCGCCTCCTCGACCTGTACGCGCCGCACGGCAGCGGATTCCCGCGATGACGGCGTGCCCGGTGCGGTCTCGGCGCCCCCGTGCCACAAGCGGGCCTGCGGCACGGTCGGCCCGCGGGGATCGTCCGGCACTGGCCGGGGTCTTGAGGGGCGCCCGGGCATGATGTGCCCGTCGTCGCCGGAGGGACGGGACCAGCCCCGCAGCGACCGCTCGTGCGGCACACCGCCGCCGAACCGGAGGACTGCGGCCCCATCGGCGTCCTCGTCGGCGCGCACCCCGGAGGCGTCATCTCCCGTATGGAGAAACGGCGTTGCCCGCCCCCTGCGCGTCCGTCAGTGTCGACCACCCCGACCCGTACCGGCGCGGTGGGATCGGCCCCGCCACCCGCCTGCCGACCGCGCGCACCCGCTCCACCCACTGCCCCGACCTCACCGTCGAGCGAGTCCCACCGCCCCCGAGGAGGCTGCCGTGAGCGTCAGCCCGCACATCGTCAGTGACGTCATGACCCACACCGTCGTGGCCGTCGGCCGCGACGCGCTCTTCAAGGACATCGTCGAGATCATGGACCAGTGGAAGGTCGACGCGGTCCCGGTCCTGGAGGGGGAGAGCCGCGTGGTCGGGGTCGTCTCCGCGGCCGATCTGCTGCCCAAGGAGGAGTTCCGCGACACCGACCCCGACCGGCGCGAGCAACTGCACCGTCTGTCCGACCTGGCCAAGGCGGGCGCGGTCAGCGCCGGCGAGCTGATGAGCAGCCCCGCCGTGTGCGTGCACCCCGACGCCACCCTCGCCGAGGCCGCCCGCATCATGGCCCACCGCAGGATGAAGCGGCTGCCCGTCGTCTCCGCCGAGGGCGTCCTCGAAGGCATCGTCAGCCGCTCCGACCTGCTGAAGGTGTTCCTCCGCCCCGACGAGGACATCGCCGACGAGGTGCGGCACACCGTGGCCTCCTACCTCTTCCCGCAGGAGCACGTCACCGTCGCCGTGGCCGATGGCGTGGTCACCTTCGGCGGCACCCTGCGCAACCGCAACCTGGTGCCCGTCGCGGCCCGCCTCGCGCGCGCCGTCGAGGGGGTCGTCGACATCCGGATGGACTTCGCGGGACCGCCGCCGACCGACTGAAGGAGCATCGGGAGAAGTACCGCGATCCGGCCGCCTGACCCGACGGCTGCCGACTGTCGCCTGAACCTGCGGCCCCGGCCACCCGTCCGTGGCGGCCCGGCCGGGCGGGCGGGCGGAACCGCGCACGCCGGTCGGCGCGGGACGCTCCGTCGGCAGGGCACCCGACGAGCAACCGCCCCGCATCCGCTGAGGCGCGCCCGCGCCCGGCGCCCGGTGCCGCCGTGCCGGCCCCGGAGCGGCCGAAGCCCGGCCGGACTGCCGGACAGGCGTGCGCCGTACACTCCCCGGGTGACCGCCACCGCACCTCCCGTCGCCCCGTCCGACGAGCCCGACGCACAGCCCGCACGCCGCTCCGGCCTGCGACGGTTCGTTCCGGTCGTCCTCGCGGCGATCGCCGGACTCCTCCTGTACGTCACCTTCCCGCCGCGCGAGCTGCCGTGGCTCGCGCCGCTGGCGTTCGCCCTGCTCGGCATCGCCGTGCACGGGCGGCGACTGCGGGCCGGATTCGGCCTCGGTCTCGTCTTCGGTCTCGCCTACCTGGTGCCGCTGCTGTCCTGGACGGGCGTGGACGTCGGCCCGCTGCCCTGGCTGGCGCTCGCCGCCGCCGAGGCGCTGATCCTCGCCCTGGCCGGTATGGGCATCGCCTATGTGTCGCGGCTTCCGCTGTGGCCGCTGTGGGCCGGCGGCGTGTGGATCGCGGACGAGGCGCTGCGCGCCCGGTTCCCGTTCGGCGGGTTCCCCTGGGGCAAGGTCGCCTTCGGGCAGCCCAGCGGCGTGTTCCTGCCGCTCGCCTCCCTGGGCGGCACCCCGCTGCTCGGTTTCGGCGTGGTGCTCTGCGGCTTCGGTCTGGGCGGGCTCGTACTGCGGGTGCTCCACCTGAAGAAGGCGCGCGACACGGAACGGGCTCCGGCGGCTGACGAGACTTCCGGTACGGACGAGGCCCCCGCCAAGGACACGGAGACCGGGGCGCACGCGGAGACCGGGACGAGTGCGGCGCGCGGCAAGGGCGGCGCCCGCCCGCTGCGTGACCGCGCCCTCATCGCCGCGGCCGTCTGCACCGTCGCACCGGTGATCGCCGGAGTGGCCGCCATGCCGCTCGTCTCGAACGACGCCCAGGCCGGCACCGCGCGCGTGGCGCTCATCCAGGGCAACGTGCCGCGCATGGGCCTCGACTTCAACGCCCAGCGACGGGCCGTCCTCGACTACCACGTGCGCGAGACCATGAAGCTGGCCGCCAGGATCAAGGCGGGCACGGTGCAGAAGCCCGACCTCGTGCTGTGGCCGGAGAACTCCTCGGACATCGACCCGTTCGTGAACATGGACGCCTACGAGGAGATCCAGAAGGCCGCCGAGGCGGTCGGCGCCCCGATCTCCGTGGGGGCCGTCGTCACCGACAAGAACGGTGACGAGCGGAACCAGCTCATCCTCTGGGACCCGAAGACCGGTCCCGGGGCCACGTACAACAAGCGGCACCTGCAGCCCTTCGGCGAGTACATGCCGTACCGCGGCTTCTTCCGGATCTTCAGCAAGGACGTCGACCGGGCGGGCAACTTCGTCCCCGGCGACAAGGCCGTCGTCTTCGACATGTCGGGTACCAAGATCGGAAACGTCACCTGCTACGAGGCCGCGTTCGACGACGTGGTCCGCGACCAGGTCGACGCGGGCGCCGAGATCCTGTCCGTGCCGAGCAACAACGCCACGTTCGAGCGCAGCCAGATGACCTACCAGCAGCTCGCCATGGACCGGGTGCGCGCCGTCGAGCACGGCCGCGCCGTGATGGTGCCGGTGACCAGCGGTGTCAGCGCCGTCATCCGCCCCGACGGGTCCATCGCGCAGAAGACCGGCATGTTCGAGGCGGACACGCTGATCGCCGAGGTCCCCAAGCGGACCGGCAAGACGTTGGCCACGCGCGCCGGTGTCTGGCCCGAAGCGCTGCTGACCCTGATCGGCGTCGGCGGTCTGGCCCGGGCGGTCGTCCGGTCCCGCAAGGGGCGCGGCGCCACGGCCCGATCGAACGGCCGACCGGCGAACGGTTAGGGTCACGCGTATGGCTACCCCTGAATACATCCGCGCCATCCGCGCCACGGCGGGCCACCAGCTCCTCTACCTGCCCGGCGTCACCGCCGTCGTCCTCGACGACCAGGGACGGGTGCTGCTCGGCCGCCGCACCGACACCGGCCGGTGGGCCGTGCCGGCGGGCATCGCCGAGCCGGGCGAGCAGCCCGCGGACGTCGCCGTGCGCGAGGTGTTCGAGGAGACCGGGGTCGAGTGCGTCGCCGAACGCGTCGTCCTCGTCCAGGCCACGAAGAGCCCGATCACGTACCCCAACGGCGATCAGTGCCAGTTCATGGACATCACCTTCCGGTGCCGGGCCACCGGGGGCGAAGCGCGCGTCAACGACGACGAGTCGCTGGAAGTGGGCTGGTTCGCACTGGACGCGCTGCCGCCCCTGGACGAACACGGCACGTTCAGGATCAAGCAGGCCGCCCAGGACGCGCCGACGTGGTTCGAGACCACGACCGGGCAATGAAGTATGGGTTCTGACCACATCGGGGGGTGCGGGGCGACTGCCTAGGGTGCGGACCATGACCCCGCTCACGCCTGTCACCGCCCCCACCGCCACACCCCTTGACCTCGGCGGACGCACCGCACTCGTCACCGGCGCCGCCGGCGGCATCGGCCGGGCCTGCGCCCTGCGTCTCGCCGCCGCGGGCGCCAAGGTGCGCGCGGTGGACCGGGACGCCGCCGGACTCGACGCGCTCGCCGACGCGGCCGCGGGGATCGAGCCCTACGTCCTGGACCTGACCGACCTCGACGCCGCCGAGGCCGCGGCGGCCGGCACCGACGTCCTCGTCAACAACGCGGGAATCCAACTGGTGCGCCCCGTGGAGGAGTTCCCTCCCGACGTGTTCCACACCGTGCTGACCCTCATGGTCGAGGCACCGTTCCGGCTGATCCGCGGCGCCCTGCCGCACATGTACGGACAGAACTGGGGCCGCATCGTGAACGTGTCGTCGGTGCACGGACTGCGCGCCTCCGCCTACAAGTCCGCCTACGTCACCGCTAAACACGGGCTCGAAGGGCTGTCGAAGACGGTCGCGCTGGAGGGCGCCGCCCACGGTGTCACCTCGAACTGCGTGAACCCGAGCTATGTGCGCACCCCGCTCGTCGAACGGCAGATCGCCGACCAGGCCGTCGCGCACGACATCCCCGAGGAGCAGGTGCTCACCCAGGTGATGCTGCGGGACAGCGCCCTCAAGCGGCTCATCGAACCGGAGGAGGTCGCCGAGGCGGTGGCCCATCTCTGCTCGCCGCAGGCCTCCTTCATGACCGGGACGTCGATGGTCCTCGACGGCGGCTGGACCGCCCACTGATGCGGTGAGTCCTCACTGCCCACGCCTTTGATGGCTTCTGCGGTCACTCGGTCGAGTGGCCGCAGGTCTGTGATCGTTCGAGTTGTCCACAGGGCTGGCGGGGCCGGCCGTACGACGGGTAATTCTGGTGAGCATGTCGCACCCTCAACCGCACACGGCCGCGGCCGCCGACCCGCTGGACGCGGGGGACCCGCAGGCCCCGTTCCTGGAGCTGCTCGCCCGGGGCGCGTCCGCCGACGCCTACGAGCAGCCCGTGCTGCTCGCGCGCGCCGACGGCGCCCCGGCCGCCCGGATCGCCGCCCTGGAGGCGGCCAAGCGGCTCGCGCTCGGAGTGCGCGAGGAGATGGAGGGCAGACGGCGCCGCGAGGCCGAACTGTCCGCGCTGTTCGAGACCGCGCACGACCTCGCGGGCCTGCGCGACCTCGACGCCGTCCTCCAGGCCATCGTGCAGCGGGCCCGCTCCCTGCTGCGCACGGACGTCGCGTACCTGACGCTGAACGACCCGCTCAGGGGCGACACCCGCATGCGCGTCACCGAGGGCTCGGTCGCCGCCCGCTTCCAGCAGCTGCGACTCGGCATGGGCGAGGGGCTCGGCGGGCTCGTCGCCCAGACCGCCCGGCCGTACGTGACCGACAACTACGCACAGGACGTCCGCTTCCAGCACACCACCACCATCGACGCCGGCGTCCGGGACGAAGGGCTCCAGGCCATCCTCGGGGTGCCGCTGATGCTCGGCTCCCAGGTGATCGGCGTGCTGTTCGCCTCCGACCGCAGGACCCGGGTCTTCGAGCGCGAGGAGATCGCGCTGCTCGGCTCCTTCGCCGCGCTCGCCGCCGCGGCCATCGACGCGGCCAACCTGCTCACCGAGACCCGCGAGGCACTGGCCGGTCTCGAGCGGGCCAACGAGATCATCCGCGACCGCAGCGGAGTCATCGAGCGCGCCTCCGACGTCCACGACCGGCTCGCCGAGCTGGTGCTGCGCGGCGGCGGCGTGCACGACGTGGCGGCCGCCGTCTCCCAGGTCCTGGACGGGACCGTGGAGTTCACGGACGCCGGGGCCGCCCCCGCGGAGGCCCTCGAGGCGTCCCGTGCCGAAGGGCACGCGGTGCGCCGGGACCAGGACTGGGTCGCGGCCGTCGCCGCCGGCGGCGAGCTGCTCGGCGCCCTGGTGCTGCGCGGCCATCCCGGGCTCGACCCGGTGGACCAGCGCACCCTGGAGCGGGCCGCCATGGTCACCTCACTGCTGCTGCTCGCCCGGCGCTCCGCGTCCGAGGCCGAACAGCGGGTCCGCGGCGAGCTGTTGGACGACCTGCTCGACGCCCGTGACCGGGACCCGCGTCTGCTGCGCGAGCGCGCTGCCCGGCTGGACGCCGACCTGGACGCCACCCACGTGGTGCTCGCGGCCCGCCTGGAGGCCGTCGCGGACGACGCCGAGGAGGAGGCGGCCGCCCGCCGCCGCCTCGGGGCCGCCGCCGGACACCTCGCGGCGACCCGGCACGGCCTGGCCGCCGCGAGGGACGGCGGCACGGTCCTGCTGCTGCCGCTGGCCGCGAACGACACGGCCTCCCAACTCGCCTCCCTGGTCGCCAAGCGGCTCTCCGCGGCGATCCACGAGACGGTCACGGTCGGCGCCTCCGCCCCGGTCGACCGGCTGGCCACCCGCACCGAGACGGCCGCCGTCGCCTGCGCGGAGGCGCGGCGCTGCCTCGACGCGCTGCGGGTCCTGGGCCGGGCGGGGGAGGGCGCGGCGGCCGACGACTTCGGATTCCTGGGGCTGCTGCTCGCCGACAGCCGGGACATCCCCGGCTTCGTGACCCGCACCATCGGCGAGGTCGTCACCTACGACGCGCGCAGGGGAACCGATCTGGTCCGCACCCTGGACGCCTACTTCGCGGCCGGGTCGAGCCCCGCCCGCACCAAGGACGTACTGCACGTCCATGTGAACACGGTGGCGCAGCGCCTGGAGCGGATCGGCCATCTGCTCGGCCCCGACTGGCAGTCGCCCGAGCGCTCCCTGGAGATCCAGCTCGCGCTGCGGCTGCACCGGCTGTCGGGCCCGGACATACGCTGACCCCGTACGCCCGGCCCGCAGGGGACTGGAGCGTACGGGGTCGGTCGGCCCGGAGTCGTCAGACGCGGTGCGCGGCCTCGGCCGGCCGGGAGGCGCCGACCGCCTCGGCGTCGTCATTCCCCTCGATGTCGGCGAGGTCGCGGTGACGGGTCTCCTTGGCGACGGCGACGGCGATCAGGGTGACGACCGCGGCCGCGATCACGTACAGCGAGATCAGCGTGGACTCACCGGAGCTGTCGAGCAGCGCCGTGGCGATCAGCGGGGCCGGCGCACCGGCCGCGACCGAGGCGAACTGAGCCCCGATCGAGGCGCCGGAGTACCGCATCCGCGTGGCGAACATCTCCGAGAAGAACGCGGCTTGCGGCGCGTACATGGCGCCGTGCAGGACCAGGCCGACCGTGACCGCGAGGATCAGGTTGCCGAAACTGGCGGTGTCGACGAGGGAGAAGAACGGGAACATCCACAGGCCGACTCCGGCGGCCCCCAGCAGATACACCGGCCTGCGCCCGATCCGGTCCGACAGGGCGCCCCAGGCGGGGATCGCCGCGAAGTGGACGGCGGACGCGATGAGGACGGCGTTGAGCGCGGTCTGCTTGGAGACGTCGGCCGCCTGGACCGCGTACACGAGGATGAAGGCGGTGATGACGTAGTAGCTGATGTTCTCGGCCATGCGGGCGCCGATGGCGACGAGGACATCGCGCCAGTGGTGGCGCAGCACCGCGACGAGCGGCATCTTCTCCACCGTGTCCGCGTCGGCGGCCTTGCGGGCCTCGGCGCGGGCCAACGCGGCCTTGAAGACCGGCGATTCGTCGACGGAGAGGCGGACCCACAGGCCGACCATGACGAGCACCCCGGACAGCAGGAACGGGATGCGCCAGCCCCAGGAGGTGAACGAGGCGTCGGACATCAGCGCGGTGAGCGCCGACAGCACACCGGTGGCGAGGAGTTGACCGGCCGGCGCGCCGGTCTGCGGCCAGGACGCCCAGAAGCCGCGGCGCTCGGCGTCCCCGTGCTCGGACACCAGCAGGACCGCGCCGCCCCACTCGCCGCCGAGGGCGAAGCCCTGGACCAGGCGGAGCGCGGTCAGCAGCACCGGCGCGGCCGAGCCGACCGTGGCGTGCGTGGGCAGCAGCCCGATCGCGAAGGTGGCGCCCCCCATCATCAGCAGGCTGATCACCAGCAGCTTCTTGCGGCCGAGCCGGTCACCGTAGTGCCCGAAGACCAGAGCGCCCAGCGGCCGGGCGGCGAACCCGACGGCGTACGTGAGGAAGGAGAGCAGGGTGCCGACGAGCGGGTCGGAGTCCGGGAAGAAGAGCTTGTTGAACACGAGCGCGGCGGCGGAGCCGTAGAGGAAGAAGTCGTACCACTCGATGGTGGTACCGATGAGGGACGCGGCGACGATGCGCTTGAGGTTCGAAGGTGCTGGTGGAGCGGTTGCGGGCGACGACATCGGCACCACTTCCTGGCGTTTGCGGGGACGGTTGTGTGTTGCCACACCGTAGGAACGCGCAGGTCAGAGGCGTATGTGGCGGGACACCACAGTTGGGTGGGCGGGTGTGCGGTGCGGCCCCATAAGGGGGTGGTCGTGGGCGGGGCGGGGTCTGTGACCTGGACGACGCTCACCGACATCGCGGAGTCGTCCGGCGAGCCCGGCGAGCCCGGAGAGAGGGAACACGCAGGGTCCGCGCGGGCGACGGCGTCTCAGTGCCCGTGATGGGCGAAAGCCGCCCAGATGCGGGGTGAGGCGAAAGGGCGGTCGGGGGTCTCGACGGCGATGCCGTGCAGGGCGGCGGGGACCGTGCGGTGCGGGTCGAGCATCCACATCTGCGCCGCACGCAGGGCGTCCGCGGGAGAGCCGGCGGCCTCCGGGGCCTCGGCGTGCCCATGGCCGGAGAGGTAGTGGTGGAACATGAACATGAGGATCGAGGTGCGGCGGTCGTCCACCACCGACCAGCGCGAACCGACCACGGAGGCGGCCCCGGCGCTGAGCAGCGCGGTCGACAGGGTCAGGGCTTCGTCATGGTCGGACAGGGCGAGATCGCTGACGCAGTTGGCCAGCACGACGAGACCCCCGGGAGCCTGCGGATCCCGCGCAGCGGTCAGCAGTTCGGAGATGGCCAGGCGGTGACCACGGCCGAGGTCGAGGCGGGACTCCGCGGGGGTGGCACCGGGCGTCGCATGGCAGTTGACGTGACAGACGGCGACGCCGGGAGCATCCCGGACGGGCCGTCCCGGCAGCAGCAGCCGCACCGTGTCGGCGGTGGCGGCCACCGGTGCCGGACCGGTCCACGGGCCGTCGCGCTCGGCGAGCCACCCGATCGAAGCGGTCACCGTGGCCCGCGGAGAGAACGCGGACCTGATCAGGCGCGTCTCCTCGTGCATGACCGAGGAGCCGTCCGGGTCGACGACGAACGCATGGCGTCCGCCCCACGGCAGTCGTTGCCTCCCGGCGGCCTCGATGAGCTGCCGGGCCGTGGCGCACTGCGAGAGCACGGCCAGCCTGTTCGCGTAGTCGGCCCCTCGCGGACCGGCCACTCGCGCGGCCTGCCACGGCACCACTCCGAGCAGCCCGACCGGTGCCAGCACCAGACGCGGCAGCCGGCCGGGCCACCGCTCCCGCGCCCACCCCAGCACGCGGGTCATGACCGCCTCGCCGGCCCACGAACAGACGGCCTCCAGCGCCGTGCCCCAGCGCTCCTGCGCCTCCCGGGCCCGCTGCTCGGCCCGGTCCCGGATGCTCTGCTGGAGCGGCGCGTCGTGCGCCCCGGGCGGAGCCGGTACGTCCAGCGCCGCCGCCTGGAAGGCGCTCAGCGCATCGGCGTACTCGGTCAACGGCCGCCCGCCCGCGGTGTTGAGCGCCCGCAACGGCAGCTGCTCCACCGCCCCGGTGGCGGTGACCAGCAGGGCGTACCCGGGACCGCCCTCGCCCGGCACCAGGTGCACGAGCGCGTCCGATCCGACCTTGCGCAGCGCCCGGCCGATCTCGGCGGGGGTCGGCGCCGACAGCACCCGCGCCTCGGCCTCACCGCCCTCCAGCGCCTCCAGCACCTGGCGGCGCAATCCGCCCGGCCCGGCCTCCGGCGTCCTGCCGGTCGCCGCTGCCATGTCCTCCCACGCGACGGCGAGATCGGGGTGTCCCACGTCCCGCAGGAGCCCCGGGACGGTCGCCGAGACGGTGGCCGCGTTGAGCACCAGGCCGCGGCCCAGTTCGAGGGCGTCGAGCGCGGCGGCCGTCTCCCCGTCCTCCATGCACCAGCGGACCAGCCGCAGCATGTCGGGGCGCGCGGACCGCGCGATGACGAGGGCCCGCGCGGTGCCGGTCTGCAGGAGTACGGCCCGCCCGTGCGCGGCCAGGACGGACTTCGCGGCCTCCCGGGACCAACGACGCTGCGTGGTGTCCTCGGGCCCGTGGGAGCGGTGGGCCTGCGCCTGCGCGCGGCCGAGGACGATCGGGAACGCGTCCCCGGGCGCGGAGTTCAGCGCCATCCTGGCCTCACCCAGGACGTCGACGGCACGCCGCAGATCCTCCCGGTCCCCGCTCCGGTCGAACCTGGCCAGCAACAGCCGGCCGATCCCGTACAGGCACCGCGAGCGGCCGCCGTGGAAGCCCCGCTCGGCGTCGTCGAGCGCGCCGGACAGCAGCGCGATGCCCTGCTCCAGGCGCTCCGGCGCCCCTTCCGGGTGGGCGGAGAGGGTGAGGGCCGCGCGCAGCAGCAGCGCGGGCCGGTGGGCGCTCAGCGGCGGGCACGCGTCGGCGGCCGCGACCACCTCGCCGAGCGCGGCGTCCACCGCGGTCGGATCGCCGGCCGCCCGGGCCAGGTCGAGGTCCAGCAGGGCGATCTCGCTGCGCACCGCGGGCCTACGGGAGTGGCCGTCCGGCAACCGTCGCAGCACCGCCCGCAGTTGTTCGGAGATCCGGCGCGACTCGGCGGCGCGCGCACCCTTGCTGCGGTGCTGCTGCCCGCGGACCGTCAGCAGCGCGGCGACGGCCGCCGCCGCCCCGAGCCCGGCATGGAAGTCTCCGGCGGCCAGCGGCGGTACCTCCACCAGTGTGGCGCCCAGCCGCGGTTGCCCGGTGAGGTCCGCGTACCGGCGCAGCAGCGGTACGAGTCCGGGGTGCTCGCCGCGTTCGGTGACCCGCCTCAGCAGTACGGCATAGGTCTCGCGTGCCGAGTCCAGGTCCATCCGGTCGCCCAGCAGTGCGTACCGGTCCAGCAGCATCCCTGCGCGCAGGGCCGTCAGAGCGGTGCCGAGCTCTTCGACGGAGCCCGCCGCGCCGATCGCCACCTGTGCGGCGGCGATGGCCCGGGTCAGGTCCTCGGTCTCCCGTTCGTGGATCCACCGGTCGTAGCGTGCCAGGGCGCCGATACCGGCGGCGACGGCCGTCCCGACCGGATCACCGGTGCCGGTCCTGCCGTCCTCCGCGAGCTCCTCCACCCGTCCGACCGGTTCGGTGAAGGGGTACGGCGACCCGTCGCCCGGCAGGACGGCGGCGACCCGCAGGGCCTCCGCGGTCTCTTGGTCGTCGAAGGCGGCTCCGGGGTCCGCCCCGCCGGTTTCGGCGGGTGACGGCGTACGGGCCGGACCGTCTCGCGCATCGTCCGGCGCCCGGCCGAACAGGTCTCTGAGAAGCCGGGCCGCTCCGGAGTTCCGCGCTCGCAGGTCGGCCCCGAGCCGGTACAGGTCGCTCCCCGGGGGCACCTCCGAGAGGACCGCGTCGAGCACCTGTGCGACGCGGGCGCGCTCCTGCGGCCCGGTCAGGCCGCGGTCGGTGAGCTCCGTGCCGAACGCGGCGGCGATCAGGCTCAGGAGGGCCCGGGGGAACGGTTCGTCGATCTTCGCGAGCAGCAGGGTGTCCAGCCGGTCCCACCATGCGCGGCAGTACGCGTCGGTGAGCCGCTCCCCGCGGACGAACTCGACCGTCAGCTGGATGAAGGCATAGGCGAAGGAATCCGGCCCCGGCCCGCGGGCGGCAGCCTTCCGCAGGAGCTGTTCCAGCAGTTGCAGGCCTTCCTCGAGGCTGGGGTGGCGGCTGACGTCGGGCATCGGCGGGACGGTGGGGAGGCCCGCTCCCGTGGGTGGTGCGAACGGATCGCCGGTCCAGACGGAGAGCATGAGGGCCTGGATGACGAAGAACTCGTACTCCTCCATCGGCAGACCGGAGGCGGGCGCTCGCCCGAGGACCAACCGGATCCAGCGCAGCGCCTCCCGCAGAGCCGACGGATCGCCGTGCGGCAGGACGAGCAGGTGTTCCATCAGCAGACAGACGCTGAGCGCCTGTGCGCCCGCCACGTACATCTCATCCTGGTAGTGGTGGAGACCGACACCCTTGCGGAGGAGCTCGATCGCGCGCGCGGAGTCCTTGCGGGCGTCGGGTGCCAGCTTCGCCAGGGCGAGCGCGGGGTCGGGCACCATCACCCGCATCAGGTGCTGGGGCTGCCGGTTGAGATGGGGCTCGACCTTGCGCTGCATGCGCGCGGACAGCGCAAGGCCGATCTTGAGACAGATGAGGCCGCGGTCCTCGTCGTCGGCGGGGACGACGTCGACCAACTCCGTGCCGTGCCGCACCAGACGGTCGACGCGGTCGTCCTCGTCGTCGGTGCGCAGCCAGGCGCTGAGCAGTTCGACGAGGCCGTTGAGGCAGTGGAACCGCTCCTCGTCCCGGTCGGAAGCCGACTCGTCGGCCGGGACCGGGCCGCGCAGCTCGGCCTCGATCCGCTCGAACTGGTCCGCCGCCTCCCGCAGGTCCGCCTGCGGGTCGTAGATGCCGGCGCGCAGGGTGCGCGGACCCGTTGTCCCCGCCCCCGTCGCAGCCCCCGTCCCCGCGCCGCCCGCCTCCGCGAGGTCGACGAGCAGCAGGGCGAGGTCCATGCGCGCGCCGCGGACGTCCCGGGGAGACGTGCCTGGATGCGCGATCTGCCGACGGTAGAGGTCCAGGAGCGCCGACGCGTTCTCCGTGGATCCGTCGTGGCCGTGCCGGTCACGGGCGAGCATCGTGGCAAGCTCCAGCGCCATGGCGCCGTCCTCACCCGGGTCGTCGGCCAGCGCCAGCAGCGGCGCGATGAGCGGGCCGAGTTCCTCCGGCGGGGGAGACGCGGGGTCGCAGCGCTCGTCGTGGTCGAAGAAGCGCAGCATCGCCAGGTCGCGGGTCACGAGGGGTTCGGGGCCCTCCTCGGTCGCGCCGCCCAGCTCGTACGCCTCCTGCAGATGCGTCAGCGCGGCGGCGCGGTCCGCCAGACGCTCCGGCGTGTGGAAGTCGGGGGCCCGTGAACGATCGGCCAGCGCCAACCCGACCATGGAGTGCAGGAGTTCGAGGTCGGCCACCTCCGCCGCGTGGGGGCCGGCCAGCACCTCGGTCAGCAACGTCACGAGCCGGTCCCGGTCCTGCGCCCGGGCCTCGGCGGACGCGACCTCCGCGAGCCGTCCCCACAGGAGCCCGGCCAACTCCCAGCGGGCCAGCGCCGCGTGGTACGCGGTCCACGTCTGCGGGTCGTCGGTCGCCGTCGCCGGATCGGTGCCGCCCGCGGACAGGGTCCAGCGCGGGGCCGGTGCCAGCGCGCCGGCGTAGAACCGTACGGCGGCCTCCAACGTGTCGCTTTCGAAGCCGAGTTGTGCGGCGCGGGCGGACAGCAGCGCGGCCCAGCGGTGGAAGGCGCTGCCGGGAGGGGTGGTGGCCAGCACTCCGTCCAGCAGGGTCAGTGCCTCGGTGGCGTCCGAGGCGATCGCCGGGTCGGTCGCGTCATCGTCCAGGCACCGGTCGATGAGTTGCTGGGACAGGTCCAGGGCGGCGGTGATCTGCTCGGTCGAGCCCGTGGCCACCTGTGTGGCGAGCCACCGTAACGACGCGAAGGCGTCGTCCGGTTCGCCGCTCGCCACGGTCACCGGGCCGTACCGGCCGTGGGGGGCCGCCTCGGCGCACATCCGCGTGTCACGACGGGCATGCGGCACCTCCGGAAACATGTCGGGCCGAATCGGGAAAGCAACGGTATCCGAGCCCGGTGCTTTTGACGACTGCTTTCCCGACGGCACTTCTGCCGTTCTCCGTGCGGGGTTTCGGGGAAAGATCGAGTACCCGGCCCGGTTCCCCGTCATTGCCCGTCGATTTCGCCGATGGGGAGTTCTTGTCATCCGCGGTCGGTACCCTCCCAATGCGGCCCCCGAAAACCGAGTCCGGCACTGAGGAGGGGAACATGGATGCGAACGACCTGTCGATCCTCGCCGCTCTCATGCGCGATTTCGACGGCGTGCGGAACCGTCTGAGCGAGACCGACCGGAGGGAACTGGACCGGCTGCTGGCCATGTTCGCCGATCGTCCCGACGAGCAGGGAGCCGAGGCCATCGGCGCGGCGGTCGTCCTGCACCTGATGAACTCCCTGCCGGGCGACGAGCGGCAGAGACTGCGGCTGCAGGCCCCCGGGGTGGAGCTGGACCGCGGTGTGCTGCGGGAGCTGGCGGCGGTCTTCGGCTACCGGCGACCGGCCGCCGGGCCGCCGGAGGACGGGCCGTCGGCACCGGCCGCCGGGGGAACGCCGTGGGAGCGGATCCGGACCCGGCTGCTGTCCGAGGCGTCGCTCTCCGAGGAGCAGGTGGAACTGCATCTCGGCCAGGACCCGTGGCACCGGCACCTGATCCGGCTCACCGATGCCACGGGTGAAGTACGGCTGCCGACCTTCCAGTTCGGCCCGGACGGGACGCCGCTGCCCGTGGTGCTCTCGATCAACGAGGAGCTGCGGGCGGACGTGGACCCGTGGGGCGTCGCGGACTGGTGGCTCGGCCGCAACCACTGGCTGGACACCCCGCCCGCACGCGCGCTGGGCCGGGTGCCGGACGACGAACTGATCGCAGTGGCACGAACGGTGGGCGAGGGGTACTGATGGGACGAGGCCAAGGTCTGCCGGAGAAGATCCGCCGGACACCGGACGCGTTGGTGCTGCCGCCGGGCACCCGGCTCTTCCGGGTTCACCAACGCAAGTACTCCGCCGAGGAGTTCAACCCGACGGCGTGCGACCCGCACTTCGGCGGATCGCGGTTCGACGCCACCGAGAACGACCGCTACGCCTATCTCTACGCGGCACCGCGCGTGGAGACCGCGCTCGCCGAGACCGTCCTGCGCGACCTGCCGTTCGAGGACGACGGCAATCCGCGGGTGCTGCCGTACAAGGCTCTGGTGGGCCGGTGCGTGACGGAGCTCGAACTCGTCACGGAGGTCCGCCTGTTGTCCCTGATGGACGAACCCGCGCGGGTCGCCGTGCGGCAGGACGCCTGGCTGGTGCACGCGGAGGCGCCTGAGTACCCGTTCACCCGCCGCTGGGGCCACTGGATCCGCTCGCAGGCCTCGTGGGCGCAGGGGCTGGTCTGGCCGTCCAAGCGGGACGGGCCGTACCCCGCGATCGTCCTGTTCGCCGACCGGCTGGGGCAGCCGCACCCCGCCGAGGTACTGCGACGGCTGCCGAAGCCGTCGATCGACCTGGACGACGAGGCCGGCGTGAACTGGCTGGACCGGACGCTGTACCGCTACGACGTCTGCGTGGGCGCACCGCCCGGGGCCGTCGCCGGGCCGTGACCGGTCGGAATCCGGGCGCGAGCCGGTTGCACTTCGGGCACAAGGGGATTCCGGACTTCGAAGACTGTTCGGCAATGGCATCATCGGATGCGGTGGGCCCGGAATGGATGGAGGGATTCCATATTCGCGCCGCTGGATGCCGCATTCACTTCACGGGTAAGTGGCTTTCCCCTTTCATTCCACGTTTCCACGCTTCCACGGGTGACAGCCGTGCGACGTATTCGAAAGCCCTTTCCCCGAGATGGCGCGGACTGCTCCGTCATGAGGACCTGAGGACCTGAGGGCCTGAGGACGTGAGGAATCGGGTCCTCGATATCGGGAGTCCCGCGACCCTGCGCCGGAGGTCGCGGAAACCAGGTCGACGTCGCCCGGTGCGGTACCCGATCATGCGGTCATGCCGCTGAGAGAGACCCTCGCCCGAGTCGACGCGGACCTGGCCGCCGGCCGGATTCCCGTCGCGCGCCAGCGCCTGCGCGGTCTCGTCTCGTCCTTCCCGCACGATCTGACGGTTCGGCGTCGGCTGGCCGAGGTGTACCGGCTCTACGGCGATGCCGCCGAGGCCGGACGCTGGATGTACCTCGAAGCCGACCGGAACGCCGAGGAGACGGCGGCCTTCGAGGCGCGGTACGGATCCCCGGCGCGGCGGATGAAGGCCCTCGCCTGGCGCGGCCCCGAGGCGCGGGCCGCCGACGCCTTCGCGGAGGGCCGGCTGGCCGCTGTGCGGATCGCCTGCGCCGAGGAGTCGGGACACGCCGTCGACTGGGACGTCCCGGGGGAGGAGGGCCGGGCGTCCTCCGAGCCCTGGACGGTCGGTGGTGTGCTGGCGGGTGCGGGCTGCCTGGTGGCGGTACTCGTGTTGCTCGCGATCTGGGTGAACGGACTCGTCGCCCTCTTCGACTGACTCGGCCCGTCGTGCCGCTGCGGGAGAACGGGGCCTCGGCGTGCCAGAGTCGGGACGATGAGGACGACTACAGCGTGGGCGCGTCGGATCGGTGGGGCGGCGACGGCCGTTCTGGTGCTGCTGACCGGCGCCGTGGCGACGGCGGGCCCGTCCGCCGCGGTGATCGGCGGGAACCGCAGCACGTACGGGCCGTGGGCGGTCCGGATGTTCGTCGACGGCAAGCCGGAGTGCACCGGCACGGCGGTCGCCCGGCAGTGGATCATCAGTGCGTCCCACTGCTTCTACGAACAGGCCGAGCCCGTCGCCGACCGGCGGATCACCTTCCGGGTCGGCGCGCTCGACGTGCGCGCGGGCACCGTGGTGCACCCCCTGCCGGGCAAGCGGGTGGGCAGCGCGGACGCCGACATGATGCTGGTCAAGGTTCCGCCGATGAACGTCCGCGCGGCGCGTCTGGCCACCGCTCCGCCCCGCCCCGGCGCCGTGGTCCGGCAGTTGGGCTGGGGCGCCACCTGCACCGACGACGAGAACCGCTGCCAGTCGCCCGTGCTCAGGGAGTCGACGCTGCGCGTGCTCGAGCCTGACGACCCGCGCTGCGAGGGGTATGCCGTGCCCGGCGGCACGGACTTCTGCATGGGCAAGGTCGTGGGCATCCCCGCGGGCGGTGACTCGGGCGGACCCGTGACGACCGTCGGCCCGCACGGCACGGAGACCCTCCTCGGGGTCTTCTTCGGCTCCGACCGCGAGAAGACGGCCGGCGCCGGCGACGTCTCACGACAACTGCCCTGGATCCGGTCCGTGATCCGGCACTGACCCCGCCGGACCGATTCCACGGGCCGATCCCGACACGCCCCGCCTCTCACAAGCGGGCCCCCACCCCACTCACCCGACAAGCCGCAACCGCTCACCGCACACCCCCACCCGCACCGTCTGCCCCCAGGTCAGCTCGACCGCGTCGGCCTCCATTCCGTCGCCGAAGACCACCAGCCGCTCCGACTCCACGGTCAGGGACAGCCGGGCCCGCGCCGTCAGTTCGCCCGCGCTCAGCCGCGTTCCGGTGACCGGCGAGGGCCACGCCTCGCGGACGAACCACAGCAGCCGCTCGTCCGTCGGACCGGGCAGCGCCCCGGCCCCGCCGCGCTCCTGCCACACCGACCGGATCCACCCGGTCGCCCCTGTCCCCGTACCGATGAGGACCCCGGAGGAGGCCTGGGCCTCGACGACACCCCTGTCGTCGTCGAGGCCCAGGCGGTAGCGGGCGGTGCGGTGACCGGACGCACCGACGTAGATCTCGTTGAGGGCCACCAGCCGCTGGGCGTCGTCGGTGACCGCCTCCACCATGGTCAGCTCGTCGACCCCCCGGCCCCCCTCCAGCGCGGCGGGCAGCAGCCGGGCGACGTCCGCCGACCGGTGGCGCACCAGCACCCCCGGATTGCGCCCCGGGTCCGCGTCGACGCCGATCACCGGCCGGTCGCCGACGTACTGCGCGACGTTCGCCACCAGCCCGTCCTGCCCGACCGCGACCACCACGTCCTGCGGCGCGAACAGGAACCGGTCCAGATCCGCGCGCTCCACCTGCGCCCGCCGCCAGCTCAGCGGCACGGCGGCGGCCGCCTCGGTCAGCGCGCGCTGCGCCCGCCGGTGCCGCTCCGCGACCTCCGCGATGTCACGGCCCCGGGACGACAGGAAGAACGCCGCCTGCCCGTGCGTCCCGTGGTGCGCCACCAACTCCTCGTACTCGGTGGTGCGATGGACCAGGACGGCCCGGGGCGCGAGGCTCATGCCGACTGCCCGCCGTCCGTGCCGAGCCGGGCGAGGAGACCGGTGAGCACATCGGGGGAGACGGTCACGCTCTCGATCCGCGGCAGGTTCTCGGCGAGCCGCGTGCCGGTCAGCGCGTGCAGCGTCGCGACGTCCGTCTCGCCGTGCACCCGCAGCCAGGCGGCCTGCGCCTGGGCCCGTGCCTCACCGGCCTCGCGGGCGGCCTCCGCCTCCGCGCGGGCGAGGCGGACCTTGCGGTCGGCCTCGGCCTGGACGCGTACGGCGTCGGCCGCGGCCTGCTCCTCGGCCTCGCGCCGGGTGTTGGCACCGCGCTGCTCGACCAACTGCTCCTCCCTGCGGGCCAGTTCGATCTGGCTGGCCAGCTCGTTCTCCGCGATGGTGCGCTCGCGCTCGACGGCGACCGCGCGCCGTTCGTACGTCGCCTTGTCCGCCTCCTGCTGGATGCGCTCGCGGGCCGGGGTGCGCAGGGCGCGCTCCACCTCGGGCTCGGGGCGCAGGGCCATCACGCGCACCGCGACGACCGAGAGGCCGGTGGCGGGCAGCCGCGGCTCCTCGCTCAGTCCCGTCGCGACGGCGTCCCGGACCGCGGGCACCCCGTCGGCGAGGGCGGAGGCCAGCGTGGTGCGGGCCAGCACCTCCAGCGCGTGCTGCTGCGCGGTCTCCGTCAGGAGCGTCGCCAGCTGCTCCAGCGGAGCGCCGCGCCAGACGCCGGAGTCCGGGTCGACGGAGAAGTCCAGGTGCTCGGCCGCGACCGCGGGATCGCCGATCCGGTAGGTCACCGTGGCCTGCACGGCGATGTCCTGGAAGTCCGCGGTTCTGGCGTGGAACGTCATCGCCAACTCCCGGTCGTCCACCGGCACTTCGGAGATGGCGGCCGACAACGGACGGAACCAGAAGCTCAGGCCGGCCCCGTCGTGGGCGAGCTGCCCCGAGCGGTGGTGGCGTACGTGGGTCGTGGGTGCGGCGCGCAGGTGGCGCCAGCCGAACCGCTTGGTGATGTCTGCCATGACGAAGCCCTCCCGTTAGAGTCATTCTGACTTTAAATCGGGAGTCGCTTGTCGTCAAGCGGACGAAAAAGGGAGGGGGAGGTTCCGCAAGAGGCGGCGGGAGCTAGGGCGTCACCTCCGTGCGGCCGCCCAGCGTCGATTCTCGGGCCTCGAGCGCGTGCGGAGCCGTGTGGACCTCGAACGGGAGCGGGTCCTCGGCCCTGATCCGGGCGGCCAGGCACCGCACGGCCAAGGAGGCGATCGCCGCCTTGTCGGGGACGACGGACGTCAGCGACGGCGTGCAGTACGCGCCCTCCTGCGATCCGTCGACGCCGGCCAGCGCGATGTCCTCGGGAACCCTCAACCCGGCCTCGAACACCGCGCGTTGGGCGCCGATGGCGAGGGTGTCGCTGAAGCAGAAGACGGCATCGGGGCGGACGGCGGGCGGCAGCGCGAGCAGGGTGCGCATCGCGGCGAGCCCGTTGGGCCGGTCGAACTCTCCGATGGTGGGCGCCAGCCGGGGGTCGAAGGGTAGGCCGGACTCGTGCAGCGCCGTCTGATACCCCGCCAGGCGCTGGCGGCTCGTCGCCGACCCCTTGCGGTCCGCGCCGATCACCGCGATCCGGGTCCGGCCCAGACCGGTCAGATGGGCCGTCGCGTCCCGGGCCGCGCCCGCGTTGTCGATGAGGACGTGGTCCGCGCCGACGCGCTCGTCCTCGTAACTGCGCTCGCCGAGCAGGACCAGGGGCACCTCGCTGGCCACCGGGGCCAGTTCGGTCGCCGAGACGTGCAGCGGTGACAGGATCACGCCGTCGAGCAAGGACGCGCTCACTCCCGTGGCGAGCCGCAGCTCCTCCGCCGGGTCCCCGAGGGTCTCCTCGATGAGGACCGTCAGGCCGAGCGCCGTCGCCTCGGTGCGTACGTGGTGGGCGAGTTCGGCGAAGTAGGGCGTCGTCAGCTGGGGCACGGCCAGCGCGATCAGCCCACTGCGTCCCGTGCGCAGCCGCCGGGCCGACGGGTTGGGCCGGTACCCCAGGTCGCGGACGGCCCGCAGCACCCGCTCCCGGGTCGCCGGAGCCACCTTGGGCGCCTCGCGTACAACGTTGGAAGCCGTCTTGATGGAAACCCCCGCGAGTTCCGCCACGTCCTTGAGTGTCACTGCTCGCACAAACCCGTCCCCTTCCTGGAGTTTTCCCGATTATGCATGCTCAGAGGGGTGTTGGACGGGGCGGGCGATGAGTTGAAGTTGTTTGCGTCCGGAGGGTTGACCCTGCGGAGACATGGCGGTTACAACGTTGGAACGCATTCATGGCAAGCGCTTGCTGTCGAGGTCGCTCGCCGGTGCCGTCCATCGAGGTCGATCCATCCGCCTGTCCGACGAGAGGGTCCGTCATGTCCCCGCAAGGTCCGAAGACTCCGCTGCGCACGGCCGTGGTCGGCGCCGGCGGGATCGCCCGCGGCAGCCACCTGCCCGCGCTGCGCACGCTCGCCGAGGAGGGCGGGACGGAGATCGTGGCCGCCGTCGACGTCGACGACGCGGCGGTGCGTTCCCTGGCCGAGGAGTTCGCGATCCCGTACGCGTCGACGGACCTCGACGCGATGCTCGCCGAGGTCCGCCCGGACCTGGTGGTGCTGTGCACCCCGCCGGCCGTGCACCGGGAGCAGTCCGTGGCCGCGCTGAAGGCCGGCGCGTGGGTGTGGTGCGAGAAGCCGCCGTGCCCCTCGCTGGCCGACTACGACGCCGTCGAGGCGGTCGAGGACGGTGCCGACAGCGCGCCGTACGCCTCGATCGTCTTCCAGCACCGCTTCGGCTCAGGCGCCGGGCATGTGCGCAGGCTGTTGCGCGAAGGCGCCTTCGGGCGGCCGCTCGTGGCGCACTGCCAGACCACCTGGTACCGGGACACCGCCTACTACGCGGTGCCCTGGCGCGGCCGGTGGGCCACCGAGGGCGGCGGCCCCGCCATGGGACACGGCATCCACCAGACCGACCTGCTGCTCGACCTGATGGGCCCCTGGTCCGAGGTGCGCGGCATGGCGGCGCGGCTCGTCCACGACGTGGAGACCGAGGACGTCTCCACCGCCCAGGTCCGCTTCGCCGACGGCGCCGTCGCCACGGTCGTCAACAGCGTGCTCAGCCCGGACGAGGTCAGCCGCATCCGCATCGACTGCGAGCGCGCGACCATCGAACTCACCCACCTGTACGGCTACGGCAACGCCGACTGGCGCATCACCCCCGCCCCCGGCGTCAGCGCCGAGGAGGCCGGCGCCTGGCGGGACTTCGGCACCGACGAGCCCAGCTCGCACCTGGCCCAGCTCCGGGCCCTGGTGGCCGACATCAAGGCCGGCCGGCGCCACCCGACCAGCGGCGAGGGCGGCCGCCGCACGCTCGAGTTCATCACCGCCCTGTACAAGTCCGCGTTCACCGACGCCACGGTCCGCGCAGGGGACATCGGCCCCGGCGACCCCTTCTACACCGCGCTGCACGGCGACGCCCCCGGCTGGGCGCCCGACACCACACAAGAAGCCCGCACGGACGACGCCCCCACGGAAGAGGCCCAGGCATGACGCTCGCACTCACGCACGCCCACGGCGACCGCATCACCGTGGTCCACGAGCCCACCGGCACCGAGCTGTTCGCCTACGTGTACCGACCGGAAGCCGCGTGGGAGGCCCCCAAGCCCTACCTCCACCCGATCCGCACCCTGTCCGGCGCCCTGGTCACCGACTACCGGCCCAACGACCACCGCTGGCACAAGGGCCTGCAGCTCACCGCCTCCCACCTCTCGGGCCAGAACCTGTGGGGCGGCAACACCTACGTCCACGGAGAGGGATACCTCCCGCTGCACGAGAAGATCGGCTCGATGGCGCACACCGGCTTCGACGAGGTCTCCGCCGACGGCGACCGCGCCGTGATCGCCGAACGCCTCACCTGGCACCCGTACGACGGAGAGCTGTGGGCCGACGAGGAGCGCCGCCTGGAGGTCTCCCACCTCGACGCCGACACCGGCTGCTGGTCGCTGACCTGGACCTCCGCCGTCACCAACCGCCGTACCGAACCGCTGCGCTTCGGCAGCCCCACCACCCACGGCCGCCCCGCCGCCGGGTACACCGGTCTGTTCTGGCGCGGTCCGCGGGCCTTCCGCGACGGGCGGGTCTTCACCGCCGAGGCGGACGGCGGCGACCCGATGGGCACGCAGGCGCCCTGGCTCGCGTACGTCGGTGAGCACGACGGCCGCGACGGGCACGCCACGCTGGTCTTCGAGCACGCGGCGGCCAACGACCACGCGGGGGAGAAGGGGACGCACCCGGCGCACTGGTTCGTGCGCAGCGACCCGTTCGCCGCCGTCGCTCCGTCCTGGGCGTTCCATGACGAGCTGGTCCTCGCACCCGGCGACACGCTCACCCGCTCCTACCGGGTCACCGTCGCCGACGGCGCCTGGGACCGCGAGCGGGTCGCCGCGCAGGTCGAGGGGACCGCGTGGTGAGCGCGGCCCACGACGGCTTCCCCGCGGCGGTCGGCGTCTCCCGGCTGCGCGTGTACGACTGGCCCACCGTCGAGGGCCTGCCCGGCGGCGGCACCCCGCACCTCCACCTCGCGTGCAGCGAGGGATACGTGGTCGTCGGCGGGCGCGGCCGGGTGCAGACCCTGACCCTGTCCGGGTACGAGGAGACACCCCTGGAGGCGGGCACCGTCGCCTGGTTCACGCCCGGCACGATCCACCGCCTCGTCAACGACGGGGAGCTGGAGATCGCGGTCGTGATGCAGAACAGCGGCCTGCCCGAGGCGGGCGACGCCGTGCTCACCCTCCCGCAGGACCTCCTCAGCGACCCCGACACCTACGCGGACGCCGTCCGCATCCCGGGCGACGTCCCCGAGGCCGAACAGGTGGAGGTCGCGCGGGCCCGCCGGGACCTGGCGACCCGCCGCTTCCTGGAGCTGCGCGCCGCCGCCGAACAGGGCGATCTCGCGCCCCTGGAGGCGTTCCAGCGGGCCGCCGCCGCACTGGTCCGCCCCCGCCTCGACGCCTTCGAGCAGCGCTGGCGCGAGGGCGCGCAGGCCGCCGCGTCGGCGACCGGATCCCAGCTGGCGGCGCTGCGCGAAGGGCGCACCGACCACCTGGCGCACGCCTCCGTCACGGCCACCGGGCCGACCGCACGCGGCCGGTTCGGCATGTGCGGCCGGCTCGACGTCTACCCCGGCATCTGAAGCACGCCCGCGAGGTGCGGGCCACAGCACGGCCCGCACCCGCTCTCCCCCTACCCCCACCCACCAGGAGGGCCTCCATGCCCGAGCCCCCGAGCCGCCGCCTGCCGCGCAGGGCCGTCCTCGCCACGGCCGCCGTCGCACTCAGCACCGCCTTGACCGGCACCCTCTCCGCCTGCTCCGGCGCGAGCGGCGGGACGTCGCACGGCGTCACGCTCACCTTCACCTGGTGGGGCAACGACGACCGGGCCGCCCGCACCGTCAAGGCCGTCCGGCTCTTCGAGAAGGAGCACCCCGGCGTCACCGTGCGCACGTCCTCCGGTGACTTCGGCGCCTACATGCAGAAGCTCGCCACCCAGGCCGCCGGCGGCGGCATCCCCGACGTCGCGCAGCTCGACTACCGGCAGATCTCCCAGTACGCGGGCGGCGACGCCCTGCTCCCGCTCGACAAGGCGGTCGGCGACGGCACGATCCGCACGTCCGCGATGGACAAGGAACTGGTGCGCACCGGTGTCTTCGACGGCACCCAGTACGCCATCCCGATGGGCCGCGGCATCACCGGCTACGCCTACGACTCCAAGGTGTACGAGAAGGCGGGTGTGCCCACGCCCGAAGCCGACTGGACCTGGGACGACTTCGCCGATGCCAACAAGAGGATCGCCGCGCTCGGCCTGAAGTCCCCGGACGGACGGCACGTCGCCGGATCCAACGACGGCGGCACGAACGAGGACGTCTTCGAGGACTGGCTGCGCAGCCGGGGCGGCAAGCTCTACGCGAGCCAGACCCGGCTCGGCTTCACCGAGGACGACCTCACCGCGTTCTGGACGTACTTCAACGACCAGCGCAAGCACGGTGCCGTCGCCGAGGCCGAGGACACCGTGCAGGCCGACAGCACCGAGTGGACGCCCATCGGACGCGGTCTCGCCGCCGCCGACTACACCTGGGACGCCACCTTCCCCGGCTATCCGGCGCTCCTCGGCGACCAGGTGCGGTTCGCGCCGGTGCCGACCACCGACGGCCGGGCCGGCACCTACTTCAAACCGTCGATGCTGCTCGGCGTCGGCGCGCACACCGCCCACCCGAAGGAGGCCACCGAGCTGGTCGACTTCCTCCTCAACGACAAGCGGGCGGGCGACATCCTCGGCTTCACCCGCTCCACCCCGCCCAACCGCACGATCGCCGCCCGCGTGGCCAAGACCCTCAAGGGCCCGGAGCTGGACATCTACCGATACGGACAGGCGATGGAGAAGTACGGGGTCGACGCGCCGCCCGCCGCTCCACCCCGCGGAGACGTCGCGATCCAGAACGCCTTCAACCGCAACTACCAGCGCGTGATGTACGACCGGGCCTCGCCGCGTGCGGCGGCCCGTGAGTTCATCGCCGAGGCGAACCGGGAGCTGAGGTCATGACAACGATGTCGACCGAGGTGCCCCAGCGCACCGACCGACCCGGGGCACCCCGCCCGAAGAGCGCCCGGCGGCGCCGCCGCGAACAGCAGTGGCCCGCCTACGTGTTCCTGTCGCCGTGGATGATCGGCGCCGTGGTGCTGACCCTGGTGCCGATGGCGGTCTCGCTCTACCTGTCCTTCACGGACTACAACCTCTTCGACCCGCCGCACTGGGTGGGCCTGCGCAACTACACCGAGATGCTCACCGAGGACCCCCGCTACTGGCGCTCGGTCGGCACCACCCTCCTGTACGTCGTGATCGCCGTCCCGCTCAAGCTGGGCCTCGCGCTCGGCGCGGCGATGCTCCTGAAGAACCTCGGCCGGGGCCGCGCCTTCTACCGCTCCGCCTTCTACGCGCCCTCACTGCTCGGCGCGAGCATGTCGATCGCCCTGGTGTGGCGCGCGCTCTACAACGACGGCGGCACGATCCCGAACCTGCTCGACGACATCGGCATCCACACCGGTGGCTGGGTCGGCAACCCCGACCTCGCCATGTACGTCGTGGTCGGCCTGACGGCCTGGCAGTTCGGCGCCCCGATGGTGATCTTCCTCGCGGGCCTGCAGCAGATATCGCCCGACCTCTACGAGGCCGCCGCCCTCGACGGCGCGGGCCGCTGGCGGCAGTTCGTCTCCGTCACCGTGCCGATGCTGTCCCCGGTCGTCTTCTTCAACCTGGTCCTGGAGATGATCCAGTCCTTCCAGGTGTTCACCCCGGCCTTCGTGGTCAGCAACGGCACCGGCCGGCCCGCCGACTCCACGAACTTCTACACCCTGTACCTGTACGAGCGCGGCTTCACCGCCTCCCACATGGGCTACGCGGCGGCGATGGCCTGGCTCCTGCTGATCGCCATCGGCGTCGTCACCCTGATCCTGTTCCGGACCTCCCGGTCCTGGGTCTTCTACGCGGACGAGGAGGGGCGATGAGTGTCATCGCGGCCAAGAACGGCACGGCCAGGAACCCGGGAGCCAGGCGCTGGCTGCCGCACGTGATCGCCCTCGTGTCCCTGCTGGTCATCCTCTACCCACTGGCCTGGCTGCTCGCGACGTCCCTGAAGCCCGCCGACGAGGTGGTGACCAGCCTCGACCTGTGGCCCAGCCACCTGGAGTGGTCCAACTACACCACCGCCCTGGACGGGGTGTCCGGCGTCAGCGTGACCCGGCTGCTCGGCAACTCCCTGACGATCGCCGTCGGCGCCGTCATCGGCAACGTCCTGTCCTGCTCGCTGGCCGCCTACGCGTTCGCCCGGCTGCGGTTCCGGATGCGCGGGCCGATGTTCGGCTTCATGGTCGCGACGCTGATGCTGCCCCACCACGTCGTGCTGATCCCGCAGTACATCATCTTCAACCGGCTCGGTCTGGTGGACACCTACTGGCCGCTGATCCTGCCGAAGTTCCTCGCCACCGAGGCGTTCTTCGTCTTCCTCATCGTGCAGTTCATGCGCGGACTGCCCCGCGAACTGGAGGAGTCGGCCCGCATCGACGGCTGCGGCCCGTTCCGCACCTACTGGGCCATCACCCTGCCGCTGAGCCGCCCGGCCCTGATCACCACGGCCATCTTCACCTTCATCTGGACGTGGAACGACTTCTTCACGCAGATGATCTATCTGTTCGCGCCGGAGAAGTTCACCATCACCCTGGCGCTGCGCAGCTTCGTCGACCAGTCGAGCACCTCCGCGTACGGGCCCATGTTCGCCATGTCGGTGATCTCGGTGCTGCCCATCGTGCTCTTCTTCTTCGTCTTCCAGCGCTATCTGGTGCAGGGCATGGCGACCTCCGGACTGAAGGGCTGAACCGGCATGGCAAAGACGGTCACCGCACCGCCGCGACAGCACCGGGAGCCCGGCGAGGTCTTCGGCGCCGGGTTCACGATGTTCGCCGACATGCTCCTGATGGGGCTGCTCACCACCCTCGCCTGTCTGCCGGTCGTCACCGCCCCGGCCGCGTTCGCCGCCGCCTCGGGCACGCTGCGGCAGGCCGCCGAGAGCGGGGCCCCGGCCGACCTCGGCGGGTTCGTCCGCCGGCTGCGCGCCCGTACGACCGTGCGCTCCCTCGCCGCCGGGCTGCTGCTGCCGCTCGTGGCCGTGGTGGTCCTCGTCGACGCGGCCCTGCTCCGCAGCGACCTGCCCGGAGCCGCCGTCGTGGCCCCCGCGCTCGTCCTGCTCACCCTCGGCGGCGCGGTCGTCGCCCTGCGCTCCACCGCCCTGCCCGAGAGTAGCCAACTCTCTCTGCGTACAGGCCTGTTGCGCACCCTCGACGACGCCCGGGGGAGTGCCCTGCTGCTCGCCGCGGTGGTCCTCGCCGGGCTGCTGATGTGGTCCACGCCGCTGCTGCTCCCGCTCCTGCCCGGCCCCCTGGCCTTCGCCGCGACCGCCGTCGACCTGCGCGGCCCCGGCACGGACGGCTGAAGCACCTTCCTGACGACCGCTTCCCGGGCCCGCCCGCCGCACGACCCCACCGGAGTTCCCCGATGCACCACACCCACCTCGACGTCGCCGGTCACCCGCGCCCGCAGCTCGTCCGCGACCCCGACTGGCGCGACCTGGGCGGACCGTGGGGGTTCGCCCACGACGACGCCGACCTCGGCCGCCGGGACCGCTGGATGGACCCCGACGTCACCGGTCCCTTCGCCGCCACCGTCACCGTGCCCTACCCGCCCGAGTCCCGGGCCTCCGGCATCCACGACACCGGCCCGCACCCGGTCGTCTGGTACCGCCGCACCGTCGACCTGAACCGGCCCGCGGCGGGCCGCCGCCTGCTGCTGCACTTCGGCGCCGTCGACCACCGGGCCGACGTCTGGGTCGACGGCCGGCACGTCGGCCACCACGAGGGCGGGCACACCGGCTTCACCTGCGACCTCACCGACGTCGTCGACGGCGACGGCCCGCACGTCGTCGTGGTGCGCGCCGAGGACCAGCCCCTGGACCCGACGCAGCCGCGCGGCAAGCAGGACTGGCGGCGCGACCCGCACGTCATCTGGTACCACCGCACCACCGGCATCTGGCAGCCGGTCTGGCTCGAGGAGGTGCCCGGCGAACACCTCACCCGGGTCCAGTGGACGCCCGACGTCGCCCACGCGCGCGTGCACTGCACGGTCCGCCTCAACCACTGGCCGGACGGCCCGCGCACGGTGACGGTACGGCTCGCGCACGGCGAGCGGATCCTCGCCGAGCAGCGGATCCGCACCGACCAGCAGGAGACGGTGTTCGAGATCACCGTCCCCGCCCTGCGTCACGGGCAGGACCTCGACGACCTGCTCTGGACGCCCGAGCACCCGCACCTCGTCGACGCCACGGTGACCCTCGCCGAGCCCGAGGGCGCGCCGCTCGACCAGGTCGCCTCCTACCTCGGACTGCGCGACATCGGCCGGCACGACGGCCTGTTCCTCCTGAATCACAAGCCGTACTTCCTGCGGTTCGCCCTGCAGCAGGGCTACTGGCCCGACACCCACCTGGCGGCCCCGGCCGAGGCGCTGCGCCGGGACGTCGAGATCGCCAAGGAGATCGGCCTCAACGGCCTGCGCGTCCACCAGAAGATCGAGGACCCGCGCTTCCTGTACTGGGCGGACCGGCTCGGTCTGCTGCTGTGGGAGGAGATGCCGTCCGCGTACGCCTTCGGGACCGCGACCGTCGAGCGCGTGACCCGCGAGTGGACCGAAGCGGTCACCCGCGACCTCGGCCATCCCTCGATCATGGCCTGGATCCCCGTCAACGAGTCCTGGTCCGTGCCGAACCCGGCCGACGTCCCGGCCCAGCGCCACTTCATGGACGCGCTCTACCACCTCACCAAGGCGCTCGACCCTTCCCGGCCCGCCGTCTCCAACGACGGCTGGGAGATCTCCCGGGCCGACATCTGGGGCGTGCACGACTACACCCAGGACGCCGCCACCCTGCGCCGCCGCTACGGACACGCGGCGCTGCGCCAAGGCGAGCTGCGCGAACAGTGGCCCGGCGCCAAACGCCTCACGCTCGACGGCGTCGAACACGACCAACAGCCCGTCGTGCTGAGCGAGTTCGGCGGCGCCACCTTCGAACCGGCCGCGGGGGAGGAGTGGTTCGGCTACGACACGGTCGCCACCGGCGAGGACTTCGCCGACCGGCTGACCGGCCTCGTCTCCGCCGCCGTCGACTCCGGCCTCGCCGGCTTCTGCTACACCCAGTTCACGGACACCCTCCAGGAGACGAACGGCCTGCTCACCGCGGAGCGCGAGCCCAAGATCCCGGTCGCCGAACTGCGCGCCGTCCTCACCCGCGCCTGGTTGGCGTCCGGCTGAGCGCCACCGCGGTCCGGACTCCCCGGATCCCCGGAAATCACTTCCGTCCCATGCGTTGACGTACGTACCGGCAGGCGTCGACCATGGGGCGGCCCCCTGCTGACAACGTTGTCTTGCGTGAGAGGACCACCCGTGCCGCCCCTGAACACCCCGATCGACCGCAGGCGCCTTCTCCAACTGCTCGGCCTCACGGGCGCGGCTGCCGTCCTGCCGGCCACGTTCGGCCCGGCGAGCGCTCACGCGGCGACCGGCACCACGGCCGCGCCGGACGACATCGCCGCCGTGTACCACCGGGTCCTGCTCCAGCACACCCGGTGGTCGGAGACCCAGTGGGACGAGGCCAAGGGCCACTACACGGCGAAGGACTTCGGGTTCGCCGTCGTCCTCGGCAACGCCCTGCTGCTCACCCACGGCGACTACGACGCCGACCTCGCCGGGATCGGCCGCGACGAGCTCGCCCGCCGCACCCTGGCCACCCTGCGCCACTTCGCCGCCTCGAACCGGCTCACCGGCGGCACCGAATGGGGCCGCACCCTCTTCTTCGACACCACCTTCCAGCTCTACTTCGTCCTCGCCGCCCGGCTCCTCTGGGACGACCTCGACGCCGACACCCGCGCGAACGTCGACAAGATCACCCGCGAACAGGCCGCCTACACGCAGAAGTTGGGCACCGGCAACGACCCGGCCTCCGGCTCCTGGACGCCCAACGGACTCGACGGCGGCCACGTCGGCGACACCAAGCTGGAGGAGATGGGGGTGTACGCCCAGTCCCTCGCCCCCGCCCTGGCCTGGGCGTCCGACGATCCGCGCGCCGCCGACTGGTCGGACACGTACGGCCGTTGGTCCCGCAACGAGACGGGGCTGCCGCCCGCCGACCTCGCCAACCCCGCGCTGGTCGACGGGGTACCGGTCGCGCGCAACACCGCCCGCAACCTCTACGACACGTTCATCGTCGAGAACCACGGCTCCTTCGGCCCCCACTACCAGGAAGAGCTGTGGCGCACCTCGGGCCGCAACGCCGCCCACTTCCTGACCGCCGGCCGCCCGCTGCCCGAGGTGCTCACGCACCAGCCCAGCGGCCCCGCCCTGTGGCGGACCCTGCTCGGCGTCATGAGCGACGCGGGCGAACCGCTGATGCCGATGGTCAACGACCGCGAGCACCTCTACGGCCGGGACGTGATCCCCCTGGCGTTCCTGTCGCAGGTCCTCGGCGACCGTGCCGCGGCGCGCGCGGAGCAGGAGCTCGCGGAACGCCTTGAGGCGTACCAGAAGTACCCGCCCGAGTACCGCCTGGCGAAGTTCTCCGGCGAGCCCAAGTACGAGCCCGAGGCGCGCGCCGAGATCGCCATCAGCTATCTGCTGCACGTGTGGGCGGCGGGCGAGAAGCGCACGGTGACCCCCTTCTCGCGCGCGGAACTGTTCGCGCACGTCGCGGGCGTGACCGACTTCGGCAGCGGCCCCGGACTCGTCTCCCACCAGTCGCCCGCGGCCTGGGCGGGCGCCGTCTCCAAGGCGGGCTTCGTGAAGTTCGCCTGGCAGCCGGCCCACGACGACTGGCTGTTCAGGATCAGCGGCTCCACTCCCATGTTCCTGCCCGCCACCACCGGCAAGGTCGGCGGACGCGCGGTACGCGTGTACGAGAAGGTGCGCGACGGCTTCGACGGCAGCGCGACCGTGCTCCGACTGGACGGCGGGCACGCCGGGTTCACCACCCTGCCCACCGGCTCGGTCGTCTACGCGAGCAGCGGAACGGCGGCGGGGGAGGGCCACTTGGAGCTCCACAACCTCACCCTGCCCGGCATCGCGGGCCTCGACGGCGACCGCACCTACCGCTTCGAGGAGGGGAAGGTCTCGGTCGCCGCGGCGGACGCGTCCCCGGCGGCGAGCGCCGACGGCCGGGTCGACCGGCTGACGTTCCCGAAGGCCACCGTCCGCCACCTGCGGATGCTGGGCGTCCGCCCCGACCCGTCGTACGGATACTCCCTGTACGCCTTCGAGGCCCGCGCCGGTGCCGACACCGCGGATCTGGCCCGGGGCGGGACGGCGACGGCCTCCTCCGCCGACGCGGGCAAGGCGGCGGGTCTGGCCGTGGACGGCGACCCGGCGACCCGCTGGGCGGTGTCGAAGGCCGAACGGCCCCGCGCCGACAGCTGGTTGGCCGTCGATCTCGGCTCGGCCCAGCAGGTCGCCGAGGTCACCCTGCGCTGGGAGGCCGCCGCGGGCCGCGCCTACCGCGTCCAGGGCTCGGCCGACGGCTCGGAGTGGCAGGACCTCGCCGCGTGGCCGACCCCCGACGCGAGCAGCCGGGGCCGCTGGCTGGACGTGGACGGCCGGGCCGGACTCGTCGTGCGCGGCACGGACCGGCCGCTGTCGGTCTACGGCGACACGATCGTGCTGGCCGACGGCCCCGCGGCGCCGCTCGTCGTCGAGGGTTTCGCCGAGAAGTCCGCGACACAGCTGCGGGCGTTCGCCCGCGAGACCGGGCCGACGGCGGAGCACGAGGCCGTGCGCGCGGCCCTGACCGACGGGCACCTCAGCCTCTTCAATCTCTCCGCCGACCCCGTCACGACCTCGGTCGCCGTCCCGCAGTCCCGGCGCCGCGTCGCGGTCTTCGAGGGCGCGCAGACGGTGACCGGCGACGGCACGCGCTTCGAGGCCCGCCTCGACGCGGCCGACGCTCGGCTGCTCCCGCCCCGCTTCACCCTCACCCCGGACCGGGGCGGCGCGCTTGCGTCGGGGCTGCGCGTCGAGGTGGACAACGGGGCCCGGCTGCGCCTGTCCGGCGCCGACACCCGCGTACGGATCGAAGGACAGGGGCACAGCACCACCGTCACGGTCCACGCCCGCCGGGAGACGGCCGTCGACCTGCGCGGGGCCGCCGCCTACCCGCACCAGGACCGGGCCCTGGGGCGCCAGGTCTTCCCCAACAGTCCGTTGCCCGAGGGGATGTCGGACCCGTCCGCGGTGGTCGACGGCGACGCCGGCACGTCCTGGCGGCCCGGGCGCGACGGCCGGCTGGTCGTGGACCTCGGAGCCGTCCTGCGGATCGGCACCGTGGAGGCGCAGTGGACGGGCGGCGGCGCACCGGCCGGCCGCGTGCAGTTCAGCGACGACGGCATCGAGTACCGGGACGCGGGCCGGATCTCCGGACGCGGCCCCGTGCGACGGCTGTCGGCCACGGGCTCCGCGCGCTATGTCGCCTTCCAGGTGGAGGGGGAGCCGTCCGCGCGGATCCGGCTGGTCCGCCTCTCGGTGAGGTGAGGTCCTGACGCACAGCGGGGGCGCCGTTCGCGGCGCCCCCGCTGTGGCCTGGGGAGACGTCTTTCCGCCCCCGGACAGTCGCAGTGTTTAGGTTAGGCTAACCTTTGCCGCGTGCATGGAGCTGAAGAGACCACCGGCGCGGCCCCGCGCCGCCATGGCCACGAACTGTCGGCAACCGACGTCACCGTGGCCTACGAGGGCGTCGACGTCGTCCACGGCGCCGCCATGACCTTGCGGCCCGGCGAGGTGACGGTCCTGGTGGGGCCGAACGGCAGCGGCAAGTCGACGCTGCTGCGCACCCTCGCGCGGCTGCAGCGTCCCCGGGCGGCGACGCTCGTGCTCGACGGCGAGACCGACGGCCTCGCGCTGAGCCCCCGCGACTTCTCCCGCCACGTCGCCCTGCTCACCCAGGGGCGGCCCACGCCCGGCGGTCTGACGGTCCGTGACGTCGTCGAGTTCGGCCGCTACCCCTACCGCGGAAGGTGGGGCAAAGCGGACCCCGGCGGCCGGGAGGCGGTCGACCGCGCCCTCGCGCTGACCGGCGCCGCCGAACTCGCCGACCGCGGGGCCGAACACCTCTCCGGCGGCCAGCTCCAGCGCGTCTGGCTCGCCGGCTGCCTCGCCCAGGAGACCGGCGTCCTTCTGCTGGACGAACCCACGACCTATCTCGACCTGCGCTACCAGGTCGAACTCCTCGATCTCATGCGGGACCTGGCGGACCGTCACGGCATCGCCGTCGGCGCCGTCCTGCACGACCTCGACCAGGCCGCAGCCGTGGCCGACCGGATCCTGCTGCTCGACGCGGGCCGGATCGTCGCGTCCGGCGCCCCCGAGGACGTCCTCACCGGCGACCGGCTCACCACCACGTACGGCATCCGCATCGAGGTCGACACCGACCCCCTCACCGGCCGGCTGCGCACCCGCGCCATCGGCCGTCACCACGAACGAACCGAAAGGGTGCGCACCACCTCATGAGACGACCCCTGATCGCCGCGGCCGCCGCCACCGTCGCGGCCCTCACCCTGGCCGCCTGCGGCACCACCGAGCCCGCCGCCGACGCCGACGCGAAGCAGAGCGCCGAGCCCATCACCCTGACCGACGCCTCGGGCGCCAAGGTGAAGCTCGACGGCCCCGCGAAGACGGTCGTCGGCACCGAGTGGAACGTCGTCGAGAGCCTGATATCCCTCGGCGTCGACCCGGCCGGCGTCGCCGACGTCAAGGGCTACAAGACGTGGGACAAGGCCGCGCCGCTCACCAACGACGCCAAGGACATCGGCACCCGCGGCGAGCCCAGCATGGACACCGTCGCCGCCATCAAGCCCGATCTCGTCGTCGCCACGACCGACCTGCCCGCGGCCGCCGTCAAGCAGCTGCGCAAGATCGCCCCGGTGCTCACCGTCAACTCCGCCGACGCCTCCGACCCGATCGGGCAGATGACGGAGAACCTCGACCTGATCGCCGAGGCCACCGGCACCACCACGAAGTCCACCGAGCTGAAGAAGGACTTCGAGGCGAAGCTCGCCGACGGCAAGAAGAAGCTCGCCGACGCCGGTCTGTCCGGCGCCGACTTCGCCTTCGCCGACGGCTACGTCGCCTCCAACCAGGTCTCCGTGCGCCCCTACACCAGCGGTTCGCTGATCGGCGGCGTCAACGAGAAGCTCGGCCTGAAGAACGCCTGGACCGTCAAGGGCGACAAGAGCTACGGCCTCGGCTCCACCGACGTCGAAGGCCTCACCAAGCTCCCCGCCGACGTGCACTTCGCCTACATCGGCAACGACGACGACAAGAACGCCACCCCGTTCGACGGCGTCCTGGCGAAGGACAAGATCTGGACCTCGCTGCCCTTCGTCAAGAAGGACGCCGTGCACCGGCTGCCCGACGGAGTCTGGATGTTCGGCGGGACCGCGTCGATGAGCCGGTACGTCGACTCCGTCGTCGAGGCGCTGACCAAGTAACGCCATGGCCGTCACCACCACCGCTCCCGCCACCCGTCCCACGGTGGCCGCATCCCGTACGGGCGCGGCCGCGGTGACGGCCGCAATGCTCGTCCTCCTCGCCGTCCTCGCGGTCGTCGACATCACCCAGGGCACCGCCGCCGTCGGCGCCCCCGAGGTGTGGAAGGCGCTCACCGGCCGGGCCGGCGACGGCGACGCGTCCGTCGTCGTCGCCTCCCGGCTGCCGAGGATGTGCGCCGGACTGCTCGTCGGCGCCCTCCTCGGCGCGGCCGGAGACGCCCTCCAGCGCATCAGCCGCAACGCCATCGCCTCCCCGGACACCCTGGCCGTCAACGCCGGGTCCTACCTCGCCCTCGGCGTCGCCGCCGCCACCGGCGTCTCGCTGCCGCTGCTCGCGTCGTCCGGCATCGCGTTCGTCGGCGGCCTCGCGGCGGCCGCCGTCGTCCTCGGCCTGTCGGGACTGGGCGCCGGCACCGTCCGGCTCATCCTCGCGGGCAGCGCCCTCACGCTCGGCCTGAGCGCCGTCACCCAGGCGCTGATCCTGCTCTTCCCCGAACAGACCGAGGGCCTGTACGCCTGGAACCAGGGCAGCATCGCGCAGAACGGCTTCGACGGCGTCGTGCAGATGGCGCCCGTCGGCCTCGTCGGTCTGGTCGGACTGCTGCTGCTCGCCCGCCGCGTCGACGCCCTCGCGCTCGGCGACGACGCGGCGCGCGGGGTCGGCGTCCCCGTCCGCTCCACCCGGATCGGCGCCGTCGTGCTGTCCGCGCTGCTCTCCACGGCCGCCGTCACCCTCGCGGGACCCGTCGGCTTCGTCGGCCTGTGTGCACCCGCGCTGGTGCGCCTGCTCACCCGCAGGTTCCACGCGTTCACCAGGTTCCGGGCCGCGCTGCCGTTCACCGGACTCGTCGGCGCGGCCCTCGTGCTCGGCTCCGACGTGCTGCTGCGTGCCCTCGTGTCGGCGGACACCGCCGTGGCCGTGCCCACCGGCGTCGTCACCAGCCTCGTCGGCGCGGTCTTCCTCGTCGTCCTGGCCGCGCGGGTACGGGACGCGGGCGGCTCGGCCCCCGCCGACCGGCTGCGGCTGCGCAGCCGGACCGTCGTCGTCGCCACCACGGCCGCCCTGGTCGTCGCCCTGGTCGGCGTGAGCATCGCCGGCGTCCTGCTCGGCGACAGCAAGCTGCTGCTCGGCGACGTCGTCAACTGGGCCCAGGGCAACGCCGGCCGGACCGTCTCCTTCGTCCTGGAGACCCGGGTGCCCCGCGTCCTCGCCGCGCTGCTCGCCGGGACGGCCCTCGCGCTCGCCGGCACCATCGTGCAGGCCGTCACCCGCAACCCCCTGGCCGAACCAGGGGTCCTCGGCGTGACGAACGGCGCGGCGCTGGGCGCCGTGGTCGTCGTCACCTCGGTGTCGACGGCCGGCACCTGGGCCGTCGCGGGCGGCGCCTTCGCGGGCGCCGCGTTCAGCGCCTGCGTCGTCTTCGGGCTCGCGGCGCGGGGCGGATTCCAGCAGAACCGCCTCGTCCTCGTCGGCTTCGGTGTCGCGACCGGGGCCGCGGCCCTGACGAGCCTGCTCATCATCCTCACCGACCCGTTCAACGCCACCAAGGCGCTGACCTGGCTCTCCGGTTCGACGTACGGACGCACCTACACCGACTCGCTGCCGCTCGCGCTCGTCCTCGCCGTGGGCATCGCCGTCGCGGTGGGCCGGCGCACCGAACTCGACCTGGTCTCCCTCGACGAGGACACCCCGCGCCTGCTGGGCCTCGGTCTCAGCCGCGCCCGTCTCGGCTTCCTCGTCCTTGCCGTCCTGCTCAGCGCCACAGCCGTGGCCGCCGCCGGCACCATCGGCTTCGTCGGCCTGGTCGCCCCGCACGCGGCCCGCGCCCTGGTCGGCCGCCGCCACGTCCGGGTCCTCCCGGTCGCCCTGCTCCTCGGCGCCCTCCTCGTCTGCACGGCGGACCTGGTGGGCCGCACCGTGATCGCCCCGGCCCAGCTGGGCGCGGGTCTCATGACGGCCGTGATCGGTACGCCGTACTTCATGTACCTGCTGGCGCGGGGACGCGGCGCGAAGTAGTCCCGGTGCGCAGGTTCCGTCCGGGACCTGCGCACCGTCGATGGCCTGGACCGCTGAGAATTTCCTGACGATTTGTCCTCACTCTTGTGTGACCCACGTCACGTTACCGAAGGTATCTGAAACACGGTGTCGCAGGTAAATTGCCGTTCACACGCAGAAGTGGAATCACGCGTCCCCTGCCTCTCCCGGGGCACCGCGAGCGAGAGTGAGGAACCTCCGCGATGGAGCAGCAGCACGTCGACGTCCTGGTCATCGGCGCCGGAATATCCGGCATCAGTGCGGCCCGACACGTCCTGCGTGACAATCCCGGCGCCTCCCTCGTCGTGCTGGAGCGCCGCGCCCGCGTCGGCGGTACCTGGGACCTCTTCCGGTACCCCGGCATCCGCTCCGACTCCGACATGTCCACCTTCGGATTCGGCTTCCGCCCCTGGCGCGAGGCACGCATCCTCGCCGACGGCGCCAAGATCCGCCAGTACGTGGAGGACGCCGCGGCCGACGACGGAGTGCTGGAACGCATCCGCTTCGGCCGCCGGGCCGTCGCCGCCGACTTCTCGCACGCGACCGGCCGCTGGACCGTGGAGGTCGAGGACGAGGGCACCGGCGAGCGCGAGTCGTACAGCGCGGGCTACCTCGTCGGGGCGACCGGCTACTACGACTACGACACCCCCTACCGCCCGCAGTTCCCCGGCGAGGCGGACTTCCGGGGCACCCTGGTCCACCCGCAGCACTGGCCCGAGGACCTCGACCACACCGGCAAGCGCGTCGTCGTCATCGGGTCCGGCGCCACCGCCATCACCCTGCTGCCCGCCATGGCCGACGACGCCGCGCACGTCACCATGCTCCAGCGCTCGCCCACGTACGTCCTGGCCCTGCCCGAGGTCGACCCGCTCACCTCCGTCCTGCAGAAGCTGCGGGCCCCCGCCCGGCTCACGTACAAGACGGTCCGCGCCCGCAACATCGCGCTCCAGCGCGGGAGTTACGCCTTCTGCCGCAAGTTCCCGCGCCTCGCCCGCAAGGTGCTCCTCGGGCTGGTGCGGGCCCAGGCCGGCAAGAACGTCGACATGCGGCACTTCAGCCCGGACTACAAGCCCTGGGACCAGCGCCTGTGCGTCGTCCCCGGCGGCGACCTGTTCAAGACGCTCAAGAGCGGCAAGGCCTCCATCGCCACCGACCACATCGACACCTTCACCGCCGACGGCATCCGCCTCAAGTCCGGCGAGGAGCTGAAGGCCGACATCGTCGTCACCGCCACAGGGCTGAGCGTCCGCCTCATGGGCGGCATGGACCTCACCGTCGACGGCAGCCCGGTGGACGTCAAGAACCGCGTGCTCTACAAGGCCGTGCTGCTCGAGGGCGTCCCCAACATGTCCCTCGTCATCGGCTACACCAACGCCTCCTGGACCCTGAAGGCCGACCTGGCGGCCGCGTACACCGCCCGCCTGCTCACCCACATGCGGCGCCACGGGCACGACATCGCCACCCCGGTCGCCGCCGACGGCGACCGCTCCGAGTTCTCCGTCATGGGGGAGGCCCTGACCTCCGGGTACATCGCCCGGGCCAACGAGGTCATGCCGCGCCAGGGCACCCGCGACCCGTGGCGGCTGTGGAACAACTACTACCGCGACCGCGCCCTGCTCCAGGACGCCCCCATCGACGACAGCCCCCTGCGCTTCGACAAGGCGGGCGCCGCGGCCGACGCCCAGGAGCCGGCCGAAGCCGCCTGAGCGTCCGCCCCGCAGCAGCACACCAGCCCCGTACCACCGCATCACCGCACCGGCCCGCGCACCCGCCTCCCCCCTCCGGCGGCCGAGCAGACAACCGAGGACGAAGATGACTGCGAATCTGACCAGGAAGCTCTACGACGAGCGCCTGCGGACCCTGTCCGAGGGCTCCGTGAACGTCAACTTCAACGCCTTCATCGACATCAAGTGGGACGATCCCGAGTTCGCCGTGGACATCGACGACCCGCGCTGGGTGCTCACCAGCGCGGACGCCCTCGGCGCCCACCCCTGGTACCAGGAGCAGTCGCTCGAGACGCAGATCCGCATCGGCATCTGGCGCTGGGCCGTGATCGCCAAGGTGGGCATGCAGTTCGAGAACCTCCTGATGCGCGGAGCACTGGACTACGTCTACCAACTGGGCAACCAGGACCAGGAGTTCCGGTATCTCACGCACGAGATCACCGAGGAGACCCACCACACCCAGATGTTCCAGGAACTGGTCAACCGCACCGGCGTGGACACCGCCGGCGGAAAGCGCTGGTTCCGTCAGGTCAGCCGGGTCCTGCCGCTGTTCGGCTCGATCTACCCGGAGGCGTTCTTCACCGGCATCCTGGCCGGCGAGGAGCCCATCGACCACCTGCAGAAGGGCGCGCTGCGCAGCGGGGAGCCGGTCCACCCCCTCCCGCAGCGGATCATGCAGATCCACATCGCCGAAGAGGCCCGGCACATCTCCTTCGCCCACGAGTTCCTGCGCCTGCGGGTCCCGCGGTTCGGCAAGACCCGCCGCGGCGCCCTGTCGGTCCTCTTCCCGCTGATCATGCGGATCCTGTGCGATGTCATCATGATCCCCGACCGGAAGTCCGCCGCGCAGGTCGGCATCCCGGCCTGGGTGGTCAAGGACGTCTTCTGGAAGTCCGAGGCCGGGCAGAAGATGCTCCACGACCTCTTCTCCGACGTCCGCATGCTCGCCGAGGACATCGGCCTGATGAACAAGGTGTCCCGCCCGGTGTGGAGGGCGCTGCGCATCGCCGGCCGCCCGGCGCGCTTCCGCGGCGAGCCCGCCCTGCACACCGACTGAGAGCCCGCAGGCTCCGCACCGCCCTTTCCCCGAACGGAGACCAGCCCGCCGTGCCGTACGTCGTCACCCGATCCTGCTGCGCCGACGCCTCCTGCGTGCTGGCCTGCCCGGTCAACTGCATCCACCCCGCACCGGGGGACCCCGACTTCGCCACGGCCGAGATGCTGTACGTCGATCCGCGCACCTGCGTGGACTGCGGCGCCTGCACGACGGCCTGCCCGGTCGACGCGCTCAAGCCGCACACCGCGCTCGGTGAGGCGGAGCTGCCGTTCCTGGAACTGAACACCAACTACTACAAGGAGAATCCGCACGCCGACCGCACGCCCATGTACGTCGTGCCCAAGCAACGCAGCCTCCCGGCGGGGGAGTTGTCCGTCGCCGTCGTCGGCGCCGGGCCCGCCGGTCTCTTCGCCGCCGACGAACTGCTGCGCCACCCGGGCGTGCGCGTCACCGTCCACGACCGGCTCCCGACGCCGTACGGCCTCGCACGGGCCGGTGTCGCCCCGGACCACCAGGACACCAAGCAGGTCACCGAGCTGTTCCGGACGATCGAGTCCCAGCCGGGCTTCACCTACCGCCTCGGTGTCGAGGTCGGCACCACCCTCACCCACGCCGACCTCCTGCGCGAGCACCACGCGGTGATCTACGCGGTCGGTGCCGCGACCGACAAGCGGCTCGGCGTCGACGGCGAGGACCTGCCGGGCAGCGCCTCGGCCACGGACTTCGTCGCCTGGTACAACGGCCACCCCGACCGCGCCCACGACGACTACCCCCTGGACACCGAACGCGCCGTCGTCGTCGGCAACGGCAACGTCGCGCTCGACATCGCCCGGATCCTCACCGCCGACCCCGAGGCCCTGGCCCGCACCGACATCTCCGACCGCGCGCTCGCCGCGCTCCGCGCCAGCAAGGTCCGCGAGGTCGTCCTCCTGGGCCGACGCGGACCCGCCCAGGCCGCGTTCACCGTCCCCGAACTCATCGCGCTCAGCGCCCTCAAGGACGTGGACGTGCGCGTCGAGGGCTGGCCCGACGGCCTGGAGCACGACGCCGACGAGAAGACCCGGCTGCTGGCCCAACTGGCCGCCCGCACCCCGGTCGAGGGCCGCCGCCGCATCGTGCTGCGCTTCCTGACCAGCCCGGTCCGGCTCACGGGCGGGGACCGCGTGCGCGCCCTGGAGGTCGCCGCCACCGCGCTGCACACCGACGAGGACGGCACCGTCCGCGCCCGCCCCACCGCAGACACGCAGACCCTGGAGACCGGCCTCGTCCTGCGCGCCGTCGGGTACCGCGCCCGGCCCGTCCCCGGCCTGCCCTTCGACGAGGACAGCGCGACCGTTCCGCACGAGGGCGGCCGGGTCGAGCCCGGTGTCTATGTCGCGGGGTGGATCAAGCGCGGGCCGACCGGTTTCATCGGCACGAACAAGACCTGCGCCCAGGAGACCGTCGAGTCGCTGCTCGACGACTTCGCCGCGGGGCACCTCACGCGCTCGGCGCACGGCGTCGGCACGGTGACGCGGGCTCCGGGCCTGGACGCGTGGCGCGCGATCGACCGCGCGGAGCGGGCGGCGGGCGAGGCCCAGGGGCGCCCCCGGGTCAAGTTCACGGACACCGAATCCCTGCACCGGGCCGCGCAGGCGACCGCGGCGGTACGCGCCTGACGGTCGGCACCGGTCAGTGCGCCGGAGCCCCCTCCAGATCGGACACGCGCTGCTGCGGCGACAGCTCCACGCCCAGGTCCCGCAGCGTCGCGTCCAGCACCGCCCAGACCGAACGGCACAGCATCGCGCGCAACTCCTCCTCGGACACCTCGCGTTCGGTGTCGCCCGCCCACTGGTTGACCGCGGTGTCCACGAACCCCACGATGCCCACCGCGACCGAACGGATCGACGCCTCGCGCACGCCGAGCGCCTTGAGCACGTCCCCGAACCGCTCGCTCAGCATCAGCGCGATGGCCGTCTTGGTGTCCGCCACCAGGGATCCGTCCCCCATGGCGTGCTCCCCGACGCCCATGTAGGCGTACAGCCGCGGGTGCTGCGCCACCCAGTCCAGATGGGCGCCCACCACGCGCTCCACGGACTCCTCGATCGTCCCGTCGAAGGTGAGGGTCGGCTCCATCCGCCGCATGAAGGACTCCACCACCCGCCGACGGATCAACTCGTCCAGCGTGGCCCGGTCCTTGAAGTGCCGGTAGAGCACCGAGCGCGAAAGCCCCACCCGCTCCGCGAGGCGCTGCACACGGAAGCGCGCGCCCTCCTCCTCGATGAGGGCGACCGCCGCGTCCACCAGCTCGCCCTGACGCTGCGCCTTGTGCTCGTCCCACCGGGTGGAGCGCCCGTCGATCTGCGGCTCGCCGCCGGTTCTGTCCGCCATCCCGTCAGGATATCGGGACAGATGTGCGGACGGCCGAGGTCCCGGAGAGAGACCTCGGCCGTCCGCGTCGTCGCGGCTGTGTCAGCCGTTGTGGGCGCCGTTGCCCGAGAGCACCGGGATGCCGTGGAGGATGTGCGAGGCCGGCTCGTCGCCCTTGGCCTGCGTGGAGCCGTCGGCGCACTGCTGGTTCTGCGGGGCGGACAGGACGGGGATGTCCTGAGCGGCGACGGGCACGAGGATCCCGACGAGCGACCCGGCGTTGGCCTTGGCGGGCAGGCCGACACAGAGCTTGTTCAGCGACCCCTGGACCGCGCCGACCTGCGGGCTCTGCGCGCCGTCCGTGGTCGAGTTGCCGACCTCCGACTGCGAGGCGTTGCCGCTGGCCGAGGTGGTGCCCTGGTCGTCCCCGATAGCGAGGGCCTGACCGGCGGTGGCGGCGGAGATGCCGACAACGGAGGTGGCGAGGGCGGCCGAGGCCATGACCTTCTTCAGCATGGTGTTTTTCCTTGGTCAGAGATGGGTCACTGCGCGTGGACCAACGGGAAGCCGGCCCCGCAGGTTGCGCTGATCCACTCCATCGACCCATCTTGCGTAACCCCGGGACGCCGGGCGCCACGATCTTGCGGCCGGACCCCTTTCGAACATGACCCGGCCACGAGATATCTTGATGTCGAGCAATATTGAGCAGACTGAGAAAAACTGCCGATGACATGGAAGACGTGGAGCGGAGCACCCGGTGACTGACTCGACCATCATTTACACGCACACAGACGAGGCCCCGGCCCTCGCGACGTATTCCTTCCTGCCGGTCATCGAGGCCTACGCGTCCACCGCGGGTGTGGGCGTCGAGACCCGTGACATCTCGCTGGCCGGCCGCATCATCGCCGCGTTCCCGGAGCACCTGAACGAGGACCAGCGGATCGCGGACGCCCTCGCCGAGCTGGGCGAGCTGGCCAAGACCCCGCAGGCCAACATCATCAAGCTGCCGAACATCTCGGCGTCCATTCCGCAGCTCAAGGCCGCCGTCGCCGAGCTCCAGGAGCAGGGCTACGCGCTCCCCGCGTACCCGGACGAGCCGAAGACCGACGAGGAGCGCGAGATCCGCGCCCGCTACGACAAGATCAAGGGTTCCGCCGTGAACCCGGTCCTGCGTGAGGGCAACTCGGACCGCCGCGCCCCGGCCTCGGTGAAGAACTACGCCAAGGCCCACCCGCACCGCATGGGCGCCTGGACCGCGGAGTCCAAGACCAACGTCGCCACCATGGGTGAGAACGACTTCCGCTCGACGGAGAAGTCCACCACCATCGCCGCCGACGGCGCCCTGCGCATCGAGCTGGTCGGTGACAACGGCACCACCACCGTGCTGCGCGAGTCCGTACCGGTCCTCGCCGGTGAGGTCGTCGACGCCTCCGTGCTGCGCGTCGCCGCCCTGCGCGAGTTCCTGACCGCCCAGGTCGCCCGCGCCAAGGAGGAGGGCGTCCTCTTCTCCGCGCACCTCAAGGCCACCATGATGAAGGTCTCCGACCCGATCATCTTCGGTCACGTCGTGCGCGCCTTCTTCCCGGAGACCTTCGCCCGCTTCGGCGGCGATCTGGCCGCCGCCGGCCTGACCCCGAACGACGGTCTGGGCGGCATCTACAAGGGCCTGGAGTCGCTGGCGAACGGCGCCGACATCAAGGCGTCCTTCGAGGCCGAGCTCGCCGCCGGCCCGGAGCTGGCCATGGTCGACTCCGACCGCGGCATCACCAACCTGCACGTGCCCTCCGACGTCATCATCGACGCCTCGATGCCCGCCATGATCCGCACCTCGGGCCACATGTGGGACAAGGACGGCAACGAGGCGGACACCCTCGCCGTCATCCCGGACTCCTCCTACGCCGGTGTGTACCAGGCCGTCATCGAGGACTGCCGCGCCCACGGCGCCTACGACCCGTCGACCATGGGCTCCGTCCCGAACGTCGGCCTCATGGCGCAGAAGGCCGAGGAGTACGGCTCCCACGACAAGACCTTCGAGATCCCGACCACCGGCACGGTCCGCCTGGTCGACACCGACGGCGACGTCGTGCTGGAGCAGACGGTCTCCGAGGGCGACATCTTCCGCGCCTGCCAGACCAAGGACGCCCCGATCAAGGACTGGGTCAAGCTCGCCGTCACGCGCGCCCGCGCCACCGGTGACCCGGCCGTCTTCTGGCTGGACGAGGGCCGCGCCCACGACGCCCAGCTGATCAAGAAGGTCGAGGCGTACCTGCCGGAGTTCGACACCGAGGGCCTGGACATCCGGATCCTCAACCCGGAGGACGCCACCAAGCTGTCGGTGGAGCGCATCCGCGAGGGCCTGAACACCATCTCGGTGACCGGCAACGTGCTGCGTGACTACCTGACCGACCTCTTCCCCATCCTGGAGCTGGGCACCAGCGCCAAGATGCTGTCGGTCGTCCCGCTGATGAACGGCGGCGGCCTCTTCGAGACGGGCGCCGGCGGCTCCGCCCCGAAGCACGTCCAGCAGCTGGTCAAGGAGAACTACCTGCGCTGGGACTCGCTCGGTGAGTTCCTGGCCCTGGCGGTCTCCTTCGAGCACCTCGCCACCACCACGGACAACGCCCGTGCGAAGGTGCTCGGCGAGACCCTCGACCGCGCCACCGGCACCTTCCTCAACGAGGACAAGTCGCCGACCCGTCGCCTCGGCGGCATCGACAACCGCGGCAGCCACTTCTACGTCGCCCTGTACTGGGCCCAGGAGCTGGCCAAGCAGACCGACGACGCCGAGCTCGCCAAGGCGTTCGCGCCGCTCGCCGAGACCCTCGCGGCCAACGAGTCGAAGATCGTCGACGAGCTGATCGCCGTCCAGGGCTCCCCGGCCGACATCGGCGGCTACTTCCAGCCCGACCCGGCCAAGGCCGACAAGGTCATGCGCCCGTCGCAGACCCTGAACCAGGCGCTCGCCACCCTCGCCTGATCCACGGCACGACCCCACTGCCCCGTCCGGCTCCGCGCCGGGCGGGGCAGTGCGCTGTTCACGCTGCGCGGAAGCCGCCGCAATTGATGCTGTTCACCCGCGCTGACCTGGGTACGCTGCCTCGATGAGCACTCTGGATGACGCGCGCTCGGGCATGGACCCGGCGATCCGACCGCAGGACGACCTCTTCGGCCATGTCAACGGCCACTGGCTGGCGACCGAGCCGATCCCCGACGACCGCTCCAGCTGGGGCCCCTTCGTGCAGCTCGTGGACGTCGCCGAGCAGCAGGTCAAGGACATCATCCAGGAGATCGCCGCGGGCGGCCCCACCAGCCTCGACCCGGACGAGGCCCGCAAGATCGCAGAGCTGTACGCGTCTTTCATGGACGAGGAGGCCGTCGAGGCGCGTGGCCTCGACCCGGTCCGCCCGCTCCTGGACGAGGCCGCGGCGCTGACCGACGTGAGCCAGCTGGCCGGCTTCATCGGCCGCTTCGAGCGCAAGGGCGGCTCCGGCCTGTTCGGGGCGTACATCGACTCCGACGACCGTGACTCGGACCGATACCTCTACAACATCCTCCAGGGCGGCCTCGGCCTGCCCGACGAGTCGTACTACCGCGACGAGAAGTTCGCCGAGACCCGCGAGAAGTACGAGGCGTACCTCACCGAACTGTTCCGGCTGGGCGAGCACACCGATCCGGCCGCCGCCGCGCGCACCGTCCTCGCCCTGGAGACCCGGCTCGCCGAGGGCCACTGGGAGCGGGCCGAGACGCGGGACGTGCAGAAGACGTACAACCTGACGACGTTCGACGAGCTGACCGCGCTCGCCCCGGCCTTCGACTGGCGTGCCTACGTCGACGCGCTCGGCGGCAGCGACGACACCCTGGCCCAGTCCTGCGTACGCCAGCCGTCCTACCTCGCGCACCTGTCGACCGTGCTCAGCGAGACGCCCGTCGAGCAGTGGCGCGACTGGCTGCTCGCGCGGGTGCTGCGCACCAGCGCCCCCTACCTGTCCTCCGCGTTCGTCGAGAACAACTTCGAGTTCTACGGGCGCACCCTCAACGGCACCCCGGAGCTGCGGGCCCGCTGGAAGCGCGCCGTGCAGTTCGTCGAGGGCGCCATGGGCGAGGCCGTCGGCAAGGAGTACGTCGCCCGGCACTTCCCGCCGGCGTCCAAGGCCCTCATGGACGACCTGGTCGCCAACCTCCTGGAGGCCTACCGGCAGTCCATCGGCGCGCTCGACTGGATGACCGACGAGACCAAGGAGCGGGCCTACGAGAAGCTCGCCACCTTCCGGCCGAAGATCGGCTACCCGGACTCCTTCCGCGACTACTCCGCGCTGGGCGTCGTCGAGGGCGACCTGGTGGCCAGCGCCTACGCGGCCGACGCCTTCGAGCACGACCGGCAGCTGGCGAAGATCGGCGCGCCGGTCGACCGCGACGAGTGGTTCATGCTGCCGCAGACGGTGAACGCGTACTACAACCCGGGCACCAACGAGATCTGCTTCCCCGCCGGCATCCTGCAGAAGCCGTTCTTCTCGCCGGATGCTGACCCGGCCGAGAACTACGGCGGGATCGGCGCCGTCATCGGCCACGAGATCGGCCACGGCTTCGACGACCAGGGCGCGCAGTACGACGGCCAGGGCAATCTCAACGACTGGTGGACCGCCGACGACAAGGCCGCCTTCGAGACCAAGTCCAAGGCGCTCATCACCCAGTACGACGGCTTCGAGCCGCGCAACCTGCCGGGCGAGCGGGTCAACGGATCGCTCACCGTCGGCGAGAACATCGGCGACCTCGGCGGCCTGACCATCGGGCACACCGCCTACCTGATCTCGCTCGAGGGCGCCGACGTGCCGGTCGACGAGGAGGGGATCAGCGGCTCGCAGCGGCTGTTCCTCAACTGGGCCTACTGCTGGCGCACCAAGCGGCGCAAGGAGCAGGAGCAGCAGTACCTGACCATCGACCCGCACTCGCCGCCGGAGTTCCGCGCGAACATCGTGCGCAACCTCGACGAGTTCCACCAGGCGTTCGAGACGGAGGCCGGGGACGGGCTGTGGCTCGATCCGGCCGATCGGGTGCGGATCTGGTGACCTGAGGTCGTGTGCGGCGGGGCCGGGAGGTCGATGCCTCCCGGCCCCGTCCTGGAAGCGCCGCACCATGTCCTCGCGCCGCGCGACCGGGGTGCCGCCGTGCAGGAACT
>NZ_JBEYYU010000027.1:0-112484 GCF_040645755.1 Streptomyces sp. NPDC046716
GCGCAGTTCCCCGCGCCCCTGAAACGAGCTTCGCTCGTCCAGGGGAGGCTGCGCGAAGCGCATGCCTCAGGGGCGCGGGGAACTGCGCGGCCGGCCACGACGGTGGGGCACCCGTCACTCGACCTCGTCCGCCACCCACCCCAGATATTCGGCCGACCCCCGAACGACGGGCAGAGCCACGATTTCGGGTACGGCGTAGCCGTGATGCCGCTTCAGCCACGACTCCAGGTCCGCGTACCGCGCCACCGTCGTCTTCAGCAGCACCTGCCACTCCCGCGCCGTCTCCACGGCCCCCTCCCACCGGTACACGGAGGTGACCGGCGCGCTGACCTGGGCGCACGCGGCAAGGCGGGACTCCACGGCGCCGCGGGCCAGGGCCTCGGCGCGTGCGGGGTCGTCGATGGTGGTCAGGACGGTCAGCACGGAGGCGGGGGATTCGGGGTTCGGCATGGGGTCATTGTGCTTTCACAGCCCCGGCACATCCGCACCCTGGACGACACTTGTCATGGCCGCTTAAAACGGATCGATGAGACCCCCCGCCGGATCAGCCGTGACCCTCGCGGCCGCAGCCACCCTGCTCATCGCGGCCCTGTCCCCCACCGCCCACGCCACGCCCACCCCGCACCCCACCCGCGCCGAAGCGATCGCCCACGCCGCGACCGCCCTGGCCGAGCACGCGGACCCCCTCTCCCTGACCACCGCCCAGGACACCTCCGTACGGGACGTGATCGTCGACGAGGACGGCACCCAGCACGTCCGCTACGACCGCGCCTACCGCCGGCTCCCGGTCCTCGGCGGCGACTTCGTGGTCCACCTCGGGCCCGACGGCGGCTACGAGGGCGCCGACCGCGCGACCCGGGGCACGCCGAGCGTCCCCACCACCACCCCGAAGATCGCCGCCCCGCGCGCCGCCGACCTGGCCGTCGGCGCACTGCGTTCCGCGCACCCGGGACAGCTGCTGCGCGGCCTCACCGCCCGGCCCGAACTCGTCGTGGACGCGCTGCACGGCTCCCCCGTCCTGGCCTGGCGCACCCACGCCGTGGCGAAGGACTCGCTGGGCAACCCGGTGGCCCGCACCGTCCTCACCGACGCCGGCAGCGGGCGGCGGATCGACGCGTGGGACAGCATCGAGACGGCGACCGGCGACGGCCGGTCCCTGTACTCCGGCACCGTTCCGCTGGAGACGACCGCGCAGGGAACCTCGTACCAGCTCAAGGACGCCGGCCGGGGCGGCACGTACACGGGCGACGCCGCGAACAAGACCGACCTGTGCGTCCTCGGCATCTGTCTCAGCCGCGCCCCTGCGACCCTCTTCACCGACGCCGACAACCACTGGGGCACCGGCACGGCGGCGGATCGCGCCTCGGCCGCCGTCGACGCGCAGTACGGCACGGACCGGACCTGGGACTACTACCGGCAGGTCCACGGCCGCACCGGCATAGCGGGCGACGGCAAGGGCTCGTACAACCGCGTCCACTACGGCAACGGCTACAACAACGCCTTCTGGGACGACGATTGCTTCTGCATGACGTACGGGGACGGTGACGGGACCACCTTCGGGCCGCTGGTCGCGCTCGACGTGACGGGCCACGAGATGTCGCACGGCGTGACCTCGTCGACGGCCGGCCTGACCTACTCCGGTGAGTCCGGCGGCCTGAACGAGGCGACCTCCGACATCTTCGGCACGCTCGTCGAGTTCCACGCGGCCAACCCGGCCGACCCCGGCGACTGGCTCATCGGCGAGAAGATCGTCAAGCCCGGCTTCGGGAAGGCGGCGCTGCGCTTCATGGACCGGCCGAGCAAGGACGGGAACTCGGCGGACTGCTGGAGTACGGGCGTCGGCAACCTCGACGTGCACTACTCCTCCGGCGTCGCGAACCACTTCGCGTACCTGCTCGCCGAGGGCAGCGGCCCGAAGGTGATCGGCGGGGTCCGGCACGACGGCACGACGTGCGACGGCTCGACACTCACCGGGATCGGCAAGGACCGGCTCGGGGCCGTCTGGTACCGGGCCCTGACGGTCTATATGACGTCGTCCACGACGTACGCGGGCGCCCGCACCGCGACGCTGAGCGCGGCGAAGGATCTGTACGGGGCGGGCGGCGCGGAGTACGCGGCCGTGGCCGCCGCCTGGTCGGCGGTGTCCGTGAACTGACGCTCCGCCAGTCCCGGCGGCGTCCGGCGCGCGACGGGATCACCCGGTCGCACGCCGGACGCCGCCTTTCGGGCAATTCTCCTCCGACACGCCGATGACCTGCTGGAATGTTCCCGTCGCACCGTCAGGAGCACACCTCGAACGACCTTTCTGACGGCGTATCAGGAGGCGCGGTGGTGCGACTGCCACTTACCTCGTGCTTGCAGGGCGCGTCCGCCGCCCGAGCTGGACGCACAAGGAGCAAGCAACGATGCGCACAGGCCGACCGCTGACCGCCGTCGCGTTCGCCGTCGCCCTCACCGGGCTCGGGGCCGCCCCCGCGGGTGCCTCGCAGGGCGGCCTCGAGGTCTATCCGGCGACCACGGCCCCGGGGGCCGCCGTCACCGTGGACACCACCGCCTGCGGTGCGCGGGGGACGGCGTCGGGCGACGCCAGCGCGGTCGGCGCGGGCACCTTCACCCTCGCGCCGAAGGCCGAGGACACCGACTCCGAGGACACCGATTCCGCGGGCACCTTCACCGTGCCCGCGTCCGCGCAGCCGGGCACGTACGAGATCGTCGCCCGCTGCTCCGGCGGCACCCTGGTCACCGGCGACCTGATCGTGTCCCTCGCCGGGGCGGGCGGCTCGCCGGGCGCCCGGATGCCCCGCGGACATGTCGAGACGGGGGTCGGCGGCGCGCTCGGTCCCGACCCCGTGCAGACCGCGGCGGGAGTGGCGGCGCTGGCCGTCGCCGCCGCGGGCGGTACCTGGCTCCTGCATCGCCGGGCGAGAGGCGATGGGATCTGACGGACGGTTCCGACGGGCCGCACGGACTCCCTCCGCCGTCCGCGCGCCCGTCCCGACCCCCGTCCGTCGTCCACCGGTACCGCCACCTCCCCGTCCCTCCGGCCGCACCCCCCTCGCGGCCGGAGGGGCCGGGGCAGGCTGTGTCAGGAGTGTCAGGAGTCCTCATGCGCCTGCGCGATCTCAGCGACCGCCGTGTCCACCGTGTCCGCCGCCGGGCCGGCCGGGTCAACGCGGTCATAGGGGCGGTCACCGTGCTCGCCCTGTGCTCCGGCGGCTGGCTGCTCGCCAGCGGCTCCGAGGGGCATCCGCCGCCGCAGCCGTCCGCGGACCAGGCCCGGCCCGGCACCGCGCGGGAGGCCCCCGGCGCGGCCCCGATGTCCCCGTCCCCGCCCGACCGGGTCCGCATCCCCTCGCTTCGTGTGGACGCCCCGCTGACGGGCCTCGGCCTGAACCGCGCGGGGAGCCTGGACGTCCCGCCGCCGGGGCGGAAGAACCTCGCGGGCTGGTACGAGGCCGGCACCCGGCCCGGCGAGCGCGGCACGGCGGTCGTCGCCGGGCATGTCGACAACGCCGAGGGGCCCGCCGTCTTCTACGACCTCGGCGCCCTCACCCGGGGCAGCGCCATCGAGATCGACCGGCGCGACGGCTCGGTGGCGGTGTTCACGGTCGACGCCGTCGAGGTCTACAAGGCCGACGCCTTCCCCGACGAGAAGGTGTACGGGGCGGCCCGGCGGCCCGAGCTGCGGGTCATCACCTGCGGCGGGCCGTACTCACGGCGGACCGGCTACCAGGGGAACGTCGTGGTGTTCGCCCACCTCACGGGCAGCCGCTGAGCACCGGCGCTCAGGCCACCCACTGCTCGTACGCCATCTTGACCACCAGCGCGCAGACCACCGTCAGCAGCACGATCCGCACGAACCCGGCGCCGCGCTTGAGCGCCGTGTGCGCGCCGACCATGCCGCCCGCCAGGTTGAACACGGCCATCAGCGCGGCCAGCTGCCAGTACACCGTGCCCTTCCAGGCGAACATCGCGAGCGCGCCCGCGTTGGTGCAGCAGTTGACGATCTTGGCGGTGGCGGAGGCGGTGACCAGGTCGAGGTGGAGGATCGCGGTGAGGGCGAGGACCAGGAAGGTGCCGGTGCCCGGGCCGATCAGGCCGTCGTAGAAACCGATGCCGAGGCCCGCGAAGCCGATCGCGGCCAGGATCCGGCGGGGAGAGGCCGGGGTCGCGGAGGGGGCCGTGCCGAACGACGGGCGGAAGATGACGAAGGCGCCGACCCCGACCAGGACGACCATCACGATGGGCTTGAGGACGTCCGTGCTCAGGCCCGCCGCGAGCGCCGCCCCGCCGGTCGAGCCCGCGAGCGCCGCGAGGCCGATCCGGACGGCGAGGCGTACGTCGACGGGGGCCTTGCGGGCGTAGGTCACGGCGGCGCCCGTGGTGCCGACGATGGCGACGGCCTTGTTGGTGCCGAGCGCGTACGGGCCCGCGTGCGCGCCGTTCGGCAGGCCGAGCAGCAGCGCGGGGAGCAGCAGCAGACCGCCGCCGCCGACCACCGCGTCGACCCAGCCGGCGGCGAGGGCGGCCACGCACAGGACGACGGTGGTGGTCAGGGATATGTCAGGCATGATCGTGAGCCTATGGACGGGATAGGTGTGCGGTCCACGAATGTGTGGAGAGTTGAGGCTTTTCTGAGGTAGCCGTTCCGGATCGCGGGGCCGCCCGGTCGGGAGCGGCCGGCGCGGCCGGGTCGACGGTCAGGGCGAGGCAGGCCGCGACGAGGGCGCTCGCGGAGGTGAGCCCCGCCGTGAGTCTGCGGCGGGCCTGGACCGTGGGCGCGTGGAAGGTGCGGACGGGGCTGGCGTGACGGCCCATGGGCGGTTTCTCCGGGACAGTAGGCAGGTCGGCAGGTCGGGGTCAGTACGTGAAGGACTCGGCGTGGACGCGGTCCGCGGGGACGCCGGCCCGGGCCAGTGCCGTCGTCGCGGCCGCGGTCATGCCGGGCGGGCCGCACACGTAGACGTCGTGGTCGGCGAGTCCGGGCACGAGATTGCGCAGGGCCTGCGGCGCGAGGGGGTCGAAGGCCGCGTCGGAGGGGCCGAGGAGGTAGTGCAGGGCGGCCCGGCGGGTGCGGGCGATGGACTCCAGCTCCTCGCACAGGATGAGCCGTTCGGCGTTGCTCGCGCGGTACAGGAGCGTGAGGTCGCCGGGTGCGCCGGGCAGCGTCTCGAACAGGGCGCGCAGCGGCGTGATGCCCACTCCCCCGGCGAGCAGCAGCACCTTGCGGCGGGTGCGCCGGTGGGCGGTGAGCGCGCCGAACGGGCCGGTGGCGACGACCCGTACCCCGGGACGCAGCCGCCGTACCCGCCGGGTGTGCCGGCCGACGGCCTGCACGGTGATCCGCACGTGGTCGCCGTCGACCGGCGCGGACAGCGAGAACGGCAGGGCCGTGCTCCACAGCCGCCGGGTGAGGAACCGCCAGCGGAAGAACTGGCCCGGCTCGGCGTGCAGCATGCCCAGGTCGCGCCCGCGCATCAGGACGGAGACGACGCCGGGACCCTCGACCCTCACGTCGACGACGCGCAGGGCGTGCCGCAGCGCCTGCCGCACCGGGACCGCGAGGCGGTACCAGACGAGGAGGACGGCGACGGTGGCGTGCAGCAGCGACCACAGGCCGAGGCTCAGCGGGTTCGAGGCGATGTCGGGTCCCGCGAGTTGGTGCGCGAAGGCCAGGGCGGCGCCGAGGTACGTGAGCAGGTGCAGGCCGCGCCAGGTGGCGTGGCCGACGCGGCGGCGCACGGTGCGGGCGCTGCTCACGCCGACGGTGACGAACAGCAGGGTGCCGGCCGCCGCCGCGGCGAGCCCCGGGTAGCCGAGCAGATCGGTGACCGTGGTGACGAGGTCGGTGCCGGTGTGGGCCGCGTAGCCGAGCAGGGCGAGGACGATGTGCGCGGCGCAGAGCGTGAGGACGTGCCGGCCGCCGCGGGCGTGGTGGCGGGCGAGCCGGTCCGCTCCGACGCCGTGCTCGATGGCGGGGACCCGCGCCATGAGCAGGAGCATGACCAGGATCCCGTACCCGGCGAGCAGTCCCGTCAGATGGGCGCCGCTCGCGAACAGCGCGTCGAGCCGCGGCGAGAGGGCGGCCTGCGCGGCCCACACCAGGCTCACGGCGGCCGCGCCCGTGAGGATCCCGGCCCGCAGCGCGGCCGGGGTGACCCGCACCGGGGCGGCGGGCCGGATGCGGGGGCCCGGCGCGGGCGGGGTGGTACGGGGCGGGCGGGCGCGGGCTCCTCGGTCTGCCTGCGGTAGGCCGACAGTGCCGGGTAGCGGGAGAGTTCGGGTTCGACGGCCTCGGTGGTCACGCCCGGCACACTAGGCGCCGCCGGGCCGGAAATTCGGCTGGTCAGGACCGCTGGGGAGATCCTTAAGGTCCCCTTCAGGAGGGCCTGAACACGGGTTAAGCGAGGGGGGTTCGTCGTCGGGCGCGGGGAACTGCGCGACCAGCCACGACGGCGCCGCAGAGGTCCTCACACCGTTCGCCCCACCCCGCTGAGCCCACCGTTCCCCCGCCGAAACTGACGGGACGCCACCGAGAAACGTCCGCCCGCCAGGCTGCGACGCATGACCGCACCGTACGCGTACGACGGAGGCCTCTGACATGGCGCCAGACCCGGCCGGACCGGCCCTGCCCACCCTCGTTCTCGTCGGCCACGGCATGGTCGGCCAGCGTTTCCTCGAAGCGGCCGCCGAGCGCGGTCTCACCGCGTCGCACCGCGTGGTCGTGCTGTGCGAGGAGCCCCGGCCCGCCTACGACCGGGTCCATCTGACCTCCTACTTCTCGGGCACCACGCCCGAGGAGCTGTCGATGACGGACCCGGAGTTCATCGAGCGGCACGGCATAGAACTGCATGTCGGGGACCCGGCGGAGGCCGTCGACCGCGCGGCGCGCACGGTGCGCGCCCGCTCCGGCCTGACGGTCGCGTACGACACGCTCGTCCTCGCGACCGGCTCCTACCCCTTCGTGCCGCCGGTGCCCGGCAAGGACGCCACCGGCTGTTTCGTGTACCGGACCATCGAGGACCTGTACGCGATCGAGGAGTACGCGAAGAGCGGCGCCACGGTCGGTGCCGTGGTCGGCGGCGGGCTGCTCGGCCTGGAGGCCGCGGGCGCGCTGAAGGGTCTTGGTCTCGCGACCCACATCGTGGAGTTCGCGCCCCGGCTGATGCCCGTACAGGTCGACGAGGGCGGTGGCGCGGCGCTCCTGAAGACCATCGGGGACATGGGGCTCGACGTGCACACCGGGGTCGGCACGCAGGAGGTCGTCGCGGACGCGGACGGCCGGGTCACCGGTATGCGGCTGTCGGACGGCGGGGAGCTCGCCACCGATCTCGTGGTGTTCTCCGCCGGGGTCCGGCCGCGCGACCAACTCGCCCGCGAAATGGGCCTGTCGGTGGGCGAGCGCGGCGGCGTCGCGGTCGACGAGCAGTGCCGCACCAGCGACCCGAACGTCTACGCGATCGGCGAGTGCGCGCTCGCGAGCGACGGCCGGGTGTACGGCCTGGTCGCCCCCGGCTACGAGATGGCGCTCACCGCCGCCGACGCCATCGCCTCCGGCACCTCCCTGACCGCCTTCACCGGCGCCGACCTCTCCACGAAGCTGAAGCTGCTCGGCGTGGACGTCGCCTCGTTCGGCGACGCGCACGGCACGGCCGACGGCTGCCTCGACGTCGTCTACTCGGACGCGCGCTCGGGCACGTACAAGAAGCTCGTCATCGGCGGCGGGGGCGAGCTGCTCGGCGGCATCCTGGTGGGCGACGCGGAGGCGTACGGCACGCTGCGCGCGCTCACCGGCACGGTGCCGCCGGTCGCGCCCGAGTCGCTGGTGCTCCCGGCGGGGACGGGCGGGGCGGCGCAGCTCGGTCCCGACGCGCTGCCCGACGACGCCGTCGTCTGCTCCTGCCACAACGTGACCAAGGGCGAGATCTGCGCGCACGCCACGCTGCCCGAGGTGAAGAAGTGCACCAAGGCCGGTACGGGGTGCGGCAGTTGCGTCAAGCTGATCGGGCAGTTGCTGCCGAAGAGCGGTGACGGCGGGCTGTGCGGCTGCTTCCGGCACACCCGGCAGGAGCTGTACGAGATCGTGCGCGTCCGGCGGATCACCGGCTTCGCGCAGCTCCTCGACGAGCACGGGCGGGAGGCGGCGCGCGGCGGCGACGGCTGTGAGGTCTGCAAGCCGACGGTCGGCTCGATCATCGCCTCGCTCGCGCCCTCGATCGGCGCGGACGGCCATGTCCTGGACGGCGAGCAGGCCGCGCTCCAGGACACCAACGACCACTTCCTCGCGAACCTTCAGAAGAACGGGTCGTACTCGGTCGTGCCGCGGATCCCGGGCGGCGAGATCACCCCGGAGAAGCTGATCGTGATCGGCGAGGTCGCCCGCGACTTCGGGCTCTACACGAAGATCACGGGCGGGCAGCGGATCGACCTGTTCGGCGCCCGGGTGGACCAGCTGCCGATGATCTGGGCGCGGTTGGTGGACGCCGGTTTCGAGTCGGGGCACGCGTACGGCAAGTCGCTGCGCACCGTGAAGTCGTGCGTGGGGCAGACCTGGTGCCGGTTCGGGGTGCAGGACAGCGTGCGGATGGCGATCGACCTGGAGCTGCGCTACCGGGGCCTGCGCTCCCCGCACAAGCTGAAGTCGGCCGTCTCCGGGTGCGCCCGCGAGTGCGCCGAGGCCCAGTCGAAGGACTTCGGTGTCATCGCCACGGCCAACGGCTGGAACCTGTACGTGGGCGGCAACGGCGGCATGACGCCCCGTCACGCCGACCTGCTGGCGCAGGACTTGAGCGACGCCGAGCTGATCCGGCTGATCGACCGCTTCCTGATGTTCTACATCCGCACCGCCGACCGTCTGGAGCGCACCTCGGTGTGGCTGGACCGGATCGAGGGCGGGCTCGACCACGTACGGGACGTCGTCGTGCGCGACTCGCTCGGCATCTGCGACGAGCTCGAGGCCCTGATGAAGGCCCATGTCGCGCACTACCGCGACGAGTGGGCGGACACCCTCGACGACCCCGAGCGGCTGGCCCGCTTCGTGTCGTTCGTGAACGCCCCCGGGACCCCCGACCCGACGATCCGGTTCGTGCCCGAGCGCGACCAGATCAAGCCCGAACTGCCACTGATCCCCCTGGAAGGACTGACTGTCCGATGACCACGGCTCCGATCGCCCCCGAGAAGACGTCCGCCATGGTGCAACTCGGCGTCGAGGAACACTGGCTGACGGTGTGTGAACTGTCCCGCCTGACACCGGGTCGCGGGGTCGCGGCCCTGCTGCCGGACGGCCGGCAGGCGGCGGTGTTCCTGGACCGCGCCGGCCGGGTGCACGCCATCGACAACACCGACCCGTTCACCGGCGCGGCCGTCCTCTCGCGCGGGCTGCTCGGCTCGGCGCAGGGCCGCCCGTTCGTGGCCTCCCCCCTGCTGAAGCAGCGCTTCGACCTGGAGACGGGGCGCTGCCTGGACGACGACGGGGTCGCCGTGCGGGCGTACGCGGTGCGTGCCACCGCCCGGCAACAGGGCAGTTGACCACTCGTTCCAGAAAGCCCTAGGGTCACCCCGTGGCCAGGACCAAGGAATTCGACCCCGACACCGCGTTGCAGGCGGCCGTGGAGCTGTTCCACGCGCGCGGTTACGAGGCGACGTCGATGGCGGACCTCGTCGACCGTCTCGGCATCGGGCGCGCGAGCCTGTACGCGACGTTCGGCAGCAAGCACGAGCTGTACCTGAAGGCGATGGACCGGTACGCCGAGTCCACCGGCGCGGTCACCGTCGCCGAGCTGTCGGGGGACGGTCCGCCGCTGGACGCCGTGCGCGCCCTGGTGCGCCGGTTCGCGGCCGAGGCCGCCACGAGCGAACTCCGCCTGCTGGGCTGCCTGGTGACCAACACGGCGGCGGAGCTGGGCCCGCACGACAGCCGGGCCGCGCGCCGCGTCGAGCGGTCCTGGGAGGAGATCGAGACGCTGCTGCACTCGGCGCTCGTGCGCGCGCGTGCCCGGGGCGAGCTGCCCGGGGACCGCGATCCGCGCGCGCTCGCCCGGATGCTGCTCGTGCTGCTCCAGGGCATCAGGGTCACCGGCAAGGTGTCGCAGGACCCGGCCCGGGTCCGCGACGCGGCCGAACAGGCCCTCACCCTGCTGGACTGAGAATCCCGTCCCGGCTCGGCCTTTTCACCTGCCCTCATACTGAACCGTTCGTTCAAGAAAGAGGTACGCCATGCCCCTCCTGCCCCGCGACCGCTTCTCCGGCCGGACCGCACTCGTCACCGGCGCCGGTTCGGGGCTCGGCCGGGCCGTCGCGCTGGCGCTCGCCGCGGAGGGCGCGAACGTGGTCGTCGCGGGCCGGACCCGCGGCCCGCTGGCGGAGACCGTCGCCCTGATCGAGGCGGCGGGCGGCACCGCGCTCGCGCACCCGGCCGACGTCCGCCGCGCCGAGGACATGCGGGCCCTCGTCGGCGCGGCCGTCGACCGCTTCGGCTCGCTGGACGTGGCGGTGAACAACGCGGGCGTCTTCCGCGGCGGCGCCCCCGTCGCCGACCTGCCGGCCGACGACTGGCACACGCTGCTCGACATCAACGTCACGGGCGTCCTGTACGCGCTCCAGGCCCAGGTCGCCCGGATGCGCACCCAGGATGCGGGCGGGGCGATCGTCAACATCTCCTCGAACATCGGCCCGCACCGCACCCGGCCCGGCACCACCGCGTACGGCGCCGCCAAGGCCGCCGTCTCCGCCCTCACCCGCGGCGCCGCCCTCGACCACATCGCGGACGGCGTCCGCATCAACGCGGTGAGCCCGGGCCCCACGGCCACCTCGATGTCCCTGCGCCCGCACGAGACGGAGGCCGACCGCGAGACCCGCATGAAGTCCGAGTCCCCGCTCGGCCGCGTCTCGGCGACGGCCGAGGTCGCGGCGGCGGTGCTGTATCTGGCCTCGGAGGACGCCGCGTCTGTGGTGGGCACCGATCTGGTGATCGATGGCGGGGCTGCCGCCTGATCACTGGTCCGCAGCCGCGTCTGCCATGTTCCGTCCCACGGCGGGCGCGGCTCCCGTCGTGGCTGGTCGCGCAGTTCCCCGCGCCCCTGAAGGCTGCGCTTCGCGCGCCTTCCCCTGCCCCTGGGCGAGCGGAGCTCGCTCCCAGGGGCGCGGGGAACTGCGCGATAAGCCCCACCGGCCCGCACGCGAAATGCCACTCAGTCGATCCCGGAGCGCTCCACCCCCGCCACGATCCACCGCTGGAACAGCAGGAACACCAGCAGCAGCGGCACGATCGACACGGCCGCCGCGATGAACAGCTCGTGCAGTCGGACCACTTGGGACGTGGTGAACGACGACAGCGCCACCTGCACGGTCCACGCGTTCCGGTCCTGTCCGATGACCAGCGGCCACAGGAAGGAGTTCCAGGCGCCGATGAAGACGATCGTGCCGACGGCGGCGAAGACGGGCCGCGCGTTCGGCACGACCACACGCCAGTACGTACGCCAGGGCCCGAGCCCGTCGACGCGCGCCGCGTCCTCCAACTCCTGGGGGAATCCCAGGAAGTACTGCCGGAAGACGAAGCAGGCGAACGCGGAGAACAGGGTCGGCACGATGAGGCCGCGCAGCGTCGAGACCCAGCCGAGCGACGACACCAGCACGAAGGTCGGGACGAAGGTGACGGCCGCCGGGACCATGAGGGTGCCCAGGATCGCGTAGAAGACCTTGTTCGCGTGCCGGTACGGGATGCGGGCGAGGCCGTACCCGGCGAGGGACGCGAGCAGCACCGTACCCACGGTCGTCGCGACCGCGATCAGCGCGGAGTTGAGCAGGGAGCGCAGGAAGGGCACGGAGCTGTCGTCGAACAGCTCGCTCAGGTTGCCCCATTGCACGGATGCCGGGAAGAACGTCCAGTCGGGCGAGGTGATGTCCTCCTCGCGCGCCAGGCCGTTGCGGACCAGGAGGTAGAAGGGGATCAGGAAGAGCAGCGCGAGCGCCACGAGGAGGGCGAGCCGCAGCGCGCGGCCCACCCGGACCAGGGCGTCGTCGTGCACCCGGGTGGCACGGGCCATCAGTCGGCCTCCTTCCTGCCGAGGCCGAACCAGCGCGCCTGCCCCACCGTGACCACCGCGATGATCAGGGCGAGAAGCACCGCGCCCGCGCTGCCGAGGCCGAGGTTCTGCCCCTGGCCGAGAGCCGTGTAGTAGAGGTAGACGAGCGGCGGGCGGGCGTAGGGCGGATAGCCGCGCGCGTCGGAGAGCAGGTTGTAGAACTCGTCGAAGGCCTGGAAGGCGTTGATGACGAGGAGCAGCACGACGGCGACGGACGTGGCGCGCAGCTGCGGGAACGTGATGTGCCGGAACACCTGCCAGCCGGGGCGCGCGCCGTCGACGGCCGCCGCCTCGTAGAGCGTCGGGCTGATGCGCTGCAGTCCTGCCAGGAACAGGATCATGTAGAAGCCGGCCTGCAGCCACAGCCGTACGGTGACGATGACGAGCCAGTACCAGGGCGGGTCGGTCGTGGAGAGCCAGGCGATCTGGTCCGCGTCCACGTAAGCGAGCAGGGTGTTGGCGAGTCCGAAACGCACCCCGTTGAAGATCGACATCTTCCAGATCAGGGCCGCGACGACATAGCTGCACGCGGCGGGCAGGAAGAACACCGAGCGGAAGAACGCCTGCGCACGCCGCAGCCGGTTCACCATGAGGGCGAGGGCGAGTGAGGCGGCGTAGGTGGCAGGGACGATGAAGAGCGTGAAGACGCAGAACGTCCACAGGCTGCTCGTGAAGGCGTCGTCCTTGAGCAGCGACGTGTAGTTGTCGAGGCCGACGAAGGTGTCGGGCGTGACGGTGTTGTGCGCGTCGAAGAAGCTGAGCCAGACGCTCCAGCCGAGCGGGACGTACGTGAAGACGAGCAGGCCGAGCACGAACGGGCCGACGAACACCCAGAACCACAACGCCCGGTTGCGCTCGCGGAGCCGGCTTGCCGTGCGGGTCACTTCTTCTTCACGCGGTCGAGCTCCGCCGACACCTTCCGCACGACCTTCTTCAGCTCGCCGTCCGGGTTCGCGCCGCTCTTGATGATGCGGTTGAGGGCGTCCTGGTACGCGGTCTGCGCGGCCGGTGTCCACAGCAGCGGCTGGGCGTAGCCGTGGTCGGTGGTGAAGCGGACCGCGTCGGCCGCCGCGCCCTCGCGCAGCGCCGCCGCCTTCTTGGCGAGCGAGATCCGCGCCGGGATGTGGAAGCCGTACTTCAGCGCGAAGTCCTCCTGGTAGTCGGTGCGGTCGACCCACAGCCACTTCAGGTAGTCCTTGCCCGCCTGCTGGTGCCTGCTGCGGGTGGAGACGGCGGCGGCGTACGCGCCGACCGGCACGGACGGCTTGCCCTGCGCGCCGTCCTTCGGGAAGGGCAGCACGCCGAAGTCGTCGCCGAGCGCCTTCTGGACGGCGGGCAGCGCCCAGAGGCCCGACCACTGCATGGCGGTGAGCCCCTGGGTGAACGCCGAGGGGTCCGACCAGTCCGCGGGCGCGCCGAGCAGCAGCGACTTGTCGGCGTACAGCTGCCGGATCTTGCCGAGGGCGCGGGCGGCGGCCGGGTCGTCGAAGCCCGTTCTGCCGTCCTCGGTGACGAGGCTGAGCCCGGCCGCGTAGAGCGGGGTGCCGCCGAGGACCCCGGCGCCCGCGTCATTGCCGAGGAACAGGCCCTTGACCTTCTTCGTCGTCAACTTCGCCGCGCCGTCGACGAGTTCGTCGAGCGTGGCGGGCGGCCGCACACCCGCCTCGTCGAGCAGGCTCTTGCGGTAGAAGAGCATCTGCATGTCGATGACCTGCGGGATGCCCCAGATCTTCCCGTCGTACCGCTTCGGCGCGAGGACGGCCCGGTTGAAGTCGTCCTCGACGCCCTCGAGGAGATCGGTGACGTCGGCGACCTGCCGGCCCTGGATCATGTCCAGGCTCGGGCCGTTGACCTCGAAGACGTCGGGCCCCGAGTCGGTGAGCAGGGCGGCGGCGGTCTGCTGGTCGTAGTTGCCGGGGCGCCACTGGACGCTGACGCTCGCCTTGCCGTACGCCGCCGCGTACTTCTTCACCGCCTGCTCGGTGCCCTGTTCCCCGTACTGGTGGTACCACTGCGACAGCTTCGGGCCGCCCTCGGATCCGCCGCCGTCGCGCCCGGTGTTGGACCCGCACGCGCTGAGCAGGCCCAGCGCGGATCCGGCGGCTGTGGTGGCGAGCAGTCCCCTGCGGCTGATGGTCATCGCGGGTGTCCCCCTGTCCGTTCCGTATGGCTTCGCTGTGAGGCCCCTCGGCCCCAACGATCAACCATGCGTGGGAATTACGACAGAGGCACTACGGCCGCGTGTCGCCGTCGGCGAATCGTGAAGGTGCCCTGCTCCTCTACGCCCTGGGCGCGCGGATGGAGCTCGACCCGGCGGTCCTCACCGCGAACCCGGTGCCGTGGCACCGCCTGGAGACCGGCGCGGGACGGGCCAGGGCGAACGGGCCGCCGGTCGCAGGCGACGAGGTGCTGCGCGAGGTGAGGGCACGGAGGGACGAGGACGGAGCACGGGCGATCCTCGCGAACCTGTGACGGCGGCGCTCAGCTCTTCAGCCCCTCGTAGACGACCCCGGTCAACTGCTCCGACGCCGCCCACAACCGCTCCCCCATCGCGTCGTCGACGGTCCACGACGCCCGCCACGATCTGGTCGGCGTCCCGCGCCACATCAGCAGGCGGGGGCCGTAGAACGCGTCGGGCCGCACGCCCCGCGCGGTCGCCGCGTACAGCGTGGGCAGCGCCCCGTCCTCGGCGGGCTGGGCGAGTGCCCGGGCGCCCGCCTCGTAGAGGCGCTCCCTTCCCGTGCGGCCCTCCATCCGCGCCCCGCGCGTGTGGAGGGACGTGGCGGCGAACCCGGGATGCGCGGCGGCGGCGAGCGGGCCGCTGGCGTTGGCGCGCCGGGCCAGTTCGTGCACGAACAGGAGGTTGGCGGTCTTGGAGCGGGCGTAGGCGGCCCAGCGCCGGTACCGCCGCTCGCTGTTGAGGTCGCCGATGTCGATGTCGGCCAGCGCGTGCAGCCCGCTGGAGACCGAGACGACACGGGGCTCGGGCGCCTCCAGCAGGCTCGGCAGCAGCAGGCCGGTCAGCGCGAAGTGGCCCAGGTGGTTGACGCCGAACTGTCTCTCGAAGCCGTCCGCGGTGCGGCTGTACGGCAGGGCCATGACCCCGGCGTTGTTGACCAAAAGATCGAGCGGCCGGTCGGCCCAGCCCTCGGCGAAGCCGCGCACGGAGGCCAGCTCGCCCAGATCGAGCGCCCCGAACTCGACCGCGGCGCCGGGCACCTCGTCCCGGATCCGGTCCACGGCGGCGCTGCCCCGCCGCGCGCTCCGGCAGGCGAGCACGACCTGGGCGCCCGCGCGGGCCAACTCCCGCGCGGTGACGTATCCGATGCCGCTGTTGGCTCCGGTGACCACGGCGGTGCGGCCGCTCTGGTCGGGGATGTCGAGCGCGTTCCAGCCGGTCATGGCTGTGCTCCCTGGGCTGATCGGAGGGGCGGTTGACCGACAGTCAAGTGGCAGGCCCGGTTCCGCTCAACCCCGCATTCCCGGCCACGCGCGAGGGCGGCACCCCCCGCACAGGGGTGCCGCCCTCGCTCCGCACACCGGAGCCGCCGCGATCGGTGAGGGTCGGGGACCGACGGCGGCTCCGGCTGTCATCGACAGCGTCAGCGGTGGTCGCTGCCCGCCGACGTCGAGGCCGCCCGGCCCGCTTCGAGGCGGGCGACCGGAATCCGGAACGGCGAGCAGGAGACGTAGTCCAGACCCACCTCGTGGAAGAAGTGCACCGACTCCGGGTCGCCGCCGTGCTCGCCGCAGACGCCGAGCTTGAGGTCGGGGCGGGTGGCGCGGCCGGCCTCGACGGCGTTGCGGACGAGGGAGCCCACGCCGTCCTTGTCGATCGTCTCGAACGGCGACACCCCGAAGATGCCCTTCTCCAGGTACGCGGTGAAGAAGCTGGCCTCCACGTCGTCGCGGGAGAAGCCCCAGACCGTCTGCGTGAGGTCGTTGGTGCCGAAGGAGAAGAACTCGGCGGCCTCCGCGATCTGGCCCGCGGTCAGCGCGGCGCGCGGCAGCTCGATCATGGTGCCGATGGCCAGCTTCAGCTTGACGCCGCTGGTGGCCTCGACCTCCGCGATGACCCGGTCGGCCTCCTCGCGGACGATCTCCAGCTCCTGGACGGTGCCGACGAGCGGGATCATGACCTCGGCGCGCGGGTCGCCCTTGGCGTTCTTGCGCTCGGCGGCGGCCTCGGCGATGGCCCGTACCTGCATGGCGAACAGGCCGGGGATGACCAGGCCGAGGCGGACGCCGCGCAGGCCCAGCATCGGGTTCGACTCGTGCAGCCGGTGCACGGCCTGGAGCAGGCGCAGGTCGTTCTCGTTGGCGTCCTGGCGGGACTCGGCGAGGGCGACGCGCACCGACAGCTCGGTGATGTCGGGCAGGAACTCGTGCAGCGGCGGGTCGAGGAGGCGGATCGTGACGGGCAGTCCGTCCATCGCCTCGAACAGCTCGACGAAGTCCCGCTTCTGGAGCGGCAGGAGCTGCTTCAGCGACTCCTCGCGCTCCACGTCGGTGTCGGCGAGGATCAGCTTCTCGACCATCTCGCGGCGCTCGCCGAGGAACATGTGCTCGGTGCGGCACAGACCGATGCCCTGGGCGCCGAACCGGCGGGCGCGCAGCGCGTCCTCGGCGTTGTCGGCGTTGGCGCGCACGCGCAGCCGGCGGACCCGGTCGGCGTAGGCCATGACCCGGTGGACGGCGCCGACCAGCTCGTCGGCGTCGTCGGCGCCGGCGTGCATCCGGCCCTCGAAGTACTCGACGACCGGCGACGGGACGACGGGCACCTCGCCGAGGTACACCTTGCCGCTGGAGCCGTCGATGGAGACGACGTCGCCCTCCTCGACGACCACGTCGCCGACGGTCATCCGGCGGCGCTTGGTGTCGACCTCCAGGTCCTCGGCGCCGCAGACACAGGTCTTGCCCATGCCGCGCGCGACGACGGCCGCGTGCGAGGTCTTGCCGCCGCGCGAGGTCAGGATGCCCTCGGCGGCGATCATGCCGTCGAGGTCGTCGGGGTTGGTCTCGCGGCGGATCAGGATGACCTTCTCGCCCGAGCGCGACCACTTGATGGCGGTGTACGAGTCGAAGACGGCCTTGCCGACGGCGGCGCCCGGCGAGGCGGCGATGCCCCGGCCGAGCTGCTCAACCTTCGCGTCCTCGTCGAACTTGGGGAACATCAGCTGCGCGAGCTGGGCGCCCGTGACGCGCTGGAGCGCCTCGGCCTCGTCGATCAGTCCCTGGTCGACGAGCTGGGTCGCGATCCGGAAGGCGGCACCGGCGGTGCGCTTGCCGACGCGGGTCTGGAGCATCCACAGCTGGCCGCGCTCGATGGTGAACTCGATGTCGCAGAGGTCCTTGTAGTGGTTCTCAAGGGTCTCCATGATCTGCATGAGCTGGTCGTACGACTTCTTGTCGATGTTCTCCAGCTCGGCGAGCGCGACCGTGTTGCGGATGCCCGCGACGACGTCCTCGCCCTGCGCGTTCTGGAGGTAGTCGCCGTACACGCCCTGGTGGCCGGAGGCCGGGTCGCGGGTGAAGGCGACGCCCGTGCCGGAGTCGGGGCCGAGGTTGCCGAAGACCATCGAACAGACGTTGACGGCGGTGCCGAGGTCGCCGGGGATGCGCTCCTGGCGGCGGTACAGCTTGGCGCGGTCGGTGTTCCACGACTCGAAGACGGCCTTTATGGCCAGGTCCATCTGCTCGCGCGGGTCCTGCGGGAAGTCCCGCCCGGCCTCGGTCTTGACGATCTTCTTGAAGCGCGTGACGAGCTTCTTCAGGTCGGCCGCGTCGAGGTCGGTGTCGACCGTGACCTTCTTGGCGTGCTTGGCCTTCTCCAGCTCCTCCTCGAAGAGTTCGCCGTCGACGTCGAGCACCGTCTTGCCGAACATCTGGATGAGGCGGCGGTACGAGTCCCAGGCGAAGCGGTCGTCGCCGGCCTGCTTGGCGAGGCCCTGCACCGACTTGTCGGAGAGACCGATGTTGAGGACGGTGTCCATCATGCCGGGCATGGAGAACTTGGCGCCCGAACGGACCGACACCAGAAGGGGGTTGTCGGGCTGGCCGAGCTTCTTCCCCATCGTCTTCTCAAGGGCGTCGAGGTGCGCACTCACCTCGTCACGCAGTGCCACCGGCTCCTCGCCGCTGTCGAGGTAGACCTTGCAGGCCTCGGTGGTGATGGTGAAGCCCGGAGGGACCGGAAGACCCAGGTTGGTCATCTCGGCGAGGTTGGCACCCTTGCCGCCGAGGAGGTCCTTGAGATCTTTGTTGCCCTCGGTGAAGTCGTAAACGAACTTCGCTACCTGAGGATCCTTGTTTTCCGACACGGGTCTCGACTCCTCGAGGCTCGGCTGGCTGCCCTGACGGCGAGGAACATACCCAGATCCAAGGGCTGTGGGTACGTCCACTCAGCTGTCATGCGGCCGTAACCACCCGTCCGCCAGGAGATCGAAAGTGACCAGCGGGTAGCTCTCCCATCCCCCTCGCCTTCAAGACTCAAATACTCAACCCCCGTAGAGCCCGGATATCGCTCACATGAGCATGCTCACCACTCATATGCGTTCACTAAGTAAATGATCGAGCGGTGGCACTGAGTGCCAGGTCTTGAAGAAGCACAGACGAGGATTTAGCGCTCATCTGAGCGCAAGAGCTATCAGGGGTGGCGAGAATCACGCCGTTTGAAGCGCCGCGCGGACGCTCCGATGTCAGCATGCGGACAGCGGATCGGGCGGTGAGCGGGGCGAAACGGGCCTGTCACACGCCCAGCGCGGCGAGCCGCCGCTCCGCCCGCTCGGGGGCGTACAGCTCCTCCACCACCAGCGCTCCCGCTCCGATGAGCGCGGAGCGCTCGCCGAGCCGCGCCGTGACGACGTCCAGATGCGCGGTCGAGCGGGGCAGCGCCCGCTGATAGAGGAGTTCGCGCACGCCCGTCAGGAAGGGAGTTCCGGCCAGATCTCCGGCGATCATGAGAACGCCGGGGTTGAGGAGCGTCACGACGGTCGCCAGCACCTCGCCGACGTCCCGCCCCGCCTCCCGCGCGAGCCGCACCGCCTCCGGGTGCCCGGCGGCGAGCAGTTCCCGCACGTCCCAGCCGGAGGCGGCGGGCACTCCCGCCGCGGTGAGCCGGCGTGCCAGGGCCCGGCCGCTGGCGACCGCGGCCAGACAGCCGTACGAGCCGCACTTGCACAGCGCGGCCGCCGCACCGGGCGCCTGCGGTACGCGGATGTGGCCGATGTCGCCCGCACCGCCGTCGATGCCCCGGTAGATGGCGCCGTCCACGACGACCCCGGCCCCGATGCCCGTGGAGACCTTGACCAGGACGAAGGCGCGGCAGTCGGGGTGGGCGGCGCGCTGCTCCCCGTACGCCATGAGGTTGGCGTCGTTGTCGACGAGGACCGGCAGCTCGGGCGGGGTGGCCGCGTGCTCGGCGGCGGCGCGGGCGAGGCGCCCCGCGATGTCGTAGCCGTCCCAGCCCGGCATGATCGGCGGCTGTATGACGCGGCCACTGGCGATGTCCACCGGACCGGGCACGGCGAGCCCGATGCCGCACACCGTGCCGGGGTCCCGGCCGGCCTCCTTGAGCAGGTCGCCGAACCAGACGCCGAGCTGGGACAGGACGGTCTCCGGGCCCTCGTCCACGGTGAGGTCGCCGGTGCGCTCGGCGAGCACCTCGCCGGACAGGGTCAGGACGGCGGCGCGGGCGTGCCGGGTGTCGAGGGCGGCGGCGAGCGCCACCGCATGGGTGTCGTCGAACTCCAGGTGGATCGAAGGGCGGCCGCCCAGACGGGAGTTGACGGTCTCCGCGGCGCCCTCGCGCAGCCAGCCGGCCCGGAAGAGCCGGTCGAGGCGCTGGCCGACGGTGGCCCGGGACAGGCCGGTGGCCTCCTGGAGCGCGCCGCGCGTCGTCGCCCGGCCACTGCGCACGAGCCGCAGCAGTTCTCCGGCGTTCGCCTGGTTCCCCGCCATCGGGTCCACCCCCTTGCGTTCATCAACTGCGCGTTACATTCTAGGTTTTGCGTGTTAAGTAGACGTAACTCTATGCTGCCTGCTGCGTAACCGACACCCTGTCAGGGGATCGGCCCGGCAGTCCCGCGGTTCACGGGAGAACATGTGGAGCACACGACCGAGCGGCACGCGATCGCGGCCGGCACCGGGCGGCGCGGGCAGCCGCCCGATCCGCTGCGGGAGCGTGCCGTCGAAGTCCTCGACGCCAACTGGACGGGGGCGTCGACCGTCCCCTCGCGCACGCTGTACCCGCACCAGTGGTCGTGGGACTCGGCGTTCATCGCGATCGGCCTGCGGCACGTCTCCCCCTTACGCGCCCAGTCGGAGCTGGAGACGCTGCTGAGCGCCCAGTGGGGCGACGGCCGGATCCCGCACATCGTGTTCAACCCCGACATCGCGCTGGACGCCTACTTCCCGAGCCCCGACTTCTGGCGCTCCTCCACCGCGGGCCGCACCGCCGGCGCCCCGGCCACCGTGCAGACCTCGGGGATCGTGCAGCCCCCCGTGCACGCGCTGGCCGCCTGGCTGGTGCACCGCGCCGACCCGGCGCTCTCCCGCTCCCGCGGCTTCCTGCTCCGCGTGTACCCCGCACTCGCCGCCTGGCACCGCTATCTGCTGCACCGCCGCGACCTGGGCGGCGGCGGGCTCGTCTCGGTCGTGCACCCCTGGGAGCAGGGGATGGACAACAGCCCCTGCTGGGACGCCCCGCTGAGCCGGATCACCCCGGCCGAGCCGGGCGCCTTCCGCCGCGCCGACCTGGCGCACGGCACGGCGGACGACCGCCCCACCGACCTCGACTACGGCCGGTACGTGCGCCTCGCGACGGACTACCGCGACGGCCGGTACGCCGACGGGGCGGGCGAGTTCGCGGTCGAGGACCCGTCCTTCAACGCGCTGCTGGCCGCCTCCGAGCACGCGCTCGCCCGGATCGCCTGCGAGCTGGGCGCGGCGGGGACGGCCCGGCACGCGCGCGCCGAGCGGCTGACGGCGGCGCTCGTCGACCGGCTGTGGGACCCGGCCGCGGGCATGTTCTTCTGCCGGGACGTGCGCGGCGGCGGGCTGATTCGCGAGTACGGCGTCTCGGGCCTGATCCCGCTGATCCTGCCCGCGCTGCCGCGCTCCGTGGTCGGCGCGCTCCTCGGCACGGCGCGCGGCCCGCACTTCGGCCTCGGCGACGGGCTGCGGCTCGCGCCGAGCTACGACCTGCTGGGCCCCGCCTTCGACCCGCACCGGTACTGGCGCGGCCCGGCCTGGTTCAACACCAACTGGCTGCTGGAGCGCGGACTGCGGCTGCACGGCGAGCACGCGCGGGCGGCGCGGCTGCGGGCGGCGCTGCTGGACGCGGCGGACGCGTCGGACTTCGCCGAGTACGTCGATCCGTACACGGGGGCGGGCTGCGGCGCCCGCGGCTTCGGCTGGACCGCCGCACTGACACTGGATCTGCTGGACGGGCGGCCGGCGGCGGGCGCCGCCGGGCGGGCGGGAACGCGGGAACCGGGCCGGAGGGGCCGGAGGGAAGGAACCTCTCGATGACGGAGACTTTTGGTGGACACGGATACGGCCAGGGACAGGGCCGCACTTCTCAACTCCTGATCTGCGACGGCACGTTCGCGTCGCTCGACGCGGGCGGCGGGCTCAGCGCGGTGCGCGGCGCCGTCTCCTCGGACGGCCTGTTCGTCCGGGACGCCCGGCACCTGTCGCGCTGGCAGCTCACCGTCGACGGGGCCGCGCCCGAGGTGCTCACTCCGCTGTCGTACGAGGACGGGGGCCACGGCGGCCCGGCCCGCTGTGCCCTGGTGCCGCGCGGCGGCCGCCAGGAGCCGCCCGCGTACACGCTCTTCCGTGAACAGGCGCTGGGCGAGGGCTCGTTGGTGGAGCTGCTGCGCATCGTGTCGAACCGGCCGGTGCCGACCACGGTCCGGGTGGCGCTGACCGTCGACGCCGACTTCGCCGACCAGTTCGAGCTGCGCTCCGATCACCGCACCTATGCGAAGACGGGCGCGGTCCGTACCCGTGAAGTCCTCGACGACGGCGTGGAGTTCACCTATACGCGGGGTGACTGGCGCTCGTCGACGACCGTGACCAGCGATCCGGCGCCGGAGGCCGTCGAGGAGACCGGCACCGGGGCGCGGCGTCTGGTGTGGACCGTGGAGCTGGCGGCGCAGGGCAGCGCCGGTCTCACCCTGCGGGTGGCGGCGCTGCCCTCGGGAGCCGCGCCGACGCCGGTGCCCGCGAGCCCGGCCGCGGCGGCCGCCGAACTCGCCGCCTCCGCAAGGGAGTTCGGCGCGGGCGTGACGCTGCCCGGCGCGTGGCCCGAGCTGGCCGCGGCCTGCTCCCGTGGACTCGCCGATCTGGCGGTGCTGCGGGTACCGGCGGACGGTCCCGACGGGGAGCGGCATCTGGTGCCGGCGGCCGGGGTGCCGTGGTTCCTGGCGCTGCTGGGCCGCGACGCCCTGCTGACGTCCTTGTTCGCCCTCCCCTACCGGCCCGAACTGGCCGCGGCCACCCTGCCGGTGCTCGCCGCGGCCCAGGCCACCGAGCAGATCGAGGGGGTCGTCGCCCAGCCCGGGAAGATCGTGCACGAGGTGCGGCACGGGGAGCTGGCGCACTTCGGGCAGGTGCCGTACGGGCGCTACTACGGCTCGGTCGACGCGACGCCGCTGTTCCTGGTGCTGCTCGGGGCGTACACGGAGCACACCGGGGATTCCGGGCTCGCCCGGCGCCTGGAGTCGCATGCTCGGGCCGCGGTGGGCTGGATGCTGGACCACGGCGGCCTGACGTCGCGCGGGTATCTCGTCTACCGCGCCGACCAGGGCGGTCTCGCCAACCAGAACTGGAAGGACTCCCCCGGCGCGATCTGCTCCGCCGACGGCAGCCGGGCGACCGGGCCGGTGATGGCGGCGGGCGCCCAGGGCTACGCGTACGACGCGCTGCGGCGCACCGCCGCGCTGGCCCGGACGGTCTGGGACGACGTGGTCTACGCCGAGCTCCTCGAACAGGCCGCCGCCGATCTGCGGGATCGTTTCGTGCGGGACTTCTGGATGCCGGAGAAGGGCTTCCCCGCACTCGCGCTCGACGGGGACGGGCGGCAGGTCGACGCGCTGGCTTCCGACGCCGGGCATCTGCTCTGGTCCGGGCTGCTCGACAAGGAGTACGGGGCTGTGGTGGGGCGGCGCCTTCTGGAGCCGGACTTCTTCTCAGGGTGGGGCGTGCGCACCGTCGCCGCCGGGCAGCCTGCCTACCATCCCCTCTCGTATCACCGGGGGTCGGTGTGGCCGCACGACAACGCGCTGATCGCGTTGGGGCTCGCCCGGTACGGGCTGCACGATGAGGCGCGGGTGGTTGCCGGCGGGGTGGTCGCGGCGGCCGTCGCCTGCGGGGGGCGGCTGCCGGAGGTCGTCGCCGGGTACGACCGTGCCGCTTACCCGGCGCCGGTTCCCTTCCCGTACGCCTGCGCCCGGGAATCCCGCTCGGCCGCGGCGCCGCTGGCACTGCTGAGCGCCGTCGGGGGCTGAATCGGGGGCGGGCTGTCAGGTTTCCCCGCGCTTTTTTGCTGGTCGCGTCCCGACTGACGTCCGGTGACCGCTTCCCGCGCAGTTCCCCGCGCCCCTGGGCAGTCCCTCAAGCGCGGGCCGGTGGCCGCTTCTCGCGCAGTTCCCCGCGCCCCTAGGTAGTCCGTAAAGCGCGGCTCTCGCTGTGGCTGGGCGCGCAGTTCCCCGCGCCCCTAGGTAGTCCGTGACGCGCGGCTCTCGCTGTGGCTGGGCGCGCAGTTCCCCGCGCCCCTGAGGCAGGCGCTTCGCGCCGCCTCCCCCCGAGGCCGCACGGGTGCCGTGTCTCTCTCGATGAGATGGCGCACGAAGTGCGCATCTCAGGGGCGCGGGGAACTGCGCGCCCAGCCACGACGAGAGCCGCACCCGACAACGGGAGGCTGCGCGCAGCGCATGCCGTCAGGGGCGCGGGGAACTGCGCGACCAGCCCCCACCGGAGCCGCAGACGATCAACCGCCCGACGTATCCAGCTCGGCATCCTCGGAGAGCCCCGCGCAGTCGTACGGGTCCTTCAGCCAGCCGTCGGGCAGGACGACGCGGTTGTTGCCGGACGTGCGCCCCCGGGGCCCGTCCGCGCCAGCCGGCCAGTCCTGGTCCAGATCCAACTCGTCGAGCCCGGACCGGAGTTCGTCCAGCGACGACGTGATCGCCAGCCGCTTGCGCATCTCGGAGCCGACCGAGAACCCCTTGAGGTACCAGGCGACGTGCTTGCGGAAGTCGATGACACCCCGCGCCTCGTCCCCGATCCACTCCCCGAGCAGCGTGGCATGCCGCACCATGGCATCGGCGACCACCCGAAGCGTCGGCCGCACCCGCTCGTCCCGCCCCTCGAAGGCGGCGACGAGATCGGCGAACAGCCAGGGCCGCCCGAGACAGCCCCGCCCGACCACGACCCCGTCGCACCCGGTCTCCCGGACCATGCGCAGCGCGTCGTCGGCCGACCAGATGTCCCCGTTGCCCAGCACCGGGATCTCCGGCACGTGCTCCTTGAGCCGCGCGATGGCGTCCCAGTCGGCGGTGCCCCCGTAGTGCTGCGCGGCGGTGCGCCCGTGCAGGGCGATCGCGGTGACGCCCTCCTCGACCGCGATCCGCCCGGCGTCCAGGAACGTGATGTGGTCGTCGTCGATGCCCTTGCGCATCTTCATCGTGACCGGGATGTCGCCCGCTCCCGACACGGCCTCCTTCAGGATGGCCCGCAGCAGGGGCCGCTTGTACGGCAGCGCGGAGCCGCCGCCCTTGCGCGTCACCTTGGGGACCGGGCAGCCGAAGTTCAGGTCGATGTGGTCGGCGAGACCTTCTTCCGCGATCATGCGGACGGCCTTGCCGACGGTGGCCGGGTCGACGCCGTACAGCTGGATCGAGCGAGGCTTCTCGGTCTCGTCGAAGTGGATCAGCTGCATGGTCTTCTCGTTGCGCTCGACCAGGGCGCGGGTCGTGATCATCTCGCTGACGAAGAGCCCCTTGCCGCCCGAGAACTCCCGGCACAGGGTGCGGAACGGCGCGTTCGTGATGCCCGCCATGGGTGCGAGGACCACGGGCGGCTGCACGGTGTGCGGGCCTACTTGGAGCGGCTGCTGGGACATCGGGGCGAGTCTCCGGGGACGTACGGCTGGGGCGTCGGCCGGGCCGTCGGGCGGCCTGGCCAAGCATCCATTGTCCCCCACCCGGCCCACCGCCCGCTCACCCCGCCCGGCGACGGGCTCGCGTACCCGTACGGTCCCGACTCCGGCTACCGTCGATTACATGCCCGATGCACCCACCCTGACTCCCCGGCGGCGACAGCTGGTGCTGGCGATCTGCTGCATGAGCCTGCTGATCGTCAGCCTCGACAACACCGTCCTGAACGTCGCCCTGCCCTCCATGGCGAAGGACTTCGACGCCACGCTCTCGGGCATGCAGTGGACGATCGACGCCTACACCCTGGTCCTCGCCTCGCTGCTGATGCTGGCCGGGTCCACGGCCGACCGGATCGGGCGCCGCAAGGTCTTCGTCACCGGGCTCGTGATCTTCACGGCCGCGTCGGTGGCCTGTTCGCTGGCCCCCACCCTGAAGGCGCTCGTCGCCTTCCGCATGGTGCAGGCGATCGGCGGCTCGATGCTCAACCCGGTCGCGATGTCGATCATCACCAACACCTTCACCGACCCGCGCGAGCGGGCCCGTGCCATCGGGGTGTGGGGCGGTGTCGTCGGCATCTCGATGGCCGCGGGACCGCTGGTCGGCGGGTTGCTCGTGGACTCCGTCGGCTGGCGCTCGATCTTCTGGATCAACCTCCCGGTCGGCCTCGCGGCCCTGCTGCTCACCCTGCGCTACGTGCCGGAGTCCCGCGCTCCGAAGGCCCGCCGCCCCGACCCGGTCGGGCAGCTCCTGATCATCGCGCTGCTCGGCTCACTCACGTACGCGATCATCGAGGCGCCCTCGGCGGGCTGGACCTCGGCGCGGATCGTGGGCTGCGCGGTGGTCGCGGTGGCCGCGCTCGTCGGGATCCTGCTCTACGAGCCGCGCCGGGTGGAGCCGCTGATCGATCTGCGGTTCTTCCGGTCGGCGCCGTTCAGCGGCGCCACCGCCATCGCGATCTGCGGTTTCGCGGCGCTCGGCGGCTTCCTGTTCCTGTCGACGCTCTATCTCCAGGACGTCCGCGGTCTCGACGCGCTGCACGCGGGCCTGTGGATGCTGCCGATGGCGGCCATGACCTTCCTCTGCGCGCCGCTGTCCGGCCGGCTGGTCGGCAGTCGCGGCCCGCGCCTTCCGCTGCTCGTCGCGGGCGTCATGATGACGGCGAGCGGGGTGCTGTTCGCCGCCTTCGACGCCGAGACGTCGAACACCAGCCTGGTCATCGGGTACGTCCTCTTCGGCATCGGCTTCGGTTTCGTGAACGCGCCGATCACCAACACCGCCGTCTCCGGGATGCCGCGCGCCCAGGCCGGGGTGGCCGCGGCCGTCGCCTCCACCAGCCGGCAGATCGGCCAGACCCTCGGCGTCGCCGTCATCGGCGCGGTGCTCGCCTCGGGCGTCGCCGGGTCCTCGTACGCGGCGTCGTTCGTCACGGCCGGCCGGGCCTGCTGGTGGATCATCACCGGGTGCGGGCTCGCGGTGCTGGTGCTCGGCGCGGTGACCAGCGGGGCGTGGGCGCGGGGCACGGCGCGGCGCACGGCGCGGCGCCTGGAGGAGCCGGCGGACGCGGCGCTGACGGAGGCGTCGGCCCGGTAGGCGACGTCGGTGGGCGGGGTCAGCGGGCGGCGGCCAGCCTCTCCAGCTCCAGCAGGCGCTCGCGGGTCGTGTCGTCCGCCGGGGTGTACGTGACCAGACGCGCGGCCCGGTCCCCGCCCAGCCACAGATCGGTGTGGACGAAGGAGACCGGCCCGACGTGGGCGTTGCGGAAGTGCTTGACCTTGCTGGTGGACGTCTGCTGCACGTCGTAGCGCTCCCACAGCTCCCGGAACTCGGCCGACTCCTCGGTGAGCCGCTGGAGCAGCAGTTTCCAGCCGGGTTCGCCGAGGTGGCCGGCCATCGTCGCGCGGAACTTGGCGGTCATCATCGGCAGCACCTCGTCGAGGTACACGATCGACGCCCGCCACCGCTCGTTCGTGAAGGCCAGCAGCATCACGTTGCGGTCCTCGACGGGGACCGCCTCCAGGTCGCAGAAGAGCGCCCCGTACGTGCGGTTGAAGGCGAGGATGTCGTAGCGGCTGTTCTGCACACAGACCGGGAACGGCGCCAACTGGTCCAGCAGCAGCCGCAGTTCGGGGGTGACCGTGGCACAGCCGGCCGCCGGGCTCGGGTCGACGGCGCCGGCCAGGCCGAACAGGTGGGCCCGCTCCCCCGCGTCGAGCCGCAGGGCCCGCGCCAGCGCGTCGAGGACCTGCGCGGAGACCTGGATGTCGCGGGCCTGCTCCAGCCACGTGTACCAGGTGACGCCGACCGCGGAGAGGTGGGCGACCTCCTCGCGGCGCAGTCCCGGGGTGCGGCGCCGGCGTCCGCGCGGCAGGCCGACCTCCTCGGGCGTGAGGCGTTCGCGGCGGCTGCGCAGGAATCCGGCCAGCTCGTGCCGGCGGATCTCGCCGGGCCGGTCGCCCGCCGCGTACCTCTGCTGCGCTTCCTGCGTCATGGTGGTCACGCTCCCAGCGTGCGGCGCCGCGGATCCTGTTGCCAGGTAGAGGTTCTACCAGGATAAGAACACTCTGGTACCAGCTTCGCGGGCGGCGGATTCTCGTTGCCATGACGACCCAGACACCCACCGCCGCCGTACCGGCGCGGGCCACGGCACCGGAAGCCCCCGCGCTCACCGGGGCCGGCCTGTTCACGGTGCTGCTCGGTGCGGCCCTGCCTCTCATCGACTTCTTCATCGTCAACGTCGCCCTGCCCGACATCGACCGCGATCTGCACGCGAGCGAGTCCGTCCTGGAACTCGTCATCTCCGGTTACGGCATCGCGTTCGCGGTGCTGCTCGTGCTGTGCGGCCGGCTCGGCGATCTGCTGGGCCGGCGCGCGCTGTTCTCGCTCGGTCTCACCACGTTCGCCCTCACCTCGCTGGCCTGCGGGCTCGCCCCGAACGCGACGTTCCTGGTGGTGGCGCGGGTGGCGCAGGGCGCGGCGTCCGCGCTGATCGCGCCGCAGGTCCTCGCCACCATCCAGGCCACCACCACGGCCGGGCCGCGCCGGGCCCGCGCCATGAGTCTGTACGGCGCGATGGCGGGCCTGTCGATGGTGACGGGCCAGGTCCTCGGCGGCCTCCTGGTCTCCGCCGATCTGTTCGGCAGCGGCTGGCGGGCGGTGTTCCTCGTGAACGTGCCGGTGGCCGCGGTCGCCCTCGCGCTCACCGCCCGCACCGTCCCGCGCACCCGCTCGTCGCGGCCCGAGCCGGTCGACGTCCCCGGTACGGTGCTGCTCGCGCTGGCGCTGGGCGCGCTGCTCGCGCCGCTGACCGAGGGGCGGGCGGCGGGGTGGCCGCTGTGGACCTGGCTGTCGTTCGCCGCGTTCCCGGTCCTGGCCTTCGCCTTCTACCGGGTGGAGCGCTCCGCCGACCGGGCCGGCCGCAGCCCGTTGGTCCCGCCGTCGCTGTTCCGACTGGTCTCGCTGCGGCGGGCGTTGCTCATGATCGTCCCGTTCGACATCGGGCTGAGCGCGTTCATGTTCGCGATCGCGGTGTCGCTACAACAGGGCGAGGGGCTCGACCCGGTCGTCGCCGGTCTCGCCCTGGCGCCGTTCGCGGTGGTCTTCTTCCTGACCTCGCTGGCCGGGCCGCGGCTCATCGCCCGCTGGGGCACGCGGGTGGTCACGGCGGGCGGCGCCCTCCAGGCGACCGGCATCGTCCTGGTCGCCGTGGCGGCGTGGCGCACCTGGCCGCATCTGGGCGTGCTGGAGATGCTGCCGGGCACGGTGCTGATGGGCGCGGGCCAGGCCCTGCAACTCCCGGTCCTGTTCCGGATCGTGCTGTCCGAGGTGCCCGCGGCAAGGGCGGGCGTCGGCAGCGGCGTCCTGACGACGACGCACCAGTCGGCCCTGGCCCTCGGCGTCGCCACCCTCGGCTCCCTCTTCCTCTCCCTGGCCGCCGGTGTGGGCATGCGCGACGCCCTGATCGTGACGCTGCTCGCACAGCTGGGGGCGATCGTGGTGACGGCGGCGCTGAGCCTGCGGCTACCCCGGACGATCGCCTGAGGCGGCGGCCCGGCGGCGGGCCGCCCGCCCGGCTCCGACGGTGCCCCGGACGCCCAGCCCCACCGCACCGAGGGCGAGGACGGCGACGCCGGGGTTCACGTACGCGGGGACGCTGGGGGACGGATGGCGTCCGCCGTCGCCGGTCTCGCACACGAAGCGCAGCGGGACGAGGCCGATGTCGTACCCGACGGTGCGGGCGGCGACCTCGTCCCCGAGGGAGCGGCACGGGCGCAGCGGCAGGGAGTCGGTACCGCCGCCCTCCGCACTCGTCACGGCACCCAGCACATGGAGCAGCCCCCACGCGTACAGCAGCAGGGTCACCCCCGCGGTGATCACGGCGAGGCCCCGGAGCCGCGGACCGGAACCACCGTCCCGCCGCTCGGCCCACAGCAGCATCACGGCCCCGGTACCGAGGAGCACGAGGGCGGCGATCAGCACGGCGAGAAACAACTGCGACGTCGGCATCCGGTGACTCAAGCACATGCACAACGAATGACGCATGACAAATGACAGATATTGAAATCTGTCATCTGTCATGTCAGGCTGGAGTCATGAACCTCCCCACACGAACCCTCGGTACCACCGGCCCCCGCACCGCCGCCCTCGGGCTCGGCTGCATGGGCATGTCCGCGCTGTACGGCGAGAGCGACCGGACCGAGTCCATCGCCACCATCCATGCCGCGCTCGACGCGGGCGTGACCCTGCTCGACACGGGCGACTTCTACGCCATGGGGCACAACGAGATGCTGATCGGCGAGGCGCTGCGTTCGGCGCCCGCCGCGGCCCGGGCCCATGCGCTGACCAGCGTGAAGTTCGGCGCGCTGCGCGACCCGGACGGCGGCTGGTCGGGGTACGACGGGCGGCCCGAGGCCGTGCGCAACTTCGTCGCGTACTCGCTCCAGCGGCTCGGCGTCGACCACATCGACGTCTACCGGATCGCCCGGCTCGACCCGGACGTGCCGATCGAGGAGACCGTCGGCGCCATCGCCGAGCTCGTCGAGAAGGGCCATGTGCGGCACATCGGGCTGAGCGAGGTCGGCGCGGAGACCATCCGCCGGGCCGCCGCCACCGCCCCCATCTCGGACCTCCAGATCGAGTACTCGCTCATCTCGCGCGGCATCGAGGACACGATCCTGCCGACCACCCGCGAGCTGGGCATCGGCATCACCGCGTACGGCGTGCTGTCGCGCGGCCTGATCTCCGGGCACTACACCCGCGACCGGCAGCTCGCCCCGGGCGACTTCCGCTCCTTCTCGCCCCGCTTCCAGGGGGAGAACCTGGACCACAACCTGAACCTGGTCGACCAGCTGCGCAAGATCGCCGAGCAGAAGGGCGTCAGCGTCGCCCAGATCGCGATCGCCTGGGTGCTCAGCCGCGGCTCGCAGCACGACAACGACATCGTGCCGCTGATCGGCGCCCGCAGCCGGACCCGGCTGACCGAGGCGCTGGGCGCGCTCGACGTGACGCTCGACGAGGCCGACCTCGCCGCGATCGAGGAGGCCGTGCCCGCGGGCGCCGCCGCCGGCGACCGTTACGCGGCGGCACAGATGGCCGACCTCGACAGTGAGCGCTGACCGGCGCCCGGTACCGTCGACGCCATGGCACCGACCACCGAGACCCTGACCCCCGAGCGCATCCTCGCCGCGACCGAGGACGTGCTGCGCCGCCACGGCGCCGCGAAGGCGACGGTGGTCGACGTGGCCCGCGCGCTCGGGGTCAGCCACGGCTCGGTGTACCGACACTTCCGTACGAAGGCCGAGCTGCGCGGCGCGGTCACCAAGCGCTGGCTCGACCGGACCACCGGCGTCCTGGAGGCGGTGGCGGCCGGTGACGAGCCGCCCGCGGCCAAGCTGCGGCACTGGCTGTCGGCCCTCTTCGACGCCAAGCGGCACAAGGCGGGCGACGACCCGGAGCTGTTCGCCACGTACACGGTCCTGACGACGGAGAACAGCGAGGTGGTCGACGCCCATATCGCCGAACTCCTCGCCCAGCTCACGACGATCCTCGAAGAGGGCGTCGCCCGGGGCGAGTTCGACGTCCCGGACACCGCGGCGACGGTCCGCGCCCTCTTCGAGGCGACGGCCCACTTCCACGACCCGGTGTACGCCCCGGAGTGGACCCGCCCGGACGCGCGGGAGGCGTTCGGCGCGGTGGTGGATCTGGTGATGCGCGGCATCGCGGCCCGCTAGGGCCTGTCTTCACACTCCCCTCTGCCCCGCGACGCCTGGCACGCGCTCTCGCCGCACCGGGCACAAGGCCGAGTACGTCCAGTACGAGGCCCTGCACCCGGCACGACGAGAGCACGCACCAGACGCCGCGGGGCCGCCCTCCGGGCGACGAGGGGAGTTTGAAGACAGGCCCTGGGTCACAGCAGCCGGTCGACCAGCCCGTCGACGTACTCCGGGGTGAGCGGCACCATGCCGAACAGGACGCGGATGTACATGGGGGCCAGGATGTGGTCCAGCACGTCGAGCGCGTCGGGTGTCCTCTCGCCCCGGTCTCGGGCGCGGTCGAGCATGGACTGCAGCTGCCGGGTGCGGTCGGCGCGGAGCTCGTCGGCCGCCCGCAGGCCCTGCCCCCCGTCGCTCGACAGGGCGACGGCCAGGCGCACCAGCAGCAGACCGTCGGGCCCGGTGATCTCCCGGGCCACCTGGGCCGCGTACGTACGCAGGTCGTCGGCCAGGCTCCCGGTGTCGGGCATCGGCGACTGCGCGTTGAGGCGAGTGAGCGCCACGTCGCTGAGCAGGCTTTCCAGGCTGCCCCACCGGCGGTAGATGCTGCTGTCGGCCACGCCCGCGCGGGCCGCGACCTCGCCGACGGTGAAGTTGCCGTAGCCGCGCTCATTGATCAGGCCGGTGACGGCCTGGTGCACCTGGGCGCCGACGCGGGCGCTGCGCCCGCCGGGCCGCCGGACTCGATCTTGGTCGTTCATGCCCCCCACCTTAACGCAGTTGACACTTGCGTTTGTGAGGCGATCCTCCCTATAGTCCACTAACGCAGCCGCTGGCTGCGTTAGTGCGCTCACGGCTGACCGCGTCGGCCGTGGAGAAGGCGCAATCGGCGATCGAGAGGAATCCCCGTGGCGGTATCGCCTGTGGCCGTAGGCAGTCGACCCAGCCGGGTCGTGCTGCTCGCGGTGGTCTGCCTGGGCCAGTTCATGGTCCTGCTCGACAACACGATCGTCGGAGCCGCGCTGCCCGACATGCAGCACCGGCTGCACACCCAACTGACCGGCCTGCAATGGATCGTCGACGCCTACGTACTGCTCGTCGCCATGCTGCTGCTGTCCGGCGGTGTCTTCGCCGACCGGTTCGGCCGCAAGCGGGTGTACCTGGCCGGCGGGGCGGTGTTCACCGTCGCGTCGCTGCTGTGCGCCCTCGCGCCCTCGCTCGGCTGGCTGATCGCCGGCCGGGTGCTGCAGGGCATCGGCGCCGCCGCGCTGAGCCCCGCCTCGCTCGCCCTGCTCGCGGCCGCCCATCCCGTGCCGCAGGAACGCATGAAGGCGATCGGACTGTGGGCCGGAATCAGCGGACTCGGCCTGGCCGTGGGCCCCGTGGCCGGCGGGGTACTGACGGATGCCTTCGGCTGGCCCGCGATCTTCCTGGTCAACCTGCCCATCGGCGTGGTCCTTCTGCTGATCGGGCTGCGCACCCTCGACGAGTCCCGCAATCCGAGCGCTCCCGCGATCGATGTCCCGGGGACGGCGCTGTCCGTTCTGGGGGTGGGGGTGCTGACCTACGGGCTGATCGAGGGGGGTGCCCGCGGCTGGACGGCTCCGGTGATCCTGGGCAGCTTCGCCGCCGGGGTGATCCTCCTCGCCGCCTTCGTCGCCGTCGAGGCGCGCCGCTCCGCACCGATGCTGCCGCTGCGGCTGTTCCGGCAGCGCCTGTTCACCGTGTCCAACACCGCCATGGTCGTGGTGGGGTTCGCGCTCATGGGCTCGTCGTTCTTCTTCTCCCAGTTCTTCGTGTACGTCCAGGGCAGCTCGATCCTCCGCGCCGGCCTGCAGACCCTGCCGCTCTCCCTCGGCATGGTGATCGTCAGCCCGTACGCGGGGCGGCTCGCCGCCCGGTACGGCTTCCGCGTCGTGGTGACCGTCGGCCTGGCCCTGGCGGGCCTCGGCCTCCTTGCACTCGGCACGGTGCACGCCGACACGGGTTACGGGAACGTGTGGTGGCGGCTGGGGGTCGTCGGCGTCGGCTTCGCCCTGACCATGTCCCCGCTGACGGGAGCCGCCATCCAGGCGGTCAGCCCGCAGGAGGGCGGCCTCGCGTCAGGCATCAGCAGCACCACCCGGCAGATCGGCGCGGTGCTCGGCGTGGCGCTCCTCGGCGCCGTCGTCCGCGCCCGGCAATCCGGCGGAGCCTCCTTCGAGGCCGGCCTCAACGACGCCTTCCTCGCCGCCGGCGCCATCACCTTGGCCACCGCCGTGTTCACCGGCCTGTGGCTGGCGAGGTCGAGGCCCGTGGAGGGGTCCGCGACGCCGCGACGCGCTACCGACCCGGTGGCGGTCGGCGCTCCGAACGAGGCGTCCACGCACGGCAGTTGACGGCGAATCCGGCCTCGCCGGGCAGGGCCGTCGCACCCGACCGTTGAACCCCGGACGGGCCGTGCGTAGAGAGGGAACCTCGGGGCATCTGGAAGTCCATGGAACGCGAGCCGCGGCTACGACGGCACACATGGGGTTGGAAGTTGGCGCGCGCCTTTGTCATGGCGCTGGGATTCGTCTGCATGGTGGCGTTCGCCGTTGCGCTGGCGAGGGCGACGCTCGTGCCCTCGCCGGCATCCGTGTCGCTGACGCACACGAACCTGCATCCGGGGAACTCCATTCGTCTGTACTTCGACCAGCCGGACTGGCGGGACACCGTGAAGCAGGTGGGCGGGAACATCCTGCTGGGGGTGCCGTTCGGCTTCCTGCTGCCGGTGCTCTTCCCGCGCACCCGGGGCCTGGTCCGTGTGGTGCTGATGACGGCTCTGGTGATGCTCACCGTCGAGATCGCGCAGGGGCTTATGGTCACCGGCAGGGCGTTCGACATCGACGACGTGATCCTCAACTCGGCGGGCGCCTTCCTCGGCTACCTCGTCCTGGGGCGCAGGCTCGGCCGTGCGCTGCACCCCCGCCGCGTGCGCTGGTGGCACCCGCGCCGTCCCGAGCCCGCGCAGGCCGAGGCCGCGGAGGCCGAGGAGCGTCGCCCGCGATGGCGGCGACGCCCGTCCGCCTCCGATTCCGCTGCCGAACAACGCCCCACGCCGGACACCGACAAGACCACCACGTCCAAGCGCGCCCGCTGGACTCTGCCCGCGTCACTGCGGGCCAAGCGGCCCTGATGGAGCGAAGTCCCTGATGAGGGAAGCGAGTTGCTGTGGCTGGTCCAGGGGGACGAGGGTGTGGCTGTCCTGGACCTCCCGCAGGGACGCGTGGGGGAGGAGCTCGGCCAGGCGGGCGCCGTGCGCGGGCGGCATCACCCGGTCGTCGCTCGCCCAGACCACGAGAGCGGGCCGCTGGAACCGGGGCAGGCGTTCGGCCGCGCGTTGCAGGACGGCGGTGTCGGCCGCCGCGGCCCGCAGCATGCGTACGGCGTCCCGCGAGATCCCGGGCCGGCTCGTGACGGGCTCCATCCAGCCTGCGGTGGTCGCGTCTCCGCGCCGGGTCAGCCACCCGAACGCGAGAGGGAGCCGCCGCATCGGCCGCAGCTTCATCTGCCGCATGAACAGGCCGAACAGGCGAGGCGGCAGTCTGCCGGCGAGGACGAGCGTCTTACCGGTGAGCCCCGGCGGGAAGTTGTCGAAGGCGTCGCACGAGACGAGGACGGCACGCCCCACGCGGTCGGCGCCGTCGGCCATGAGCAGTTGAACGAGAGCCCCGCCGGTGTCGTTGCCGACCAGCGTCACGTCCTGAAGGCCGAGCCGGTCGAGGAATTCCGCGACGAGCCGTGCGACGCCCGGCAGGGACAGATCGGCCTCGGCGCGCATCGGGTGCTGATGCGCGCCCAGGGGCAGTGTGGGCACGATGCACCGGTGGTCCGGTGACAGGTCGGCCCGCACCGCGTCCCAGAGCGAAGCGTCCATCATGAATCCGTGCAGGAGCACCAGCGCGGGGCCGTCGCCGCCGGTGTCGCGGTAGGCGATGGTTCCGGCGGACAGCTCGATCTCCGGCATCAACTCTCCTCGGGGCGAGCGCTGGAGCGAGTGGGGAGCGAGCGCTCCGCGAAAGCGGAGGCGTTCTCCCGGGCCCAGGCGGCGAAGCTGCGCGCGGGACGCCCCAGAAGCCGCTCCACGGTGTCCGTGGTGGGGCCCGGCCGGGTCGCGTAGTCGGCCAGAGAGCCAAGGAGCCGCTCGGGAACGTCCGCGGGCAGCCCCTGGGCGAGCATGGCCTGCCGTACCTGTTCGGGCGCGACCTCTTCGAATGCCAGGGTCCGTCCCACGGCCTCTCCGACGAGGCGAACCTTGTCCCGCTGGTCCAGGGAGTCCGGCCCCGTGAGGACATGGGCGCGACCGGCGTGTCCGGGCTCCGTCAGGGCCCGGACGGCCACCTCGGCGATGTCGCGCTCATGGATGGGCGAGGTGGTGGCCCCGCGATGGGCGCCCCGCACCACGCCGGTGCTCCGGATCTGCGGTGCCCAGGCCAGGGAGTTGGCGGCGAAGTCGGCGCACCGCAGGAACGTCCACGACAGCCCCGAGCGGCCGACGGCCTCCTCGACCGCACGGAACTCCTCGACGAAGCGCCGGCGGCCGGCCGGGTGCTCCACCGTCGAGGACGACAGCACCACGACGTGCCGCGTGCCGCGCGCCGCGCCCAGAGCGAGCAGTTCCTCGGCGGCGGGTCCGACGGCGCGCGGGCTGAGCAGGATCCCCTCCGCGTCCTGCGGCCAGTCGGCGAGTGTGCCCGGCGCGGACGGATCCCCCACGACCGGTCGTGCGCCGTCGGGCAGATCCGCTGTGCGGTCACGGGTCACCGCGGCGACCTCCGCGCCGCCTTGGAGCAGCAGGTCCATGGCCTGCCGTCCTACGGTTCCGGTTGCTCCGATCAGTACGAACATGCTCATGCCCCCATCGAGCCGTACTCAGGATGCCGTAATGTACGAGAACCGTAGCATAGTATTTCGGAAGGCGTACATTATGAGTTCCGTAGAGCGTGCCGGTGGAGCGCGGCGCCGCAGGCAGGTCACGGTCGAAGTGGGTCAGGGAGTACGCGAGTTGAGCGCCGAACTGGCGCTGCTCAGGCGGCGGGTCGGTACGCAGCTCGACCTCAAGGGCATGGACATGGACTGCCTCGACCTGATCAGCGCGCACGGCCCGCTCAGCCCGACGGCCCTGGCGCAGCGCGCCGGACTCCACGCCGCCACCACCACCGGAATCCTCGACCGGCTCGAACGCGGCGGCTGGATCGCGCGTGAGCGCGACCCGTCGGACCGCCGCTCGACCACGGTCCGCGCCCTGCGCGAACGCAACGCCGAACTGCTCGGCCACTTCGCCGAGATGAACTCTTCCGTGGAGCGGATCTGTGCCGACTACGACGAGGCCGAACTCGAACTGCTCGCGGGTTTCCTGCGCCGCACCGCAGAGGCGGGACGCCGGGCGGCCGAGAACCTCTCGGATCGCTGACAGCCGGCCGCCGGCCGCTGGGCGCTGGGCGCCGTCGCCATGTCGCCCAGGACGACGGGGATCACCTCCGCACCGGCCAAGGGTGCGCAAACGCTCGACCATGGGCCGGCTCGACTCGATGCCGGAGACCGAAAGGCCCGTGGCGGCGAGTGGTTCGGAAAGTGTGTCCACGGCGGGCCCGAGCGCGCGGGCGCGAACATGCCGGTGCCGGGGGCGGACGGCCGCCACACCGCACGCCTTCGGTACGGCTAGGGGCGGAGAGCGGGGGCATGAGGAGCGGATGGACCCCGAGATCACACGACGTGAGGCGCTGCACATGAGTCGCGACCTCAGCGCCCTCCCCGAGCAGCCGGGACCGACGCCGTACGCGCTGAACGTCGTCTTCGAACTGCGCTCCACCGAATCCGCGGCAGCCTTCGACGCCCTTGTCGCCGAGGCACTCGAAGGCATCGCCGACGAGCCGGACACGCTGGTGTACACCGTCCACACCCCCGAGGGCCAGCCGCTCGTGCGGATCTTCTACGAGCTCTACGCCGACGAACGCGCCTTCCTGGCCCACGAGGACCAGCCACACGTGCAGCGCATGCTGAAGGAGCGCGCACAGCATCTGGTGGGCTCCCCGCAGGTTCTTTTCATGCACCAGCACATGGGAAAGCTGCCGCGCGGGCCTGTGTGACAGGCCGTTTGTCCCCGTGGGCGGCGGTGCCCAAGTCGCCCGTTGGAAAGCCCTATTGACGCGCGTAGCAGGGCCGGGCAGTGTCAAGGGCCCTTGATTCCCAGCGGCATTCACCTCGGGAGGCACAGTGTTAAGACGTCATCTCCGTACGCTTCTCACGCTTGTCATGCTCGCGTCGCTCTCCATGCTGGGTGCGGCGGCCACCACGGGCACCGCGCACGCCGACGACTGCTACACCTGGAACCGGACCCTCGGCCAGGGCGCCAGCGGTGAGGACGTGCGGCAGTTGCAGATCCGGGTCGCCGGGTACCCCGGGTACGGCGCGGTCCTCGCGATCGACGGCGAGTTCGGCCCCGGCACCAAGGCCGCCGTCACCCGCTTCCAGCAGGCCTACGGTCTGTCGGCCGACGGCGTCGCCGGAGCGCAGACCTACAGCAAGCTCTACGCCCTCCAGGACGGCGACTGCACCCCGGCGCACTTCACCTACGCCGAGATGAACCGGTGCAACGCGGACTGGTCCGGCGGCGCGGTCTCGGCGGCCGCCGCGAAGGCGAACGCGCTGCAGCAGATGTGGAAGCTGGAGGCCCTGCGGCACGCCCTCGGCGACCGGGCGCTGACCACCAGCAGCGGCTTCCGCTCCCACGCGTGCAACAACGCGGTGGGCGGCGCGGCCAACAGCAACCATCTCTACGGCCGCGGCATCGACCTCGTCGGCACCCCTTCGTACTGCGAGATCGTCAAGCAGGCCCGCAACCACGGCTTCAACGAGATCCTCGGCCCGGGCTACCCGGGTCACAGCACCCACGCCCATCTGGGCAGCCAGAGCTCGCGCTACTGGTCCGCGTCCTCCTGCGGCATCTGACGGCGCGGCCGTCACCGCCCCTCCGTGCGGGTTCCCGGCAGACATCGGGAGCCCGCACGGAAACCCGATCGCCTCCGTGCCGGGGTGCCCGTAGGGTGCGCGGATCACCGGTGTCGATCACTGTGATCGATCGCTGTTGGGGGAGAGGCGGTGCGGGCCATGGTGGCCGGACGGGCGGCGGCTGCAACCCCGTGGTGATCGACATCGAGGGCACGATGTACTTCGACGTCGAGCGGGAGCACTTCTTCCTGCGGATTCGCCTGCACGACGCCTGTGCGCCGCTGGCGGTGGAGGGGCTGGACGAGGACCGGCTCGCGCTCTACCTGCTCGCCCAGCGGCTCTCCCTGACGGCGGGTCCGCTGCGACTGCTCGACGGGGACTTCCCCGACAGGGCGTTCATGGCGGGCATCGCCGAGCAGGCGCATCAGTCCTCGAGTTCGTGCCGGACGCGCCGTGACGGCTGGAAGGCGTAGAGGTCCAGGACGCCCGGAGGATCGGCCAGACCCGGGCCACCCGCTGCGATCCAGGCGGCGATGTCGGCCGTGGCACCGGGGTCGTTGACCTGCCCCAGCCAGACCGGCCGCCCGCCCGCTCTCCGCCCTTCCGGGGAGGGCTGCACGACGATGACGTTGGCGCGTTCGCACGCGTCGAGGCAGTCGGTCCGCCGGACCATGGCGGCTCCGGCCAGCGCCGAGCGCAGATCGGCGAGTTGGGCATCGTGGTCGAGGCGCGGAACCTTGGCAGGGGTGCCGCAGCAGCACCCGCGGCAGACGGTGATCGTGCAGCGGGCGTCGGCCGCCGCCCCGGTGGGGCGGTCCGTGCGCGTGCGACGGCCGCGCCTGCTCATGCCACGTCCTCGGTGACGCGGGGCCAGGCCGCGTCCCGCAGCAGGCGCAGGCCGTTGAGGCCGACGACGACGGTGGAGCCCTCGTGCCCGGCGACACCGAGCGGCAGCGGGAGCGTGCCGATCAGATCCCACGCCACCAGCACGGTGATGAAGACGCCGGCGACGACCAGGTTCTGCACGACCAGGCGACGGGCCCGCCGGGAGAGGGCCACCACGGCGGGGATCGTGGCGAGTTCGTCCCGGACGACGACGGCGTCCGCGGTCTCCAGAGCGAGATCCGAGCCCGCCCCGCCGAGGGCGACGCCGGTGTGGGCGGCGGCCAGGGCCGGGGCGTCGTTGACGCCGTCGCCGACCACCAGCACCCGGCGCCCCGCGGCCGCCCACTCCTCGACGGCGGCGACCTTGTCCTGAGGCAGGAGGCCGGCGCGTACGTCCGTGATGCCGACCTCGGCGGCGAGGCGACGGGCAGCGCGTTCGTTGTCGCCGGTCAGCAGGGCCGGAGCATGACCGGTCAGGGCGGCGAGCGCGGCCACGGTCGCCCCGGCGTCGGGGCGGAGCCGGTCGGCGACGCCCAGCACCCCGACCGGAGCACCGTCGCGCAGGACGAGGACCGCGGTGCGCCCCTCGTCCTCGATTGACCGCACCACGTCACCCGCCTGAGGGCCGCCGGTGGGGCAGAGGCGGGCAGGGGAGCCGACCTGCACGGCGCGACCGTCGACGACGGCGGTGACGCCCCGACCGGGTACGGAGTCGAAGCCGCCCGCCGCGGCGAGTGGCAGGCCGCGGTCGCGGGCGGCGCGGACGACGGCGCGGGCGAGGGGATGCTCGCTGGGGAGCTCGGCCGCGGCCGCGAGGGACAGCAGAGCGTCCTCGTCCAGCCCGGCGCCGGGCAGAGGCCGGACGTCGGTGACGCGCGGCGTGCCCTCGGTCAGCGTTCCCGTCTTGTCCAGGGCGACGGTGTCGACCTGTCCCAGGCGCTCCATCACCACGGCGGACTTGGCCAGCACGCCGTGCCGCCCCGCGGTGGCGATGGCCGACAGCAGCGGCGGCATCGTGGACAGGACCACCGCGCAGGGGGACGCGACGATCATGAACGTCATCGCCCGCAGCAGAGCGGGCTGGAGCGCGGAGCCGAAGAGGAGCGGGACGGCGAAGACACCCAGGGTCGCCGCGACCATGCCGATCGAGTACCGCTGCTCGACCTTCTCGATGAACAGCTGGGTCGGCGCCTTGGTCTCCGAGGCTTCCGCGACCATGGCCACGATCCGGGCGATCACCGAGTCCGCCGGATCCCGCTCGACCCGGACACGCAGGGCGCCGGTGCCGTTGACCGTGCCGGCGAACACGTCGTCCCCGGCCTGCTTGGCCACCGGCAGGGGCTCGCCGGTGATGGTGGCCTGGTCGACGTCGCTCGCCCCGTCCAGGACCTGCCCGTCGGCGCCGATCCGCTCGCCCGGCCGTACCAGGACCGTGTCCCCGATCCGCAGGTCCTCGGCGGCGACGGTCTCCTCCCGGCCGTCGGTGAGGAGCCGCGTCGCCGTGGACGGCGCGAGATCGAGCAGGCCGCGCACCGAATCCGCGGTGCGGGCGGTGGCCACCGACTCCAGGGCGCCGGAGGTCGCGAAGATGACGATCAGGAGCGCCCCGTCGAGGACCTGCCCGATGGCGGCGGCGCCGAGCGCGGCGACCACCATCAGCAGATCCACGTCCAAGGTCCTGTCCTTCAGTGCTTTCAGACCCTCCCACCCCGGTTCCCAGCCGCCCGCGAGATACGTGCCGGCGAACAAGGGTGCCCAGGCCCACACCGGAGCGTCGAGCAGGTGGAGCGGCAGGGCGACCAGGAACAGGACCAGCGCGGCCAGCGCCCAGCGGGGCTCGGGCAGCGCCAGCACCCGCGTACGCCGCCGGGGAGCCGGTGGCCGCGGCCCGGGAACGGCCTTCGTGGGCCGCTGAACCAGGACGGAAGACATGACAGAACAACCCTTCACGGGTGGCCGAGGGGGACATCCTCCACGATACAGGAACGCATGAACAGGTCTTCATATGTCATCGGTATGATGTCCCTCATGGGGCACGGAACCGACACGGCCAGCAGCGCCACCACCCGCGAGCGCCTTGACGCCGTCGGCACCGCCGACGTGGCCGCCACTCTCCAGGCCCTCGCCACGCCGTCGCGGCTGTACATCCTGGCCCGTCTCCAGGAAGGGCCCTGCTCCGTCGGAGACCTCGCCGACGCCGTCGGCATGGAAGCCTCCGCCTGCTCCCACCAGTTGCGCCTGCTGCGCAACCTCGGCCTGGTCACGGGCGAGCGGCACGGACGCTCGATCATCTACGCCCTCTACGACAACCATGTCGCCGAACTCCTCGACCAGGCCCTCTTCCACGTCGAGCACCTGCGCCTCGGAGTCAGCGACGCGCCCTAGTCGGCCCCGCCGTCGATCAGCCCTTCCGCCCGAGCGTGTCGGCGGGCTCCGGCCGGTGCACGCCCCGCGGGCGGTAGCCGAGTGCGTCGGAGACGCCCGCGAGATCGGCGAGGTACCAGATCAGAGCGAGCCACATCTCCGTCCCCTGGAGGCCGGGAACGGTCTTCGGCAGGCCGGCCGTCGTGCGATGGGGAGCCCGGAATCCGAAGCCCTGGTGGTCCGTCCAGTGGCCGACGGCGTTCGTCAGCAGCGTGCGGGCGAGCTGCGTGACCTCGTCCGTCCGGTAACCGGTCCGGCGGGTCAGCCACAGCGGATGCGCGATGTCCAGGATGTTGCAGGCGTTCTGCTGCTCCGGGCGGACGACGCGTACGTCGCGTGCGTGGGTGAGCACCGTGTCGACGACCCGCTCCGGGTGGGGGAGCGGAACTCCGAACTGGGCGAAGGATCCCCGAGAGGCCCGGTAGAAGCCGTTGACGATCTGGAGCAGACCGTCCTCTTCCCGGGGCGATCCCCACATGCCGGTCCGCGGGTCGGCCCGCGTCAGCAGCCAGCCGAAGAGCGCCTCCACGGCCCCGGGCTGTCCCGGTACGCCGAGGGTGAGGTTCCAGTGGACGGCGGTGGACAGCACGTCGACCCAGTGCCCGGCTCCCCAGGCGTTCTCCTCCCAGGGTTGCCGGTCCAGTCCGGCGAGTATCTCCTCGGGCCGCGCCTCGGCGACGACGTGCACGGGGTGCTCGAAGCCGCTGCCGAGAAGATCGAGTGCGTGGCCGACGCTCAATACGTGGTAGTCGGCCTCCGGATCGAACAGTCCCTGGGCCGGGGGCCGTTGGGTGCCGTCGGGGAGCAGCGGGCCCACCATGCCGGTCCGCGGGTCCTGCCACTGCCGGAGCCGGTCGATCAGATCGGCCTGCGGCAGATGCAGGGGAGCGCGGCCGAGCAGGAGGCAGGAGATCTCGACGGCGTCGCACTGGGCGCGGACCGTGGGCGCCGCGTCAGGTGTGTCGACGAACAGCCCGCCGTCCGGCGCGGGCACGAAGCAGCGGTCGAGCAGCGCGTCGGCCTGCTCGCGGGCCCGGTCGGCGAACGCGGCCACCGTGGCGGCCAGATCGTCGGTGGGACCGGACGGCCGGGCCCCCGGAACACGCCATTTGAGGACGCGCGCCGGGTTGCCGCCGACGATCGCGCCCGCCGGAACATCCTTCGTGACCACCGCGCCAGCCGCGACGACGGCACGGTCGCCTACCCGCACCCCGTCCAGGATCACCACGTGTGACCCGATCCAGACGTCGTCGCCGACGCGGATACCGACGCTGGTCAGCGGCTGGCGGTGCACCTCGATGTCCGGGTCGGCATAGGTGTGGTTGAACCCCAGGAGCGAGGTGTGCGCGCCGATCCGTACGGAGTCGCCGAGTGCGATGCATCCTCGTACGACGGTGTAGGCGTTGACCGTGCAGTCGCGGCCTGCCGTGACGTCGCCGGTCAGGTAGGCGCCGGCCGCGACGGTCGTCCTGGCGCCCAGGCGAAGTGTGTCGTTCTGGACCGAGGCCAGCTCGGAGACGAAGCAGTCGTCCTCGACCGCGAATCCGGCGCGCTTGTTCAGTACGGCGCGGAACTCCGCCTGACGGGCGCGCTGTTCGTCGGTGGCCTCGGCCGGGAACAGCCAGGGCGAGAAGTCGAGACGGTGACGGTCGGCGGCGGGCGCGGCCGGGGAGGCCGGTTCCTGCCAGGTTTCGTCGGACATGTTCTTCCAATCCGGGCTGCGGGCTGCGGAGATCGTCGTGTGGCGATTCTGCGGCCTGCGCACGCATCGAAACCAGGGCGGGCCTATCCTTCAGTGCATGCCCCGCAAGAGCAGCACGCCTCGTCGGCTGGTCGCCGACGGGCGCACGTATCTCTGGACGCTCCTGCACAGCCACGACGTGACCGATCAGGGCAGGATCTGCCGCGAGACCCTCCGGCTGCATCCCCAACCGGCGGGCAGCACGGGCACGTTGCGCATCGTGTTCACCGAGGAACCCGGCCGGTTCGTCCCGGGCGGGGCGCCCTTCGGCTCGGGAGACGTCGGGCTCACCAGCGGCGCTTCTCTGAACCTGCACGAACCCGGCGCCGTCCGGGCCCTCCTCGACGAGGCGTGGGCGCGGGGCTGGCGGCCGGAGGGGCAGCGGTCCGTGGAGATCGACGGCTGGTCCCTGCTGGAGGCGGCGGCGTCCGCGCGTGCCGCGCAGGGCGGAGCCGGCGAGGGCCGAGCCGCCCCTGCCGTGACCGGGAATCCGGACGGGGCAGGGGCGCCGCGCCCGAACTAGCGGATGGTGACCTGGACGGTGTTGGAGACGGCCCCGCCGCCCACGATCCGGAGCTTGTTGAGCCCCTTGATGCCCAGCTTCACGCGCAGGTTGTAGGCGTGGCTGCGCGTGGTGTTCATGTGGATCGGAAGGCTGACCCACCCCTTCTTCTGCAACTGCTGCAGGGTGACGCGGGTGCCGGCCGCCATGCGCGTGGAGGAGCCGTACACACGGAACTCCTGCCACGCCTTGGCCGACTTGACCGTCGCCTTGGCCGACAGCGTCGGCTTCGGAGCCTGCTGCGGGGCCGAGGCCGCGACGGCCTGAGGCGCGGCGGCGTTGGCGGCGACCGGCGCCGCGGCGAGCGGCGCGGCGCAGATCAGGAGACCGGTGCCCACGGAGGCGATGCGTCGGGAGACAGGATGCACGGAGAGCCTTTCGACGGTGAACAGTGAACTGAACCGAAGGATCAAACCAGCGCAATATATGACAAATATGGTCGCGCGCTGAGCGGACATGCGGAACATGCGCGTGGCGACTTCGCCGCGTACGGCCCCGCCGTCCACCGCTCCCTCGCCGGGGCGGCCGGGCGCTGTATACCTGGGGCATGTCGAATGTCCGGCTGGCCTCGTCGCAGGGCAAATGGATCCTGCTCACCACCGTGCTCGGATCCAGCATGGCGATGCTGGACTCCACCGTCGTCAACGTCGCGCTGCCCCGCATCGGCGAGGACCTGGGCGCCGAACTCGCGGGTCTGCAGTGGACGGTCAACGCGTACATGCTGACCCTGGCCGGGCTGATCCTGCTCGGCGGGTCCCTCGGCGACTCCTACGGCCGGCGGCGCATCTTCGTGACGGGTGTCGTGTGGTTCGCGCTCGCGTCCCTCATGTGCGGGATCGCCCCGAACGCCGAGGTGCTGATCGCCGCCCGCGCCCTGCAAGGGGTCGGCGGAGCACTGCTCGGCCCCGGCTCGCTCGCGCTGATCCAGGCCTCGTTCCACCCGGACGACCGCAGCCGGGCGGTCGGCGTGTGGTCGGGGTTCGGCGGCATCGGCTCGGCCATCGGGCCGTTCCTGGGCGGCTATCTGGTCGGCGGTCCCGGCTGGCGCTGGGTCTTCTTCCTGAACATCCCGCTCGCCCTGCTGTGCGTCCCGGTCGCCCTGCGTCACGTACCGGAGTCGTCCGACGGGCGACGCCACGAACGCTTCGACGTCCTCGGGGCGGTCCTCGGGGCCGTCGCGCTCGCCCTGATCACCTACGCGCTCATCGAGGCCCGCAGCGGATCCTGGGCGGTGGCGCTCTGCGCGGTGGCGGGGGTGCTCGCGGGCATCGCCTTCGTCTACGTGGAGGGGCACCGGGCCGATCCGATGCTGCCGCCGGACATCTTCGCCTCCCGCCAGTTCACGGCGGTCAACCTGGTCACGCTGTGCGTGTACGCGGCGTTCGGCGGCTTCTTCTTCCTCACCGCGCTGCAGTTGCAGGTGGTGGCGGGCTTCTCGCCGCTCGCGGCGGGCAGCGCGCTGCTGCCGACGACGGCGCTCATGCTGGTGTTCTCGGCCCGTTCCGGCGCCCTGGCCGACCGGATCGGCCCGCGCATCCCGCTGACCGTGGGGCCGTTGCTGTGCGCGGCGGCGATGGTGCTGATGCTCCGCGTGGGACAGGACGCGAACTACCTCACGGACGTGCTGCCCGCCGTGCTGGTCATGGGCACCGGCATGGTCGTCCTGGTCGCGCCGCTGACGTCCACGGTGCTCGGCTCCGTCGACGCCTCCCGTGCCGGCCTGGCCAGCGGCATCAACAACGCGGCGGCGCGGGTGGCGGGTCTCGTCGCCGTCGCCGCGCTGCCGCTGCTGACCGGGATGGGGGAGGACGCGTATCGATCGGCGGATGCCTTCGGTTCGGCGTTCCGGCGGGCCATGCCGATCTGCGCGGCCGTACTGGTTGTCGGATCGGTGCTGGCGTTCACCCTCGTCCGCCGTCCCGCACCCGGCTGCGCCCGCCCGGAGTGCCGGACCCACGGCTCCGTCACGGCCCCGCCGCTGGAGGGCAAACGGGTGCGCAAGCGCGCCGCCTGAGCCGGAGGCGACGAGGCCGACACCGGTGCGGGCTCCCCTGGTCCGCCGCTACTTTCGTCCGCTCAGGAAGCGCAGCAGCAGGTCGGTCATCTCCCGCGGATGCTCCTCGTAGATCCAGTGACCGGAGTCGGGGACGACGACGGGGGTGACGTGTGTGGCGTAGCGGCGCACCTGCTTCGCGACCGCCGGGCCGAGGCTGCCGTCGGCGCCGATCGCCAGGACCGGCATGCTCAGGCGCTTCTTCCGGAACCGTGCGTTGTCGGCGATGTCCTGCGGGAACGCCCGGAACCAGTCGAAGCTCGCCTCCAGGTGCGCGCCGTCCCGCAGATAGGAGGCGAAGACCTCGAGGTCGTCCGGGGTGAGCGCGTCCTTGTGCACCGCGATGCTCCGCATGAAGCCCGAGGTCCAGGTCAGTTCGCGGCCCTCGACCATGCTCTCCGGGAAGTTCGACGGCAGCGAGAAGAAGCCGAAGTTCCACACCCCGGGCCCCTTCGCCGTCAGGGCGGGGAACTCGTAGACGCCCGCGTCCGGGATCGGTGCCTCGCTGAGCACGAGCCTGCGGACGCTGCCCGGGTACTGCGCGGCGTAGGAGTAGGCGACCATCGTGCCGATGTCGTGCCCGACGACGTTGACGTCCTCGTCCTTCCCGAGCGACACGAGGAGGGCGTGCAGCGTGGAGGCCATGGTCTTCTTGTCGTAACCGGTCCCGGGCGCGTCGCTCTTGCCCGCTCCGGGCAGGTCGGGAGCGATCACGGTGTAGTGCCGCGCGAGCGCAGGCATGACGGCGTGCCACTCGTACCAGGTCTGGGGGTAGCCGTGGATCAGCACGAGCGTCGGACCGTGGCCGCCGATCACGTAGTTGACGCCGGTCCCGGCGACCTCGGTCTTGTGTTCGCTGAAGCCGGTGGGCAGTTGCTCGCCGTGTGACACGGCCGGCTTGTCCGCCGCCGAGGCCGTGAGGGTGAGGGAGCCCAGGCACAGGGCCAGGGCGAAGAGCGCGGCCACCGGCCGACGGGATCTGGGCATGCGGAATCTCACTGACGTCTCCAAAGGACGCGAGGGGGAAGCGGGGCAGGAGGTGAGCGGACGGGATCCGTCGCGCCGCCACGCCGTGAAGCCGTCACGACGTGGCGGCACGACAGCGGATCGGACCGTCAGAGGGAGTCGACGAGGCCGCCGTCGATCACGAAGTCGGCGCCGGTGATGTTCGCCGAGGACGGGCCCGCGAGATGGACGACGAGGTCGGCGACCTCCGACGGGCGGGTGAAGCGGCCGGTCACCGCCTGGGCCGCCGCGCCGCGCGCCACCTCCGCGGGGTCGACGCCCCGGGACCGGCCGACGGTCGCGGCCACGCCGCCGTCACCCTGCCACAGCGCCGTCTCCACCGGGCCGGGGCCGACGGTGTTCACCCGCACTCCGCGCGGCCCGACCTCCTTGGACAGGGCCTTGCAGAAGTTGGTCAGCGCCGCCTTGGCCGCGCTGTAGTCGATGACGAGCGGGTCGGGCAGCCGGGCGTTGACCGACGAGACGGTGACGATGCGGCCCGCGCCGGTGGCGAGCAGATGGGGAAGGGCGGCCCGGGTGGCGCGGACGGCGGCCATGAAGTTGATCGTGAACGTCCACTCCCACTCGTCGTCCGTCACGCTCAGGAACCCCTCCGGGCGCGGCCGCACCGCCCCGACGTTGTTCACCAGGACGTCGATGCCGCCGTGCAGCGCGACGGCCTCGGCGACCAGCGCCGCCGGGCCGTCGGGCAGCGCGAGGTCGACCTCCACGACGGTGAGTTCGGCTCCCTGCTTGACGAGCCGGTCCAGGGCCTCGGTGCGTTCTCTCGTCCCCGCGACCACCCGGGAGCCGGCCGCGAGGAAGGCCTCGACGACGGCCAGCCCGATGCCGCGCCCGGCGCCGGTGACGACGGTGGTCCGTCCGGCCAGGATCCTGGAGGCCCCGGCCGCCCCGGAGGCCGGGGAGAGAGGGTCGCTCATCGCCCGTTCTCCTGGCCGTGCTTGCGCAGCCAGTCGAGCACGGGTGTCGCGACGTCCCGCCAGCCGCCGTCGATCGTCAGGGAGTGCCCGCGGTCGGGGAAGTTGAGGATGTCGGTGACGGCGTCCGAGTGCCGGTACTGCTTGAGCGTGGCGCGGGTGACGGTCTCGGGCACCGTGTGGTCTTTGCCGCCGGAGATGAGCAGCAGGGGACCGCGGCCGCTGTTCTCGGTGGCGACCTTCGCCGCCGAGTGCGGGTTGAAGTTGGCGGAGGCCGCCTCGTACAGCGGCTTTCCCGGCGCCGGAATGGTCCAGCGCTCGTACAGCGCCGTCGACTCCTCCTCCGGGATCGCGTTGCCGAAGGCGAACCGGAACTGCTCCTCGGTCAAGGAGACGGACCGGTGCTTGTTGGCGGGGTTCTTGAAGACGGGGAACGTCGCCTTCAGCGCGGACAGCGGCAGCGGCAGAACACCCTTGATCTGCGCGGCGTCGATCGCGACCGCCGCGGCGGCCCGGTCCTGGCCGAGCAGCTTCTGCGCGATCATGCCGCCGAACGAGTGCCCGATCAGGATGGGCCGCGTCGGCAGGTCGGCGATCAGGTTCGCGTAGTGCTCGACGACGTCGTCGATGCCGTGGTCGGCGATGCTCTCCGGGTTCTGCCGTGCTTCCTCGACGGTGTCCGGATCGCCGGGCCAGCCCGGGGCGGACGGCTCGTAGCCCTCGCTGCGGAACAGGTCGATCCAGGGCTGCCAGGAGGAACTGTGCAGCCAGAGTCCGTGGATGAAGACCACGGGAAGCGGAGCGGTCATGATCGATCCCTTCTTCTACGGGCGTATCGACCCGGTGTGCCACCAGGAAAACGGCAACTTCACCGCCTCGCACCGGGGTTGGACCCCAGTGGTTCAGGTTCGGCTCACCCCGGCCGACTCGCCGCGGCGTCCGCTCTCCACTCGCTCGGCGACGTGCCGTACGCGGCGCGGAACGCACGGCTGAAATGTGCCGCGTTGGTGAAACCCCAGCGCCGGGCCACCGCCGCGACGGTGGGGGCGGCCGGGGAGCGGCGGGACAGTTCGGTGCGGCATGCGTGCAGCCGGCGGTGCTGGATCCAGCGGGCGGCGGTGGTCGACTCGCCCTCGAAGAGCCGATGGAGGTAGCGGACCGATATCCGGTGCTCGCGGGCGATCGACGCCAGGGTCAGATCCGGATCCGCCAGATGCAGGTCGATGAAGGCCTTCAGCCGGAGCAGCAGCGCGAGACTGCCACCCGGGGTGTCCTGCGTCTCCTGGTCGAGCCGCTCGGCGAGGAGCGTTCCGACGAGGCTCACGGCATTGGCGGCCAACTGCTCGCCTGCCGTGGCGTTGACGTCGGGCGCGTGGTCGACCAGACCCTGGAGAAAGGGCAGGATCACCTTCCCAAGCCCGGCATCGCGGTGCACGGCGGTCGCGGTGACCCGCCGGAGGTCCGACTCCGGCTGCGGGAGCAGCGAACGCGGCACCAGAAGCACCTGCATACGAAACCGCTGGGGAAAGCGCAGGGTGTAGGGGCGCGTGGTGTCGTACAACGCCAGGTCGTCCGCGCCGATGTCGGTGCTCCGGTCATCCTGTTCCACCCGGGCGCGCCCGCTGCGCTGAAGACCGACGTACACGAAGTCGGCGCTGTCCCGGGCGATCAGCTGCGGAGTGCGGTCGACCCGGCCGCGGTCGCAGTCGACGGTGCTCACCTGGAGCGGGCCGACCTGGCTGCTGCTGATGCGGCCGTCGAACGGCTCGTCCTTGGGGAGGGTGATCCGCAGCGGGACGAAGGTACGGAAGACCTCTTCCTGCCAGTGCTCCAGCCCCTCACTGCCGTGCGACGACCGCACCGAGTGCACAACGCTCATGTCACTTTCCCCAGGTCGTGTGACGAAGGCATCGCAGGTGGAGCCGTGGATCGGGCGGACATCGAAGCGCTTCGACCGACGCCGGACGTCCACGCATGAAGTATCGACTTCCCCGGCGCGCGGACGCGAGGATTCCGCACTGCTGGTCCCGCGGCGCGTTCACTGGGAGCACAGCATGTGTGCACGATCGGACAAGCCCCTCGCCCCGCACCTCTCTAGGGTGCGGTGTGCCACGGCCCATGGGGATGGGCGGGCAGGGGAGGGGTGCGCGTGTCGCCGTACGCGTCGGGGGAGTCTCATGGAGTGGTCCGGACCCACCGTCCCGCCGAACCACCGCTCGTCGGCCGGGACGCCGAGCGGGCGGAGATCGGAAAGCTGATCGCGTCCGTCCGCGACGGCTTCAGCGCCGTCCTGGTGCTCGACGGCGACGCGGGAGTCGGCAAGTCCCGGCTTCTGCGGTACGCGGCCGAGTCCGCGCAAGACCTGACGGTCGTCGCGCTGGTCGGGGTGGAGGCCGAGACCCGGCTCGGCTACGGAGCCCTGCACCGGCTCCTGCGTCCTCATCTGCACCGGCTGCCCCTGCTGCCGCAGCGTCAGCGTGACGCGCTGAACGCCGCGTTGGGACTGACCGACGCCCCGCCCTCCGACCGACACCTGGTCGGACTCGCTGCGCTGACTCTGCTCTCCGACGCGGCCACGGCGACACCGATGCTCTGCCTGGTCGACGACGTGCAGTGGCTGGACCGCGAATCGGCGGAGACCCTCGCGTTCGTCGGCAGACGCCTCTACGCGGACTGCCTCGGACTGCTCTTCGCCGGGCGCGAGGACGCCGGCGGCGGCCTCGACGTGTTCGCGGACCTGCCCGCGCTCCGGCTCGAAGGGCTCGCGCGCGCGGAGGCCAGAGCCCTGCTGGCCGCCGGGGTGCGCAGCCACCTGGACCAGGAGGTGGCCGAGCGACTCGCCGCCGGGACCGGAGGCAACCCCCTCGCCCTCCTCGAACTCGCGGTGAACCTGCCCTCGGAACAACTGGCCGGCGTCGCCCCGCTGCCCGAGCCCCTGCCGGTCAACCGCCAGCTCGAAGAGCACTTCCGGCGAGCGGCGGCCCTGCTGCCCGCGGACACCCGGACGCTGCTGCTCCTCATGGCCACGACGCCGACGGACGACCAGGCGGCGCTGTGGCGGGCGGCCGGCGCCCTCGGACTGTCCGTGCGCGCCGCCCGGCCCGCGGTCGCCGCCGGGATACTGAACCGGGGCACCACCGCCGAGTTCCGCCACCCGCTGATCCGCTCGGCGGTCCACTCCGCGGCAACCGCCGACGAACTGCGCCGAGTGCAGACGGCCCTCGCCGCCACGAGCGCCCCCGAGCGGCGGGCCTGGCATCTGGCCGAGGCGGTCGACGGCCCGGACGACACCGTGGCCGCGGAACTCGAAGCCGCCTCCGAACGGGCCCAGGCGCGCGGCAAGTACTCCGAACAGGCCCTGGTCCTGACCCGCGCGGCGGAGATGACCACCCATCCCGGCAGGCGTGCCGAACGGTATCTCGACGCCGCGGCGGCCCACCTCACCTCCGGCAATCTGCCCGCCGTCCAGCCGCTGCTCGAACTCGCCACACCCGCCCTGACCGGCCCCGTGGGGCGGGCCCGCGCGACACGGCTGCGGGCCGCCGTCGAGATGGTCCGCGCCCGCCCGCGCGAGGTACCGGCGATGCTCCTGGACGCGGTGGCCGACCTCGGCGCCGCCGACCCCATGGCCAACTGGGAGCTGCTCCGCGAGGCGACACACGCGGCGATCATCGGCGGCCGGACGATCACGGGCACGACACCCCGCGAAGTCGCCAAGACCGCCGCCGACGCCTGGCGCGAGGGCGAACTCCCGTCCTGGAGCCCCGACCCGCTGATGGCGGCGATGGCCCGGCTGATCGCCTACGGCTACGCCGAGGGAGCCGGACCCGTGGCCGACGCCCTGGCCCGGCTGCGTACCGCCGGCGAACTCCGGGACCCCAACACGTTCAGCACGGTCGTCAGCATCGCCGGGGACGAGCTGTGGGACATCGAGGCCAAGCGGGAGATCCTGGAGGGGCTGATCACCGCGAACCGCGAGCGCGGCGCCGTCCTCGGCCTCGGCATCGCCTTGGTCGCCCTGTCCACCGTGGAGATCTGGGACGGCCGCTTCGCCGTGGCCGAGCGCTGCTTCAACGAGTCCGACGACTACATGGCCGCGACCGGATTCAGCGTCGCCGGAGACTTCCACCGGGCCCTGCTGTACGCCTGGACCGGCCAGGAGAAGGAGCTGCGGGCCGCGGTCGCCACCCTGCGCGCCCTGTCCGAGGAACTGGGGCTCGCGACCAACCGGCGCTGGATCGCCCAGGCCCTGAGCATCTACGAGATCGGCCGCGGCCGGTACCGGCAGGCGCTCGACGCCCAGCTCGCCGTGTTCCGCGAACACCCGCTGATCCTCGGTGACATCAACCTCGGCGGCATGGTCGAGGCCGGACTGCGCGCAGGCCGTCGCGACGCCGCCGACCTGGCCATGGAACGCCTGGAGGAACGCGCCCCACTGGCCGGAACCCCGTGGGCGCTCGGCCTGCTCGCCCGCTGCCGCGCCCTGATGACCGACGACGACCGCGCCGAGCAGCTGTACCTGGAATCGATCGCCCAGCTCGAAAAGGTGCCGGTGGCCGTCGAACTCGCCTGGTCCCGGCTGCTGTTCGGCGAATGGCTCCGTCGGCGCAGGCGCCGGGCCGACGCGAGGATCCAGCTGCGGGCCGCGTACGAGTCCTTCGCGTCCTGGGGAGCGGCCCCCTTCGCCGAACGGGCCCGGGCGGAGCTGCTGGCCACGGGAGAGAAGGCGCGCAGGCGAACGGCCACGACCCGGCTCGACCTCACCCCGCAGGAACGACACGTGGCGACCCTGGCCGCGTCGGGACTGACCAACGCCGAGATCGCCGGGCGGCTGTTCGTCACCACGTCGACCGTCGAGTTCCACCTCAGCAGGGTCTTCCGCAAGCTGGGCATCACCTCACGCAGGCAGATCGGGGCCGTGCTGGGGGAGCCCGCCGTCGGCGATCGATGACGGACCGTCGACGGATTGTCAGACCCGCCTGGGATGCTCCGGGACATGGAGATGACAGTGCAGCTGACGATCGACTGCTCCGATCCGCAGCGAATGGTGGCGTTCTGGGCCCAGGCCCTGGGCTACGTGCCGGAACCCGCGCCGACCGGGCACGCCACGTGGCGTGCCTACTGGGCGTCGGTGGGAGTGCCCGAGGAGGAACTGCCGGCCGGCGCCGGAGACGTCCCGGAGTCGATTGTCGATCCTGAGGGACGCGGCCCTCGGGTGTGGTTCCAGCAGGTTCCGGAGCCGAAGGCCGCCAAGAACCGGTGGCACTTCGACCTGAAGGTCGGTGGGGGCCGGGACGTCCCGCTGGACGTCCGCACCCAGCGGGTCAGGGCCACGGTGGACCGTCTGGTCGCGGCCGGTGCCACGGTGCTGCAGGTCAAGGACGAGCCGGACACGGGGTTCTACGCCACGGCCCTGCAGGACCCCGAGGGCAACGAGTTCGACGTCGTCTGACAGCCGTCGCGGCGACGGGGAGGGAGCGTACGCGGGATGAAGCGGAGTCAGCGGGCCGCCGGCGCGGTGGTCGGCGCGGCCGTGGGGGACGCCCTGGGCGGACCGTTCGAGTTCGGGCCCCGGGGTGTGTTCTCCGCGCGGTTCCCCGTGCCGGGAGGCGGCGGTGAGATGGGCGGGGGCGGCGGCTGGGATCCCGGCGAGGCGACCGACGACACCCAGATGGCCGTCCTGGTCGCGGAGTCGCTGCTGGAGCGGGACGGACTGGATCCGCCGGACATCTTCGCCCGCTTCCAGCGCTGGGCGGCGGCGGAGCCGAAGGACATCGGGCTGCAGACCGAGGACGTCCTGACCAACGGCATGCCCTGGGACCTCGCCGCCCCGATCCACTTCCAGGTGACCGGACGAGCGGCGGGGAACGGCTCGTTGATGCGGGCGTCGACCTCCGCGGTGCACTTCGCGGCGGCCGGCCCACGGGCCACCATGGACGCGGCCCGCCGCATCGCCGCCCTCACCCACGGCGACCGCGCGGCCTGGGAAGGCACCGCGATCTTCCACGAACTCGTCCGTGTCGCCATCGAGGGCGCCGACCCCCTCGCCGCGCTCCCGGACACCCTGGACCTCGTCCACCCCGACCACCGCACCCGCTACGCGACGGTCCTCGCGCCGGACTGGCACCCCGACCGGGCCACCGAGTTCAACGGAGCGGTCTGGCCCTGCCTCGGATCCGCGGTGTGGGCCCTGCGCACCACCACCGGCTTCGAGGACGCGATACGCGCGGCGATCGACCTCGGCGGCGACACGGACACCGTCGCCGCGGTCACCGGCGGCCTCGCGGGCGCGTACTACGGCCTGGACGCCGTCCCCGGCCATTGGACCTCGCCGCTCCACGTCCCCCTCCCGGGATTCGACGGACGGGTCCTGCGCCTGGCCGACCTGCTCCACCTCGCACACCGCCTGGAGGGACGGCGGTGAACCCGTCCGGTTGCTGTGGTGTTCAATCCATGACGGCAACCTTGACGACGCTCCGGGGTGGACATGGACGAGACGCCTTTCGGCCGACTGCTGCGCGAGGCGCGGCAGCGTTCGCTGCTGACGCTGGAGAGCCTCGCCGAGGCCTCGGGTGTGAGCGTCCGCGCCATCAGCGACATGGAGCGCGGGAAGAGCGTCCCGCGCCAGGCGACGCTGCGCGAGCTGATGGACGCCCTCGGACTCGACGAGAGCCGACGGCAACAGCTTGCCCAGGCCGCCGTCCGGCGCACCGAGCAGGTGCCCCGGCAACTGCCTCCCGATCCCGCCATGTTCCGCGGCAGGGAGGAGGCGATGGCGGCCGCCCGCCACATCACCTCGCAGATCGCCGTGCGGGGAGCACACGTCGTCATCGGCGCCGTCGGGGGCATGGCGGGGGTGGGCAAGACGACGCTGGCCGTGCACTGGGCGCACCGGGTCGCCGACCGCTTCCCGGACGGGCAGCTCTATGTGAACCTGCGCGGGTTCGAGGCATCGGGACGGCCCATGGACCCCGAAGAGGCCCTCGGGCTCTTTCTGAGCGCGCTCGGAGTGCCCAGCGGCGAGATGCCCCGCACCGCGGAGGCGCGCGGCGCGCTGTTCCGCGAGAAGTGCTCGTCCCGGAGCCTGATCGTCGTCCTGGACAACGCGCGGGACGCCGAGCAGGTGCGCCCCCTGCTGCCCGCCTCCGCGGGCTGCCTGACCGTCATCACCTCGCGCAATCAACTCTCCGGCCTGGCCGCGAGCGAGGGCGCTTCCCGGATCAGTCTCGACGTGTGGACGCGGGACGAGGCCGTGGCCGCGCTGGCCGCCCGCATCGGTGCGGAGCGGTGCGCGGCGGAACCGGAGGCCGCCGCCCGGCTGGTGGAGCTGTGCGGATGCCTGCCGCTGGCCGTCGCCATCGTCGGGGCGCAGCTGAGCGCCGCGCCGCGGATGGCGCTGAGCCGCGGCGTCCGCGAGCTGATGGAGTCCCTGCCGCGGCTCGACGCCCTGTCGACCGACGACCAGCAGGTCGACGTACGCGCCGTGTTCTCCTGGTCCTATCGGGCACTGACCGCCGACCGGGCGCGGTTCTTCCGGCATCTGGCGGTCCACCCCGGACCGGCCGTGTCCGCCGAGGCCGCCGCCTCGCTCGCGGCCGTCGACATGCCGACCGCCCGGCGGCATCTGCGGGAGCTGGTCTCGGCCAGCCTTCTCTCCCGTGACGCCGAAGGGCGCTACGTGCTGCACGACCTCGTCCGGGCCTACGGCGCCGAACTCCTGGAGCAGGAACAGGACGACCGCTCCGCCGCCGAGACCAGACTCCTCGACTACCTGCGCCACAACGCGCACACCGCCACCCTGATCATGGACACCCGCCCTTGGGAGGACCTGCCCGACTCCCCGGCGCCCGGCGTCGTACGCGTCGCGATCGCCGACCGTACCGAGGCGATGGAGTGGTTCCACCAGGAGGACGCCGCCGCCATGGCGAGCCTGCGCTCCGGACACGATCCCCGGCTGGTGCGGGCCCGCATGGAGCTGACGCACACCTGGCAGAGCTATCTCATCGTCACCGGCCGCTGGGCCGAGCAGCTCACGATCCAGCGCATCTGCCTCGACGCGGCCCTCGCCCTCGACGACCCGAGCGCCATCGCGAAGGCCGGCGCGACCCTGGCCCGCGCCCTGGTGCTGACCGGCCAGGACGACCAGGTCGACGCGCAGGTGGACCTGCTGCTCGGACAACTGGACCGGCTGGAACCGCAGATGCGGGCCCACACCGAGCACAACCTGGCCTGGGTCCTGCACCGCAGGCGCCGCTACGCGGAGTCCGTGCGCCGCTCCCGCAGCGCCCTGGCGATCTACCGCACACTCCCGCAGCGCAACGACGTCGCCCGCGCCCTCAACGACCTCGGCTGGCGCCTCGCCCAGATCGGCGCGTACGAGGAGGCCCTCGCCTGCTGCGAGGAGGCACTCCCCGTGTTCCAGTCCAACGGGAACCTCTGCGACGAGGCCGCGACATGGGACAGCATCGCCTACGCCCGGCAGAGCCTGGGCGACGTCAGCGGCGCGATCGCGGACTACGAGAAGTGCCTCGCCATCCTGGAAGAGGTCTTCGACCCCTACAACCAGGCGGACGTGATGGACCACCTCGCGACGGCCCACCTGGAACTGGGGGACGTCGAGCAGGCACGCGCCTGCTGGCTGCGGGCGGCCGCGCTGCTCCAGTCGCTCGGCAGCCCGCTCGCCGAGAAGATGACGGCCAAGGCCCGGGACGTCGGCCTCGTCCGCGATTGAGAGCGCGGCCCAGCGGGGGGCGCCCCACGGCTCGTGACCGGTGGCGAAGGTTCGGGCCATCGAACACGATGGGTGGGTCGACGGTCGTTGTCTCTGCTCCGCGTCACCTCGATCCAGGAGACGAAAGCTCATGTTCTCTGCCGAGAGGCTTCTCCAGGCCCACCCCCTCTCCGTCGCGCCGGAGACGCGCGCAGCGCTCGCCGGGGCGGTGGAAGCCGCACTGGGCTGTGCGGCCGCCTGTACGGCGTGCGCCGACGGCTGCCTGTCCGAGGAGGACACGGCGAGCCTGTCCCGCGCGGCGGCGGCCGCCGAGAACTGCGCCACGATCTGCGCGGCGACGGCCTCCACCCTCCTGCGCCAGAGCGCTCACGCCGACCGGGAGGGTGTCATCGCCCTGCTGCAGAGCTGTACCGGCGCGTGTCTGCGCTGCGAGCGCGAGTGCCGCGAGCACGAGCTGATGCACGACCACTGCCGCTGGTGCGTCGAAGCCACCACGGCGTGCGTGGAGGCCTGCGAGCGGCTGATCGCGCTGCTGTGACCGCGGCGGGCCCCGGAGACCGCGTGTCGTCAGTGCCCCGCGGGCCCGGCCGCCCGCTCCGGCGCCGCGACCTGACGCGCGAGGCTGTCGCGCAGCGCGGTGAGCCGGGTGATCTCCGCGTCGAGCGCGTCGATCCGCAGCCGCACGACGCCCGGCGCCGCGCCGGGGGCAGGCGTGCCGCACCGTCGGCCGGGATCGGTGACGAGCAGGTCGATGCGGTCCGCGCAGGCGCGCACGTCCTCCACGGTCAGGCCGAGGGAGAGCAGGCGCCGGATGACCCGGATCCGGGCCAGGTCCCGCTCGGCGTAGACCCGCTGGCCCGTCGACGTGCGGTGCGCGGGCGGGAGGAGACCGCGCTCCTCGTAGAAGCGCAGTGCGCGCGGGGTGGTGCCCGCGGCGGCCGCGGCGTCTCCGATACGCATCCAGGGTCCCCCTCGTGGCCCGCTCCGGTCAGATCTGCACCACCAGGGTTCCGAAGTGCCGTCCCTGGTGCAGTTCCTGCAACGCCCCCGGCGCCCGGTCCATGCCCGGCAGTGTCACGTACGGATGGATGATGTCCCCCGTACGCAGCCAGTCCGCCAGCTTCTCGCGCCACTCCTCCTCCACACCGGGGTGGTCGCCACCCTGGTAGCCGTGCAGCGACACCGACTTCCTGAGGAGCAGGTACGTGTCGATCAGCGCGGGGGAGGTGCCGCCGGAGAGCGCGGGGTCGAACTGCCCGGACAGCGCTCCGACCAGGCCGACCCGGGCACCGTGCCTGGCCACCTCCAGAGCCGCGGTGAGCTGTTCGCCCCCGACGTTGTCGACGATCACGTCGTAGCCGTCCGGCGCGGCCTCGGCCAGGCCGTCGGTCAGCGAATCCGTTCCGGGGACCACGACAGCGTCGTACCCGAGTTCCTTGCGCAGCCGCTCCGCCTTGTCCGGGCTGCGAGTCGTGCCCACCACCCGTCCGGCACTGAGCAGCCGGGCCACCTGCCCTGCCAGCGAGCCGACCCCGCCCGCCGCTCCCGTCACGAGAACCGTCTCGCCCTCGCGCAACCGGGTCAGCCGGGTCAGCGTCCCGTACGCGGCGGACGCCGTGGAGAGCAGCGCCACCGGATCGGGATGCCCCTCCGGCACCATCTGCACCGCGTCCGCGTCGACCACGGCGTACTCCCGCCAGCCCCGCAGGTGCCTGACCAGAGCTCCGACAGGTACGCCGGTGGCCCCCGGCCCCGCGGCCACCACTTCACCGAGTGCCGGGCCGAACAACGGCTCCCCGGGCTTCAGCGGCGGGAACGGAAACCCTTCGCCCTGGCGCGAGACCAGCGTGCGCAGCCCCGCGAAGACGAGGAACTGCCGGTTTCGTACGAGGAGTTGTCCTTCGGCGAGGCGAGGCACGGGAACCTCGGCGACCCGGAAGTGCTCCGGAGCCGGCAGCCCGACGGGATTGCTGACCAGGTGGATCTCGCGACTGAGCGACGAGGGCGACGAGGGTGACGGTGTGGACATGGCTGACCTCCGGAGCCGTTGACCGAGCACGCTGCGCGGACGCTAACCCTTGACGTGCGGGTGAGGGGCAAGCGACGGACTCGCCCAGGGAGCCACCGAACACCGCCACGTCGCAGCGCGGCCGACGTGGTGCGCGCCATCACCCCGCCCTGGGGCCCGACTTCAGGTTGCTGCGCGAGTGAGGGAGCAACTCGCCCACGAGCGAGGCGACCTGTTCCCCTTCGATGAGGAAACCGTCGTGCCCATGAGGGGAGTCGATCGAGCGGACGGCGTCGGCCGTCGGAATGCCGGATGCCAACTCCGCCTGCTGAGAGGGCGGATAGAGGCGGTCGGAACCGACGGCGGCCACGAGAGTCGGGGCGGTAACCCGGCGCAGGGCGCGCCGCACGCCACCGCGGCCGCGCCCGACGTCATGGCTGTTCATGGCCTCGGACAGCACGACGTAGCTGCCCGCGTCGAATCGGCGCACCAGCTTGGCGGCGTGGTGGTCGAGGTACGACTCGACCTGATAGCGACCGCCGTCCCACGGGTCCTCCGTGCCCTGGGGAAGGCGGCCGAAGCGGACGTGGAGCTCCGGCTCGCTGCGATAGGTGAGGTGGGCCAGCCGCCGGGCCTGGGCCAGTCCGACGGCCGGCCCGCGGCCCGTGTCGTGGTAGTGGCCGTGCCGCCAGTGCGGGTCGGAGCGGATGGCGTGCAACTGGATCGAGGCCCAGGCGATCTGCTCGGCGCTCGCGGCGGCCGTCGTGGCGAGCAGGAGCAGCGCGCCGGTGCGCTCGGGGCGCGACACCGCCCATTCGAGCGCCCGCATCCCGCCCATCGAGCCGCCGACCACCAGGGCCCAGCGGTCGATGCCGAGCGCGTCGGCCGCGTGGGCCTCGGCCGCCACCTGGTCGCGCTGGGTCAGGAACGGGAAGGCGCCGCCCCATCGCCGTCCGTCGGGCGAGCGGGACGCGGGTCCCGTGCTGCCCTGGCAGCCACCGAGGACGTTCGGGGCCACGACGTACCAGCGGTCCGTGTCCAGGGCGAGCCCCGGGCCGACGAGACCGTCCCACCAGCCCGGCGTGGGATGCCCGGGTCCTGCCGGGCCCGCGACATGACTGTCGCCGGTGAGCGCGTGCAGCACCAGCACGGCGTTGGACGCATCCGGCGCCAGCCGCCCCCACGTCTCGAACGCGAGCCGTACGCCCGCCAGTTCACCGCCCGCCTCCAGCGGCAGCGGAGCCGGGTGTTCGTACCACTGGCGGCGACCGGGCGGGTCCCCCTCCTGCCAGGCCCCGGTGGCCGGCGGGAGGGGAACCCCGGAGGGCGTCGGTGCGGTGCTCAGGAGGACGCGCCCTTCGCGGCGCGGAATCCCGCTTCGAGGTCCGCCTTCAGGTCGGCGAGGTTCTCGATGCCGACCGAGAGACGCACCAGGCCGGGGGAGGCGCCGGTGGCCGCCAACTGCTCCTCGTCGAGCTGGCTGTGGGTGGTGGAGGCCGGATGGATGATGAGGCTGCGGACGTCGCCGATGTTGGCGAGGTGGCTGAAGAGTTCGACCGCGTCCACGAACCTGCGGCCCGCCTCCACGCCGTCCCGCAGCTCGAAGGAGACGACGGCGCCGGATCCGCGCGGCAGGTACGTCCGCCCCGCCTCGTACCACCTGCTGGACTCGAGCCCCGGATAGTGCACGGCGGCGACCTCGTCCCGCTGCTCCAGCCACTGGGCGAGCGCGAGCGCGTTCTCCGTGTGCCGTTCGATGCGCAGGCTCAGCGTCTCCACGCCCTGCAGCAGCAGGAACGCGGAGTGCGGGGACAGCGCAGGGCCGAGATCGCGCAGCAGTTGGACCCGGAGCTTGACGGCGAAGGCGCCGGGGCCGAGGGCCGGCCAGTACTGGAGGCCGTGGTAGCTCGGGTCGGGTTCGGTGAAGTCCGGGAACCGCTCGGCGTGCGCGCCGAAGTCGAAGGTGCCGCCGTCGACGACGACACCGCCGATCGCTGTGCCGTGTCCGCCCAGGAACTTGGTCGCGGAGTGCACGACGATGTCCGCGCCGTGCTCGATGGGCCGCAGCAGATAGGGCGTGGGGACCGTGTTGTCGACGACCAGCGGCACACCGGCCTCGTGGGCGACGTCCGCGACCGCCCGCACGTCGAGCACGTTGCCGCGGGGGTTGCCCAGCGTCTCCGCGAACAACGCCTTGGTGCGCGGCCGGATCGCGGCCCGCCACGCCTCCGCGTCGTCGGGGTCGTCCACGAAGGACACTTCGATGCCGAGCCTGGGGAGCGTGTGACGGAAGAGGTTGTACGTGCCGCCGTACAGCGAGGTGCTGGAGACGATGTGGTCCCCCGAGCCGGCCAGGGTCAGCAGAGCCAGCGTCTCCGCGGCCTGCCCGGACGCCAGCGCGACGGCGGCGACACCGCCTTCCAGTGCGGCGATCCGTTGCTCGAGGACGTCCTGGGTGGGGTTGTGGATGCGCGTGTAGATGTTGCCGGGCTCTGCCAGTGAGAACAGGTCGGCGGCGTGCTGGGTGTCGCGGAAGACGAACGATGTCGTCTGGTAGATCGGGGTCGCGCGGGCGCCGGTCGCCGGATCGGGCACCGCCCCGGCGTGGATCTGCTGGGTCTCGAACGACCAGGCCGAGGTGTCGGGCCCGGCGGGCGTTTCTTCGGGGGTGTGGCCGGCGGTGACGGAGTCGATGGGCTGGCTCATGGCGAAGCTCCCTGGACGGAGGTGGGGCGGACGGACGGCCGAACAGCAGTCGGGAACACCGGAGTCGGAGCTCCGGGAGGAAGGAGACGCGGGGCCGGGACCGTGGGGCCGCGCACGGGCGGCGGACCACCCGGCATGCGGGTGCCGCTGAGTGCCGTACGGCGGGGGGGGGGAGGCCGGTCAGGACCCGGTCAGAGACGGGGCGCGGACCTGTCGGAAACCTGTCTTCCGCTGGTCAGAAGGCAGGTCCGGGGCCGGAGCGCGTCGTCAGCTCGCGGCGTGACAACCAGTGGTGGTGACACGCACGTAGTCGACGTGGCGACGGGTCACGAGCACGGTCATGCCGTCAGGTAACCACAGCGCGGACGTCGGGCGCCAGGACGGGCCCCGGTCTTTCTACCGCCAACATGTGTTGTTCATAGACTGGGCGGGTGGAGAACATCGATGCGATCGCGGCCTTGCAGGATCCGGTGCGGCGCCGCCTGTACGAGTACGTGGCGGCGCAGGGCCGCGAGGTCGGCCGCAACGAGGCGGCCGAGGCGACCGGAGTGGCGCGCACCCTCGCCGCCCACCACCTGGACAGGTTGACCGAGGCCGGGCTGCTGGACAGCGGCAGTCGTCGTCTGACCGGCCGCTCGGGCCCGGGGGCGGGCCGCCCGGCCAAGGTGTACACCCGGGCCGCGGTCGAGCGGTCGGTGTCGCTGCCCGCCCGCGACTACCGCACCGCCGCGGAACTGCTCGCCGAGGCCGCCGAGGAGGCCGGCCTGGACACCGGGCTCTTCGCGTCGGCGCGCCGACGCGGCGAGGCGCTCCGCGACTCCGCGGCGCCGTGCGGCGGCTTCGACGAGGTCATGGAGGTGCTGGCCGCGCGTGGCTACGAGCCGTACCTGGAAGGGGACTTGGAGGAGCACGCCGACGCCGGCCCGCGCGTCGTCCGGATGCGCAACTGCCCCTTCCACTCCGTCGCCGAACGCTTCCCGCCGCTCGTCTGCGGCATGAATCTCGCACTCCTCGAAGGGCTGATCGGCGAGGACGGCCCGGTCCGCGCCCGCATGGACGCCCGGCCCGGGGAGTGCTGCGTCGTGCTGGAAGATTCTAAAAACAACGAGCATTGACATAGAAATGCGGGCCGTGCTGGGATGAACCATGACCACATCCCCGCGCGCCGCCCACCTCGCCGAGCTCAATGTCGTCACGCTGCGCCAGCCCTTCGACGACCCGAGCATGGCGTCGTTCGTCGAACAGCTGAACCCGATCAACGCCGCCGCCGACAGCGCCCCCGGTTTCGTGTGGCGGCTGGTGGAGGAAGGGGCGCCCGACGCCACCGGGCTGCGCCCGGCGGGCGAGGACGTCGTCGTCAACCTGTCGGTGTGGGAGACCCAGGAGGCCCTGTGGGACTTCACCTACCGCAGCGGACACCTGGAAGTGATGCGCCGGCGGCGCGAGTGGTTCGCCCGGCACGTCGAGGCGCACCTGGTGCTCTGGTGGATCCCCGCAGGACACATCCCGACCGTGGACGAGGCCCTGGCCCGGCTGGCGGCCCTGCGCGCCGACGGGCCGTCCGCCCGCGCGTTCACCTTCTCCTCCTCCTACACCGCCGCCGAAGCCGCTCCCCGTCCGGCTGCGCTGTAGCCGGGGCCGGAGGGGGAGCGGTCGGGGTCAGGGGCGGACGAGTGCCTTGAGCACCTGGCGGTCGGCCATGGCCCGGTAGGCGTCCGGCACGTGAGCGAGCGGGAACTCCCGGTCGAAGACGCGGCCCGGGGCGATGGTGCCGTCCAGGACGTCGGGCAGCAGCTGCTCGATGTAGGCACGGGCGGGGCTGGCGCCGCCGGTCAGGGTGATGTTCCGCATGAACTCGGCCGGGCCGATCGGGCCCTCCTCGTACTGCGGCACCCCGAGACGGCTGATCGTGCCGCCGTCCAGGACCGCGCCGAGGGCGGTGTCGAGGGACTGGCGGGTGCCGACGGCCTCGATCACCTTGTCGACGCCGCCCGTCAGTTCCCGGATGCGGGCGACGCCCTCCTCGCCGCGCGCGGCGACCACGTCGGTGGCTCCGAAGTGACGGCCCAGCTCGGTCCGGGTCTCGTGGCGTCCGGCGAGCACGATCCGCTCCGCGCCGAGCCGCCGCGCGGCGATCACGGCGCACAGTCCGACCGCGCCGTCGCCGACGACGAGGACCACGTCGCCGCGGCCGACGCCGGCGGTGACCGCGCCGTGGTGGCCGGTGGTCATCACGTCCGACAGGGCCAGCAGGGAGGGCAGCAGCGCGGAGTCGGCGGCCACCGGCAGCTTCACCAGGGTGCCGTCCGCGTGCGGGACACGGACCGCTTCGCCCTGCCCGCCGTCGACGCCGTCGAAGCCGTACCGGCCCCCGTCCCGGCAGGAGATGTGCAGCCCCCTGGCGCAGTAGTCACACGTGTTGTCGCTGTACGTGAACGGGGCGACGACCAGGTCACCCGCCGTCAGTCCGCGCACGTCCGCGCCGGTCTCCTCGACGACGCCGAGGAACTCGTGCCCCATGGGGCGGCCGGTGTCGGTTGCGGGCATCGACCGGTAGGGCCACAGGTCGCTGCCGCACACACAGGCGGCGACGACGCGGACCACGGCGTCGGCGGGCTTCACGATCTTCGGGTCGGGCCGGTCCTCGACGCGGACGTCGCCGGCTCCGTACATCACTGCTGCACGCATCGGTGGGGGCTCCCAACGGGGTCGTACTGAAGGGGTGGTCGATCAGCGTTCGAGCATCCGCGCCTGGGCCGCGTTGTGGGTGTCGCCCGCGGCCGGCGGCATGCCGGTGAGCCGGTCGAGCTGCTCGGCGGTCAGCGTGACGGCGTCCGCGGCGGTGTTCTCCTCGACCCGCGCGACGCGCTTGGTGCCGGGGATCGGGGCGATGTCCTCGCCCTGGGCGAGCAGCCAGGCCAGCGCGACCTGTGCGGGCGTGACGGCGGCCTCGGCGGCCAGGGCCTTGACCTCCTCGGCGAGCGCGAGGTTGTGCCGGAAGTTCTCGCCCGTGAAGCGCGGGTTGTCACGGCGGAAGTCGTTCTCGTCGAACTCGTCGACGGAGCGGACCGCCCCGGTCAGGAAGCCGCGGCCCAGCGGGGAGAACGGAACCAGCCCGATGTTCAGCTCGCGCAGGACGGGCAGCACACGCTGCTCGATTCCGCGGGTGAACAGGGAGTACTCCGACTGCACCGCGGTGACCGGCTGCACGGCGTGCGCGCGGCGGATCGTGTCCGGGCCCGCCTCCGAGAGACCGAAGGCCCGGACCTTCCCCTCGGCGATCAGCTCGCCGACGGCACCCGCGGTCTCCTCGATCGGCGTGTTCGGATCCACCCGGTGCTGGTAGTACAGGTCGATGTGATCGGTGCCCAGCCGCTTCAGGGAGCCCTCGACGGCGGCGCGGACGTTGGCGGGGCTGGAATCCAGCGGCCCGGTCCCGCCGCTGTGGGAGATCAGTCCGAACTTGGTGGCCAGCACCACCTTGTCGCGGTGTCCCTTCAGCGCCCGGCCCAGCAGTTCCTCGTTGGTGTACGGGCCGTAGACCTCGGCGGTGTCGACGAGGGTGACGCCGAGCTCCAGCGCCCGGTGCACGGTCCTGATCGACTCCGCGTCATCGGTGCCCGCGCCGGTGTAGCCGTGGGACATGCCCATGGCGCCCAGGCCGATCCGGGAAACCTCCAGGTCACGCAGTTTGACGTACCGCATCTCGTCCTCTTCCGATCCAGAGTGGTGCCCGGCTTCTCAGTCTCGCCCGGACCGGCAGGTCGTGCCGGTCGGAACGCGGGCGGCACCGAAGGGGCGGGCGTCTTCCCGCACTCACCTTCGCGCGGATCGCTCCGGTGTGGCAGGCCGCGTCCTTCGGGGGTCATGACAGGGCCCCCCTTCCGTCCGCGCGGCGGACGCCCCACGGGGGAGACTGGAGTCATGGCAACCGCAAGCGCGCACAGCGAAGGCGCCGAGCTGGGCCGCTATTTGCGCGCCCGCCGCACCCAGACCAGTCCCGGGCACGTCGGCCTCACCGTCGGCGCCGGGGTCCGCCGCACCCCCGGTCTGCGGCGCGAGGAGCTGGCCACCCTCGCCGGTATCAGCATCGACTACTACGTGCGTCTGGAGCGCGGCAAGGAGACCCGGCCCAGCCCGGCCGTCCTCGACTCCCTCGCCCGCGCCCTGCGCATGGACGACCAGGAACACCAGCACCTGCGCGAACTCGCCGCCCGAGCGGCCCGCTACGTGTCCGAACCGCCCCCGGCTCCCAGCCGCACGGTGCGGCCCCACCTGAAGCTGCTGCTGGAGTCGCTGCGCCCCCACCCCGCCATGGTGATCAGCCGCAGCATGGACGTGCTGGCCTGGAACCCCGGCGGGCTCGCGCTGTACGCGGGCATGGAGGACTGGCCTGCCAAGCACCGCAACCTCGCCCGCTATCTCTTCCTCCACCCGGCCGCGCGCGACCTGTTCCCGGACTGGGATCGCCAGATCACCGGGTGCGTCGCCCGGCTGCGCGCCGTCGCGGGCACCGCTCCCGACGCCCCCGACCTCACCACCCTCGTCGGTGAACTGCTCCTGAAGAGCCCCGACTTCGCGGGCCTGTGGGAACGCTACGAGGTGACCGGCCGCAAGCCCGCGCAGAAGGTCTTCCAGCACCCCCGGGTCGGCACGGTCACGCTCACCTCGCAGTCACTGCACGTCGAAGGCACCCCCGGCCAGCGCATCGGGGTCTACACCGCCGAACCCGGCAGCCCCGACCACGACGCCCTGCTGCTGCTCGACATGACGGCGCCCCGTCCCGGTGAACGGCCCACGGCCACCCCCGAAGTCACCGGCCGGGAGTCGTAGGGCGCTCAGCGGAGGGCGAGCCGGTCCACCAGGAGCGCCACGCGCCGCTCGGTGTCGGCCGGGGGCAGCCGTCCCGCCCGGGTGAGGGTGGCCAGTCCGTGCAGGGCCGCCCAGAACGTCTCGGTGAACAGGGGAGGGGGGACGTCGTCCCCGGCGACCTCGTCGAGGTTCTCCAACAGGGCGGCGAAGGCGTCCTTCAGCGGCTCCGGCGTGTCCTCGTCCGCGAAGGCCAGTCCGCCGTCGAGCTGGAAGATGGCGTCGTAGACCGCCGGGTTGCGTGCGGCGAAGTCGAGGTAGGCGCGGGCGAGAGCGGTGACCCGCGTGTGGGCGTCCTCCGCGGTGGCGGTCGCGGCCCGCAACGCCGCGGCCAGCTCGGTGGAGCCTTCGAGGGCGACGGCGCCGATGATCTCGCGTTTGCCGCGGAAGTGGCTGTAGAGGACGGGCTGGCTGTACTCGATGCGCTCGGCGAGCCGGCGGGTGGTGACCGCGTCCCAGCCCTGCTGCTCGGCGAGTTCGCGGGCGGTGGCCACGATGAGGCGCTCGCGGCCCGCCCGTTCGCGCTCCTTGCGTTCCTGTACCGACATGCAGCGATCCTAGCACTGCTAGACAATCGAGCGGCAGTAGCGCTAGCGTTGCCACATCGGCTAGCAACGCTAGATTCTCGGAGGGATCGTCATGCTCAACGCACTCGAGGTGTTCACCACCGTGACCGTCGGCGTGATGGTGGGGGTGGAGTTCTCCGTCGCCTTCGTCATGAACCGGATCTTCAACGCCCTTCCCGAGGACAGCGGCCAGCTCGCCCGCGCCCACGGGGGCAGGATGCTCGGTGCCGTGATGCCGTTCTGGTACATCGGCTCGCTCGTCCTGGTCGCGATCTGGGCCTTCGCCGGACGGCACCACGGCGGCACGGGCCTCGTCATCACCTCCGGCGCGCTGCTGCTCGTCAGCGTGGCCATGTCGGTCCTGCTGCTCGTCCCGATCAACAACCGTGGCAAGACCTGGACCCCGGAGAACCGGCCCGAGGACTGGAAGGAGCAGATGAGCCGCTGGGACCGCTACCACTACGTCCGCGTCGCCGTCATCATCGCCGCCTTCGCCCTGCTGGTCGTGGCCCTCGTCTGAGCCCACGGGCCGCGACGGTGCCTCGCGTCACATGCCGCTGTGGGTGCGGCGCGCGCACTCCGTCACGACCTCGCGCAGACCGCCGGTGCGCCGGAAGACCTCGCGCTGCACGCGCGTACCGCTCCCGTCGCGCAGCAGCCGCGACAGCAGGGCACGGGCCTCCTCGAGGTCACCGGCGTCCTCCAGTGCGGGCCGCACGTGCTCCAGCAGGGACTCGACCGCCGTCCGGGCCGGTACGGGACGCATCAGCCGCGGGCACACCAGGTCGCCGTCCAGCCCCGACCGGCCCGCGCGCCAGCCGGCGAGGCGCAGCAGCGACACCGGGTGCGTCGCGGCGGGCTCCCCGGCCCGCCAGTCACGGGCGGCCGTCTCGACCAGGCCGCGTACCAGCATGGCCAGCAGGACCGTCGTGAACGGCTCCAGGCACACATCGGCGACGCGCACCTCCACGGTCGGATGGGCGGCGGAGAGGCGCGCGTCGAAGTAGACCATGCCCCGGTCCCGTACGACCCCGGTGGCGACCATGGCCCGGACCTCGCGGTGGTAGGCGGCGGCGTCGTCGAAGAGTTCCACGGGGCCGGCGGTCGGCCAGCGCCCCCACACCCGGCTGCGGTAGCTGCTGTACCCGGTGTCCTGGCCCTGCCAGAAGGGCGAGTTGGCGCTCAGCGCGACCAGTACGGACATCCAGGGGCGCAGCCGGTTCAACACGGCGACGCCCTCCTCGTCCGACTCGACCTCCACATGGACGTGGCAGCCGCACGTCAGCTGCTCCTGCGTGGTCAGACCGAACTCCCGCGCCAGCCACTGATGGCGCTGACCCGTGCCGACGGTGGGACTCACCGGCAGGGGAGAGGTGGCGAGCGCGACGGCGGCGCCGCCCAGCCTCTCCGCGTGATCGGCGGCCGCCGTGCGCGACCGGACGATCTCCTCGGCCAGCTGCGACATCGACCGGTGCGGGCGGGTGTTGAACTCCAACTGCTCGCGGTGCAGCTCCGCCTCGAAATCGCCGTCGCCCTCACGGGCAGCGACGGCCATGACCGCGCTCGACAGGGCCCGCGGCTCGCTGCTGTCGCGGTCCACGAGCAGCAGTTCCTCTTCCACCCCGACACTGCGCATACGTCACGTCCCTTCACGTCTCTGTCGCGTCTCCGGTTCCGGGTGCGCCGCTTTGCGATCTTTGTTCGACTGTGGAGCATGAGGTCTGCACGCAGTGGGGAACCCGGCACGCGTACCCCGAAGAGCGGAGCCTGATGACCATGCCCGGGTCGGACACATACGTACCGGATCCGCGACGGTGGAAGGCGCTCTGGGTCACTCTCGTGGCCGGATTCATGAGCCTGCTCGACGTCACCATCGTCGCCGTCGCCCTGCCGACCGTGCAGCGCGATCTGGACGCCTCGGCCGCACAGGTGCAGTGGGTGGTGTCCGGCTACGCCCTCACCTTCGCCCTCGCACTGGTCACCGCCGGACGCCTCGGGGACGCCCTGGACAGACGGCGCATCTTCCTGCTGGCGCTTGGAGCGTTCGTCCTGTGCAGCGCGGCCTGCGGCGCGGCGCCCGACGTCACGTCCCTGGTGCTGGCCCGGCTCGCCCAGGGCCTGGCCGCCGGCTGCATGGCCCCGCAGAACTCGGCGCTCATCCAGCAGCTGTTCCGCGGCGCCGAGCGCGGCCGTGCGTTCGGCCTGTTCGGCGCGATCGTCGGCATCTCCTCCGCCGTCGGCCCCATCACCGGCGGCGCCATCCTCGCCCTGGCCTCGGGACCGCAGGGCTGGCGCTGGATCTTCTACGTCAACGTCCCCATCGGTGTCGTCGCCATCCTGCTCGGACGCCGCCTCCTGCCCCGGGTCCGGCGGACCGGCAAGGGCTCCGTCGACGTTCCGGGCATCCTGCTCCTCGGTGCGGGCGTCCTGGCCGTCATGTATCCGCTGGTCCAGGCCGACTCCGGCGGCATCGGACGGTTGTGGTGGCTGTTCCCCGTCGGCGCCGCCGTCCTCGCCGTCTTCACCTGGTGGCAACGGCGCCTCGTCGCCCGGCAGAGGCAGCCGCTGCTCGACCCGCGCCTGTTCACCACCGTGCGCGGCTACGCGATCGGCGCCGGTGTGGGCACGCTGTACTTCATCGGGTTCAGCGGAGTCTGGCTGGTCTTCGCGCTCTACTACCAGCACGGCCTCGACTTCTCCCCGCTGCGCTCGGGGCTCGCCGTCACTCCGTTCGCCCTGGGCTCCGCGAGCGCGGCGGTGATCGCCGGACGCCTGGTGGACAGGTTCGGGCGCCGACTGACCGTGTGGGGTCTCACGGGCGTCATCGTCGGGCTGGGCTGCACGGCACTGCTGCTCCGCTACGCGCCCGTGGACACGGCTCCCTGGCTCGCCGCGCCGGCGCTCTTCCTCGGCGGCATCGGCGGAGGTTTCGTCGTCTCTCCCAACATCACCATGACCCTGCGGGACGTGCCGGTCCGCATGGCGGGCGCCGCGGGAGGCGCGCTGCAGACCGGACAGCGGCTCGGCGCCGCGGTGGGCACCGCGGCCCTGCCGGGCCTGTTCTACCTGGTCCTGGGACGTGACGACGACTACCGAAGCGCCCTCTTCGTGGCGCTGATCGCCGCACTTGTCGCGATGCTGGCCTCGCTCGCACTCGCCACGTTCGACTGGCTGAGGGACCGGCGGAACATGCGGCGCGCGAACTGTCCGGACGAGGTGGTCAACACCCCGGTCCACTTCTCGCAGAACTGAACCGGCCCGCGTGGCGGCCCTCCACGAGCCTTGATATCCAGTGCGCATCGGACAACCGGAGCCGCGGCCCGGCACCGCCCGGCGAACCCGGTGACGCGAGCGCCCGACACCGCTCCGAGCTCGACGCAACGACCGAGAGAGGCGAGATGACGGTCCCCGAATCGGCCGAAGGTCTGCTGGGCGAATTCCTCGCCGATCCGCGCAACCTGCCTCTCGACCTGGCGACATCCGTCGCGAGCGCCTCCAGGGCCCTGGGGCTGCGCGGCGCCGTGGTCTACATCGCGGACATCCAGCAGCGCCGGCTGACGCCGCTGAACGCGGCGGCGTCAGCCCTGGTGATCGACGACTCGCTCGCCGGGTGGAGCTACCGCACCCAGTCGCTGCGCGTCGAGGAGGACGACGACGGGCTCACCGCATGGCTGCCCCTGATCGACGGGTCCGAACGGCTCGGCGTCCTCGCGGTCAGGGCGCCGTCCCTCGATCCGGGCGTCCTGCGGCGCGGACGGGCCCTGGCGGCGCTGCTCGCGATGATGGTCACGTCGAAGCGGACGTACAAGGACAGCTTCGTGCGCAGCTCCCGTACGGCCCCCATGGAACTGCCCGCCGAACTGCTGCGGGCCTACCTCCCGCCGCGCACGATCGGCACCACGCACACCGTCTCCACCGCGGTGCTCGAACCGGCCTACCAGGTCGGAGGCGACGCCTACGACCACGCGCTGTCCGAGCACGCCCTGCACGCCGGGATCGTGGACGCCGTGGGCCACAACCTCGCCTCGGGGCTGACCGCCGTGGTGTCCCTCGCCGCGTGCCGCAACGCGCGGCGCACCGGGGCCGACCTGCCCGACCTGGCCGGGGCGGTCGACGAGGCGCTGATCGAGTGGCTGCCCGACCAGTTCTGCACCGCGGTGCTCGCGCGGGTCGACCTGTCCACCGGCCTCATGCGCTGGGTGAACTGCGGGCATCCGCCGCCGCTGCTCATCCGCGACCGGAACGTCCTCGCCGGCGCCCTGGAGCGCCCCGCGCAACCGCCGATGGGGTACCCGTCACGGTTCGTCTCCGGTCCGCGAGAGGCCCACGAGTTCGCCCTGAAGCCCGGTGACCGGGTCCTCATGTACACCGACGGCGTCACCGAGGCGCGCACCGCCGACGGCAGCGAACTCGGCCTCGACCGCTTCGCCGACCACATCATCCGCGCCACCGCCACCGGGGAACTCGCGCCGGAGACGCTGCGCCGTCTCATCCACTCCCTGCTCGACGCCGAGGAACACCGCCTGCGCGACGACGCCACGATCCTGATGTTCGAATGGCGCCCCGTGACGGCCTGACGGACCGATTCCAGCGGCCCTGCGCGAAAGAGGACCAAAGTCCCGATATGCCCAAGCGGTGCGTGGGGCAGACCGAACAACAGAAGGAATCCGGAGGAGCCGCTATGCGGGGTTTGCCCCCGATAGGCAGGGGAACCCCGGGGTGGAAGGCGGAAGCACAGCCTCCGGACCCACTCCCGCCAGTCGTCTTATTCGTTCTGGAGTTTTCATGTCGGAGCAGCGCAAGAGCCGGTTCGCGATCGTCGATCCGTACAGCGGGGAAACCGTCGAGGAGTTTCCCGCCGTCGAGGGAAAGGAAGTCGACGCCGCCCTCGCGACGGCCGAACAGGCCGCTCAGGCGTGGCGGCAGCGGCCGATCGCGGAACGCGCCGCCGTCGTCGGACGCGCCGCCGAACTGATGCGGGAACGCAAGGAACAGCTCGCTCGGACCATCACCCTGGAAATGGGCAAGCTCATATCCGAGGCCCGCGGCGAGGTCGATCTGGCCGCGTCCATCCTCGACTACTACGCGGAGAACGGCCCCGATTTCGCCGCCGCCGAGCCGCTCGAGACCAAGGAGGGAGAGGCGTATCTCCTCAGCGAGCCGCTCGGCGTGCTGCTGGGGGTCATGCCCTGGAATTTCCCGCTGTACCAAGTGGTGCGCTTCGCGGGCCCCAATCTGGTCCTCGGCAATACGGTGCTGGTGAAACACGCCGGTATCTGTCCGCGGTCCGCGCTGGCCCTGGAGAAGCTCTTCCGGGACGCCGAAGCTCCCGAGGGCGTCTATGTGAACCTCTTCGTGGGCCATGACGAGATCCAGCGCATCATCGACAGCCCCGTCGTGCGCGGCGTCTCGCTGACCGGCAGCGAGGCGGCGGGCGCCAAGGTCGCCGAACGGGCCGGCCGCAACATGAAACCGAGCCTTCTCGAACTCGGCGGCAGCGACGTCTTCATCGTCCTCGACCGGGACAACCTCGACCGCACGATCGACGCCGCCGTCGCGGGCCGCATGGCGAACACCGGCCAGAGCTGCGTGGCCTCCAAGCGCTTCATCGTGCTGGACGACGTCTACGACGACTTCGTGGACGGCATGCGCCGCAGGTTCGAGGCGCTGGAGCCGGGCGACCCCGCCGACGAGTCGACGACCCTGGGCCCGCTCTCCTCCGAGCAGGCCGCCGCCGACCTGGCCGACCAGATCCGCGAGACGGTCGAACAGGGCGCGGAACTGGTCATCGGCGGCCACCGGATCGACCGCCCGGGCGCCTTCGTCGAACCCACGATCCTCACCGGCGTCGAACCGGGCATGCGCGCCTACGCGGAGGAACTCTTCGGCCCGGCCGCGGTGATCTACCGCGTCGCCGACGAGGACGAGGCGATCGCCCTCGCCAACGACAGCGAGTACGGCCTCGGCGGTTCCGTCTTCTGCTCCGACCCGGAGCGCGGCCGCCGCGTCGCCGAGCGGGTGGAGACCGGCATGGTCTGGGTGAACCACCCGACCTCGACCCAGGCCGACCTGCCCTTCGGCGGCATCAAGCGCTCCGGGTACGGACGTGAACTGTCCGCGCTCGGGATGCGCGAATTCGTGAACCGCAAGCTCGTCCGCGTCCTGCCGGCCGACGCACCGCTGCGCGGCATCGCCGGCTGAGACCGCCGACGCCCCTTCCCCACACACTCGTACAACCAACAGGAGAGATTCGCGTGAGCTCCGTACCGACCATCACCCTCAACAACGCCGTCCAGATCCCGCAGTTGGGCTTCGGCACCTTCCAGATCCCGCCGGAGGAGACCCGCGCGACGACGCTGGCCGCGCTGAAGGCCGGATACCGGCACATCGACACGGCGCAGATGTACGGCAACGAGAAGGAGGTCGGGCAGGCCGTCCGGGACTCCGGGCTCGACCGCGCCGACGTCTTCGTGACCAGCAAGCTGAACAACGACGCCCACGCGCACGACGACGCCCTGCGCGCCTTCGACGGCACCATGGAGAAGCTGGGCCTCGACCACCTGGACCTCTTCCTCATCCACTGGCCGGTGCCGGACAAGGGTGACTTCACGCAGACCTGGAAGGCCCTGGAGGAGATCTACCGCGACGGCCGCGCCAAGGCCATCGGCGTCTCCAACTTCCAGCCCCACCACCTGCGCAGGCTCCTGGAGAACTCCGAGGTGGTCCCCGCGGTCAACCAGATCGAGGTGCACCCGTACCTCACCCAGGACGACGTCAGGGCCTTTGGCGCCGAGCACGACATCGCCACGGAGGCATGGTCCCCGATCGCGCAGGGCAAGGTGCTCGACGACCCGACCATCGGCCGCATCGCTCAACGCGTGGGCAAGACCCCCGCCCAGGTCACCCTGAGGTGGCACCTCCAGCGTGGGGACATCGTCTTTCCGAAGTCCTCGACGCCGAAGCGCATCGAGGAGAACTTCGACCTCTTCGACTTCGAGCTCAGCGAGGGCGACATCGGAGAGATCTCCGCGCTCGACCGCAACGAGCGCACCGGCCCCGACCCCGACCGCTTCACGGGCTGACCGGCCGACGGTTTCCTGCCCGTTCAGGCTGATGAGGTCCGTATTACGCTGCCGAGGTGACGAACCCCTCCGACCCCGTGCCGCCCCGCCCCGCGAACCAGGGGCGCCGGGTCGCGGCCCGCAACAGGGCCGCGCTCATCGCCGCCGCCCGTGAGGTCTTCGCCGAGCAGGGGCTCAACGCCCCGCTGTCCGCCGTGGCCCGCCGCGCCGGGGTCGGCCAGGGCAGCCTCTACCGGCACTTCGCCGACCGGACGGCCCTGGCCTCGGCCGTCCTGGGGGAGAACGTCCGGCAGATCGAGCAGGCCGCGGGCGAGCCGGGCGCGACGCTGAGGAGCGTGCTCGGCGTGGTCACCTGGCACGTGACCCGGTCGACCGCCTTCGTCGACCTCCTGCGGCTGCGGGGCGACGACACGGAGGGCAGAGAACTCTCCGAGCGGGTCCGCGGCGTCCTGGCCGGGTGCTCGACCGACGGTCGCGAACTGGCCGCCGACGATCTCATGCTCGCGGTGGCGATGGTCTCGGGAGCCGTCGCGGGCCCCCTCGAACAGCGCGAGCGTCAGGCACTGGCGGCCTGGCGGCTGCTCGGCATCGAAGTGGGGCCGCTGCGACCCGTGGAGACGGACGCCGACGTGTGACCGGTCGCCGGTCGCACGCCGGGCGGGCCGTCAGCCGCCGTTCGACAGCCGGATGCCCTTCGCGGGCGCCGTGAAGGTGTACACGTAGCCGCCCGAGGGGCCGCTCACCGTCATGTACGCGGCCCTGCCACCCGGGGTGATCGCGACATTGGTCGCCGACGTCAGCCCCTTCGCCGCCCGGGCCGGTACCTCGACCGTGCCCAGACGCTCCCCGTACTTGCTGAAGACGGCCATGGCGGGCCGGCCGTGCAGCGCCTGGTAAAGATTGCCGTCGGCGTCCACGGCGATGGAGTCCGTCTGGGCCACGCCGCCGTCGACGTGGATCGCCTCGTGACGGGACGTCACCGCCTTCTTGTCGGCGTCGAGCAGCAGATACGAGACGGTGTTCCGCGCGAGTTCGCTGATCCACAGACCGCGCTGCTCGGGGTCGAGCATCACGCCGTTGGGATGGGCGAGCCCGTCGGCCAGCACCGTGGCCTTCTTCCCGTCGCGGTCGATGCGCACGATCCGGCCGTCGGCCTTGCCCGTCTCCATGCCGTGCAGATCGCTGACGTACAGATTGCCGTCGTCGTCGAAGACGATGTCGTCGGGGTTCATCGCCGAGCCGTCGACCTCGCCGGGGAAGAACGTGCGCCGGTCCGAGCCGTCGCGGGCGAGGCTGACGACGGCCCCCGTCCGGTACTCGGTCAGATACACGCGGCCGTCGTACGGACTGAGCTGCGCGGACGTGTACGCACCGGACTTGTCCGTGTAGACGCCCTGGTGCCGGCCCGTTCTCACGTCCACCGAGATGAGCTTGGGTTCGCCGGGCGGGGCGGTGACGTCCGTGACGTACAGCTCGTCGTCCCCGATCAGGACCGGGCCTTCGAGGAGGGTCATGCCGGTGGATTCGTGCACGTCGGTGACGTGGGAGAGCTGGGTGGCCCTGATGGTGCGGCCCTCGCCCGGGGCCGCTGCCGGCCTCGAGCCCGGGCCCGCGGCGGTCTGGGTGCCGCAGCCGGTCAGCGCCAGCAGGCCGACGGCAGCGAGGCCCGCCAGGGCGCGGCGGGATGCACGGGACGTGGTCATGGGGATCGTGCTCCTTCCTTTGGTCCGGTTCGTGGTCCTCGGGCGGGGCCGCATGGCGCAAACCTCACCCCTACCGGACAGCCTTGTCCGGTTGTTGGGTTACGGTACCGGTGCCGCTGCGGAAGGCCCAGCCAGTGCTCCCACCGCGCGGCGCGGACCGCAACTCCCCCCCCCACGAGAGGAATCCGCCGGATGACCCCGCCCCCGCGCGACACACCCCCCACCTCGCAGGCGACGGCAGACCTGCGCGAGCGCTACCGGATCGAGCGGGAGCGTCGGATCCGCCCCGAGGGCACGCGCCAATACCGTTCCACCACCGCCGAGTTCGGCTACTTCGCCGAGGACCCGTACATCGAGGAGCCGACGCCGCGCGACCCCCTGCACGACGTGGTGGACGTCGCGGTCGTCGGCGGCGGCTTCGGCGGGATCCTCGCCGGTGCCCGACTGCGCCGCGAGGGCGTGGCGAAGGTGCGCCTCGTCGAGCAGGGCGGCGACTTCGGCGGCACCTGGTACTGGAACCGCTACCCCGGCATCCACTGCGACATCGAGTCGCACGTCTACCTGCCGATGCTCGACGAGACCGGCTACGTACCGGAGTGGAAGTACGCGCCGGGCGAGGAGATCCGGCAGCACGCCATGCGGATCGCCGAGCGGTTCGGCCTGTACGAGGATGCCCTGTTCTCCACCACCGTCACCTCCCTCACCTGGGACGAGAGCGCCCATCAGTGGGTGGTCGGCACCGACCGCGGAGACCACTTCCGCGCCACCTACGTCGTCACCGCCACCGGCACCCTCTCCGAGCCCAAACTGCCGGGCATCCCCGGCATCGAGGACTACAAGGGCCACACCTTCCACACCTCGCGCTGGGACTACGGCTACACGGGCGGCGGCCCCGACGGCGCAATGACCGGGCTCGCGGGCAAGCGCGTCGGCGTCGTCGGCACGGGCGCCACCGGCGTGCAGGCGATCCCGATGCTGGCTGCGGACGCCGGACACCTCTACGTCTTCCAGCGCACCCCGTCCGCCGTCGACGTGCGCGGCCAGCGGCGCGTGACGCCACGTGAGGTCGGCGCCGACCGTCCCGGCTGGGCCGCCGAACGACGCGAGAACTTCCTGCGGATCGTGTCCGGCGAGGACGCCGGGCGAGACCTCGTCGCCGACGGCTGGACGGAATCGGCCGACCTGCTCGAAAAGCTCCTGCCCAGCTTCCGCCGCGACGGAGCACCGGACTTCGAGGCGACCTACGAGGCCGCGGACCACACCACGATGAACCGGATACGGGCGCGCGTGACCGCCGAGGTCACCGACCCGGACACCGCCACTGCCCTCCAGCCCTGGTACCGGTACGCCTGCAAACGACCCACGTTCTCCGACAAGTACCTGCCCGCCTTCAACCGGGACAACGTCACCCTCGTCGACACCGCCGACACCCACGGCATCGAGCGCATGACCGAGAACGGCGTGGTCGTGGGCGGTGTGGAGTACGAGGTCGACTGCCTCGTCCTCGCCACCGGGTTCTCCGTCGGCGTCTCCGGCATCACCTCCGGAAAGCTGCCCGTGACCGGCAGCGGCGGCCTCCGCTTCCTGGACACGCTTCTCCAGCACGGCCCGCGCACCCTGCACGGCTTCACCAGCCACGGCTTCCCGAACCTGTTCATGATGGGACCCCTGCAGAACGCCAGCAGCGTCAACTTCACCCACATCCTGGACGAACAGGCCGTCCACGCCGCCGCGTTGATCGCCGCCGCAGAGAAGAGGGACGCCGTCCTGGAGCCGACCCCCGAGGCGGTGGACGCCTGGCTCGCGGTCTGCGCCGAGGACGCCCCGGACCACGAGTGGTTCCACGCCGAGTGCACCCCCGGCTACTACAACCGGGAGGGACGGGGCCGCCCGAACGGCCCGACCGCCTACCCGTATGGCGCGGTCGCCTTCCACGACATGCTGCGCCGCTGGCGCGAGCGGCACATCGACGACGTGCTGCGCGGCAAAGGGGCGAATGCGGGCTGATGGCCCGTACGGAGCCGGTCAGGGGGTGGGCGGCCACCCCAGCCACCAGATGAACAGGCCGCTCAGCAGGACGAGCAGAAAGAGGGCCGCATTGGTGCGACGGTAGGAGACGAGAAGGGCCACGAACTCGCGGAGCATGGCGCTCGGCCAGAAGTACGCGGCCGTGGGGGCGCCCACGACGTGGCCCCGGACACCGGTGCGGCGCGCGATGACCGCGGCGCGGAAGACGTGGTAGTTGTTCGTCACGATCACGCAGCGGTAGGCCGGATTCGCCTTCTCCATCAGGGCTTTGCTGAACGCCAGGTTCTCGTCCGTGGTCGTCGACCGGTCCTCGCGCGTGATCAGGTCGGCGGGAAATCCCTCGGCCGTCAGGTAGTCGGCCATCGCGTGGGACTCCGGCAGTTTCTCGTCGGGGCCCTGCCCGCCGGAGGTGATCAGGACCGGCCGTCGCCCTCTGCGGGACTGCCTGGCGTGCTCCTTGCGGGCCCGGTCGAGACGGCTGGCCAGCAGCGGAGGCACCGTGGTCCCGCCGATCAGACCCGAGCCGAGGACCACCACGAAGTCCGCGCGGCGCCGGATGCGCAGCCGCGCGTACAGCCCGCCGTAGATGAGGAAGCACAGGAACAGGAAGGCGACGTATCCGCAGAGCGCCATGGCGGTGGCGGCGGCCACCAGCAGCGTGTGCGTGTGCAGGGCCAGTGCTGTGGCCAGCAGGGCGAGCAGCGCGACCAGTGCGAGCCCCGCGCCGAGGGAGAGCAGGTTCGCGGGGCTCCGGCCCTCCTTGCGGACCATGGTGATCCCGTTGGCGATCAGGAACCACGCGAGCGTGATGACCCCCAGCACCGCCAGAATCAGGAGCGCGAGCGCCAGGGCGCGCCCCAACTGCTCTCGTTCGGAAGTCAGTTTGAGAAACAGCGCTATCCCGGCGAAGACGACCGAGAGCCCCAGAAGAACGGCATTGCCGAACCGGCGGCGGTCCCGTGCCACCCCTGCACAGAACAAGAAAAAGCAGACGAGCGACGGAACGAAGGACACCATGAGCACATGCTAATGACGCGTGGTCCGGCGCCGACGCCAGCCCTGTCAGCGAAACCCGGGCCGCCAGTCGGCCGGCCTCAGCGGAGCTCGCTCGACAGCAGGCCCATCGTGAACATGTCGTACCACTCGCCGTCACGGCGGAAGACCTGGCGAAGCCGTCCCTCCTCCACGAATCCGACCTTCTCGTAGGCCTTGCGTGCGGCGTGGTTCTCGGTGACGACCGTCAGCGTCACCTTGTGCAGGCGCATGTCCTCGAAGCCGTAGCGGCAGACCGTGCGCACGGCGTCGGTGGCGTAACCGCGGCCCCAGTAGGCCTTCTCGCCCACGTAGATGTCGAGTTTCGCGATGCCCTTCTCCGGGGTCGCGTCGTGCAGCATCACCAGGCCGATGAGCGTGCCGTCGGCGAGCGCCTCGATGCCGAGGAGCAGGTCGTCGTAGCTGTTGCGGGGACGCTCCGCAAGCCAGGTGCGGACGCGCTCCACCGGCTGGGCATAGGTGTCGTCCATCCACCGCATGACCTCGGGGTCGTGGTTCCAGCGCCACAGTGCCTCGGCGTCCGCGGGACCCATGGCCCGCAGTCTCACCAGTTCTCCAAGCGCCATGCCCAGCGACTCCTCGTGCCATCTCGTGATCGTCGTGCGAAGTCTGAAGTGATACCACGACGTCACTGGGGCGTGGGCGGGGTCTCCTCCTCGGGCGCCTCGAGGTCCTGGACGATCTCGCCGGAGTGCGCGTCCAGGAGCAGGGACCAGACGGCGCCCTCCTCGTCCTCGACCTCGGTCGAGAAGAGATAGCGATCCGCGCTTCCCTCGTAGCGGCCGAACTCGAGTCCCAGGGCGCCCCTGCCGCCGGGGTGCCGCGCCTCGGCGATGTCGAGGAGTTCACCGGCCGGGAGCACCAGCTCCGACTCCACGATCCGGCGGGCCTCGTCGCTCTCGATCTGCGTCATTCCGATCATGCCCCCACGCTACGAGCGCGCCCGCGGCGAAGCGAACGGCGCCGTCAGGACGCGATCGTGCGGGCCGGGAATGGGGGCCCCTATGAACCAGTTACTTCAGAGGCTGTAACAATGCATGCTCACATACCAACCGGTTAGCCCTGCATCCTCCGAGGAGTCCATGTGACCGCCACGACGCCCGCCTCCCGCGCGGCTCGCCTTCTGTCCCGCCCGATCGCGCTGGGCGGTCTCACCGTTCCGAACCGGATCGTGATGGCACCGATGACGCGGATGTTCTCCCCGGGCGGCGTTCCCGGCGAGGACGTGCGCTCCTACTACGCGCGGCGGGCCGCCGCCGGAGTCGGCCTCATCGTCACCGAGGGGACGTACGTCGGTCACGACTCGGCCGGCCAGAGCGACCGCGTGCCCCGGTTCCACGGTGCGGACCAGCTGGCCGGGTGGGCGAAGGTCGCCGAGGACGTGCACGCGGCGGGCGGCACCATCGTGCCCCAGCTGTGGCACATCGGCATGGTGCGGAACCAGGGCGACGCCCCGTACCCGCAGGCTCCCGCCGTCGGCCCCTCCGGCCTGGTCACCGCGGGTGCCGAGGCCACGGGCAAGGCCATGACGCAGCAGGACCTGGACGACGTCGTCGCCGCGTTCGCCCAGGCCGCCGCGGACGCCGAGCGCATCGGCTTCGACGGAGTGGAACTGCACGGCGCCCACGGCTATCTCCTCGACCAGTTCCTGTGGGCGGGCACGAACCGGCGCACCGATGCCTACGGCGGCGACCCGGTGGCCCGGACGAGGTTCGCCGCGGAGATCGTCGCGGCGGTCCGGGAGAAGGTCTCCCCGGACTTCCCGATCCTGTTCCGCTACTCGCAGTGGAAGCAGCAGGACTACACCGCCCGGCTCGCCGAGACCCCGCAGGAGCTGGAGGCGATCCTCGCCCCGCTCGCCGCGGCCGGCGTCGACGTGTTCCACGCCTCCACCCGCCGCTACTGGCTGCCCGAGTTCGACGACTCCGACCTGAACCTGGCCGGCTGGACGAAGAAGCTCACCGGCAAGCAGGTCATCAGCGTCGGCTCGGTCGGCCTCGACGGCGACTTCGTGAACGCGTTCCGGGGCGAGGGCTCGCCGGTCAAGAGCATCGACAACCTCCTCGACCGCCTGGAGTCCGACGAGTTCGACATGGTCGCGATCGGCCGCGCCCTGCTCCAGGACCCCGAATGGGCGGCCAAGGTGCTCGCCGACCGCTTCGACGAGCTGAAGCCCTACGACGCCGCCGCGCTGAAGACGCTCAGCTGAGCCGCGACACGGCCGCCCCCGGAGCAGGGGGCGGCCGCTCCCGCGCATCGCGGACGAGCCCGGTCCGGTGGCCGCGGCGATCACGCATGCCGAAACAAGCAACCATGGCCATCATGACAGGTCAGCGGCGTTTTTCGTAGGACGGAAAGCACAGTTCGCGAACCTTGTCCGGTCCGGTCTCCGACTCGCAGAATCTCCCTCGTGAATCACCCGGAGACAGGGGGCACATGGGAAGAATCGATCACGACGCGGTGCTGCGGGCGCGGGTGCTGCTGCTGGGGTCAGGGCGGCTGAGTCCGCTCGAAGAGGTCAACGCGTACCGGGTTCTGGCGGAGGTGAGCCCGAAGGCCTACCTCCCGAAGCTGGTCGACGGGCTTCTGCTGATGAGTTACCGCAGCCGGGATCCCGAGGTGGACCTGCTGCTGACGCACGAGGCCGTCGCTGCGGCCCGGAGGATCGACGCCGGGGCGCCGCGCCGGGACGAACGGCTCGGCTCGGCGCTGGACGGTCACCAGCGCGCGCTGTTCGCCCTCGGGCGCCGGGACGAGGGACGGGCGGTCTGCGAGGAGATGGCCGAGGCGGGACGGAGCGGGCGACTGGCCACCGTCCTGGCCGAGGAGGGACGCTTCCTGGAGGCCGCGGAACTCAACGGGAAGGCGGTTCGCGGCGCCGGATCGGAGCCGGACTTCTGGGGCACGGTCGAGTGGGCGGCGAACCTGGAGGGGGCCGGTCGGCACGACGAGGCGACGGCCGTCGTCCGGGACCTGCTGCACGGGACACGGCGCGAAGTCGCCGGGCAGCGCACGGCCCTGGCCATCCTCACCTGGGAGTTGGTGCACCTCTCGCGGATGTACGACACGGCGGGGCGGGGCACGCAGGCGGCGGACGCCAGACGTGAGGCACTGGCCGTCCTGGCGGAGCTGGCAACGACCGGCGAACCGAAGAACTGGAGCTGCATCCTCGGCTGGTGGGTCACTCTCTTCGCCCTGTCCGGGCGGGGCGACGAACCCGTGGCGAGCGCCGCGTCCCCGATGCCCGCGTTCGGCACCGACCTCGACCGGGTCGGCGCCACGCGCGACGCCTTCCTCGCCACGCTGCCACGGCTGGAGACGGAGGCCCTGGAACTGCGCGAGGCCGGCCGCGTTCCCGAACTGGCCGACGTACGGCGCAGGATCACCGTCCGCGAGGTCCTGCGCCAGGGTGACCACCCCTACCGGTTCGAGGAGCGGCTCGCACCGCACTTCGACGAGGGAGTGGCCGTCGCCCGGCGGCTGCCGGACGATCCCGTGCGCCTCGCCCGGGCCCTGACGGACCGTTCGATGTTCTGGGTCGCCGCGCGGACCTTCGAGCCCGCGCACGCGGACTTCGCCGAGGCCGTCGCGGTCCTCGACAACCGCTAGGACCTGTCCGGGCGGGCACAGCGCCCGCCACGCAGCCGGGTCCGGTTCTGAAGGCCCCACTGCCCGGATCTTCAAAACCGGACCGGCCTGCCCTATCGTCGAGGCCCGAATCGTCGGCAGACGGGTGATGTCGTGCGCCTTCCTTCCTGTGCGGTCGTCGCTCTGCTGATCGCGTTCGCCGTACAGGCGCCCGCCACCGCGGACGAGAGACGCACCGCACCGTCGCCGAGCCTCCCGGCGGCCGCGCCCGCGACGGCGGAGTGGACCGCGCCGCTCAGCACGCGCGGCCGCTACATCGTCGACGCCGACGGACGACGCTTCAAGCTCAAGTCGGGGAACTGGCACGGCGCCAGCGGCACCTGGGACGGCTCCGGTTCCGACGACGACCCCGCACACAACCACGCGGGAGAGGTCGGGCACCGCGCGCCGCTCGGCCTGGACCGGGTGCCGATGAGCCGCGTCGTCGCCGACTTCCGCGGCCTCGGACTGAACAGCGTGCGTCTGCCCTTCTCCAACGAGATGATCGGCGACACCCGCCCGGTGACAGGACTGACCGCCAACCCGGAGCTCAACGGACTGCGCCCGCTGGAGGTGTTCGACCGCACCGTCCGCGCGCTCACCGACGCCGGACTCGCGGTGATCCTCAACAACCACACCACCACGACCCGTTGGTGCTGCGGCGTCGACGGCAACGAACGCTGGAACAGCGGCCAGAGCCTCCAGAAATGGCTCGACGACTGGGTCTTCATGGCCAAGCGCTACCGGTCCAACCCGCGCGTCGTGGGCGCCGACCTGCGCAACGAGGTACGCCGTGACGTCCTGGACGACCCCAACTGGGGACTCGGCGACTCCCACGACTGGGCCGCGGCAGCCCAGCAGGCCGGCGATCTGATCCTCAAGGACGCCAACCCGGACCTGCTCGTCATGGTCGAAGGCATCAACTGGGCGGGCATCCCGGTCGACGGATTCTGGCACGACCGCCCCCTCCTCAAACCCCTGGCCACGCTGTCGAACACACTGGTGCGCAGCCACAAACTGGTCTACGCCGCCCACTTCTACGGGTACACCGGCCCCCGGCACAGCGGCGCGACCGGCATCGGCGAGACCACCGACGCCCGCTACCGCGACCTCAGCAGGGACGAGCTGTTCCAGACCATGCGCGACACCGCCTCCTACGTCGCCGACACCCCCGACCGCCACTTCACCGCACCGGTCTGGATCAGCGAGTTCGGTGTCGGCAAGGACGCCGACACCAAGGAACGCGCCTGGTTCGCCAATACCGTCGACTTCCTCGTCGACCACGACCTCGACTTCGCGTACTGGCCGGCCGTCGGCTTCCAGGACGGCGACCAGGGCAACCCGTGGGGCCTGATCCGCTACGACACCACCGGCGCCGCACGCAGCGTTTTGGACGCCGACGACTGGCGCGGCACCGCATGGCGTCAGCTCACCGCCGCCGACGGCCGCCAGGGACCGGTTCCGCGGGTGCGCACATGGTCGATGCTGAAGGCCACCCACACCGACGCCAACCGCTCGCTGAGGGCGGCCGCGGACTGGGACGGCGGCGCCCGGAAACTGTCCTGCCCCGACGACCAGCGGCTGATCGGCATCAGCCAACGCGGTCAGGGCGGCCTGTGCACCGACGCCGGAACCGCGGACCTCGCGACCTCCGCGACACCCGTCAAGGTCACCTCCGAGGTGAACGTCACCACGGACTGGGCGCGCGGCTTCACCAAATACCAGTGCGCCGCGGGGCAGTTCATGAGCGGATACAGCGTCCGCGGCAACAAGGTCTCCGCCACCCTGTGCTCCGCCGCACGCATCCCCCTCGCAGGCGCCGGCCGCACCCTGTGGGACGACCGCGGCGACTCCCGCCCCGCGTCCGGAGAGGGCGGCGACTACGCAGGCGGCTTCTACAAGGCCCAGTGCGACGCCGACGAGTACGCGGCCGGCATCGCCTTCTCGACGGCCCTCGGCCGCGGCGGCACCCCGGACGCGCTGTACTGCCGCAAGATCTGACACGTCGGGGTGGGGGCAGGGATCTGTCAGGAGCGCTGGGCGAGCGGTCGTGACAGACTCGGCTCGAACGGGGCTCACGAACGACCTGGAGTGCTGATGACCACTGCGCAGGATCTCGCCCTCGTCGCTCTCGGCGTGACGCCCGGCCGCACGGTGGAGCAGGGCGACCTGTCGCTCGCGCTCGCGGCCGCCGAGGTGATCGACCTGGTCGGCGCCGGTGCGCTCACTCTGGACGAGGACCGCATGGTGCCCGGTGCGCCCGTGCGGACGGGGGATCGGCTCCTGGACGAGGCCGCCACGGCGCTGGTCCGTGAGGAGCCCTTCGAGACGGTCGAGGACTGGCTGTGGCGGCGCGGCCGCGGACTCGCCGCCGCCTACGTCGACGAGTTGGAGGCGGACGGGCCGGGGGCTCGGGGGCGTGGCCGTCGCAACCCGCTGCTGGGGCGTCGCCCCGAGGTGGACCCCGCGGCGCGTGACCGTGCCGAGCGGCGCCGGGCGTCCGGCGAGCCCGTCCTGTCCGTCCTGGCGGCGGCGGCCGGGGCACAGGACGAGAAGCCCGAGGCGGAACAGGGCATCGCCGACGACGCGGTCACCACCGTCCTCGCGGCCGTCGGCAACGCGGTGATGGAGCTCGAGGCCGTGCGGCAGCGCCGGGAGATCGAGGACGCCGCGTTCGACAACGTCTGGCGGGGTTTCTGAGACGGCCGGAGAGCCCGGGTCCGACGACGCCGGCCTACGGTGCGGTGCGCTGCTGGGGAATCTCGCCGTACGCCCTGCGGTAGTCGCTCAGGAACTGCTGCCGACTGGTCCAGCCCCAGCGGGCGGCCACCTGCGCGACGGACGTCCCGGCCGTACCGGCGGTCAGGTCGTCGTGGGCCCTGCGCAGTCGGGTGCGCGCGACGAAGTCCATGACGGAGCAGGAGGCGTGCTGACGGAAGCCGTTCTCGAGCGCCGCCGCGGACAGACTGACGTGCGTGGCGACGACGGCGGGCGTCAGCGGTTCCGCGGCGCACGCCTCGATGAACGCCTGGGCGCGCCGCACGGTGGCCGCGCCGGTGAACCGCGCCCGCGCGTAGTGCAGGTCGTCCGCCTGGAAGGTGTTGGGGAACACGGCGAGCGCCGCGCCGGCCAGGGCGCGGGCCACGCTGTCCTGGAACAGCGCGTTCGTCGCGCTCTCCCCTTCGAGGGCGCGCGCCGCGTAGTCGGCTGTCGCCATCCAGGCCTGCCGCAGTCCGGGCGTGGGCGCGGTGAGGCTCGTGAAGTGCAGGCGCCGCCGGTCGTCGTGCACGGTGTCGCTCACGGCGCGCACGACGTGCATGTCGATGGTGATGGTGCGGGTGTCCATGCGATCCACCGTGCCGATGGCGTTGCCGCCCGGCTGGAAGGCGATCAGCGGTTCCCAGCCGCCCACCTGCGCGGAGACACCGCCCGTGGTGGTCTCGTACCCTCCGTCGCGCAGATAGAGCACCATGAGGCTGTCGATCGGGCCCGCGTCGAAGGAGAACGTGCTGTTCGACACGACGCGGTCCACGGCGACGGCCCCGCGCCGGGAGCGCTGGATCATCAACTGGGAACCGCTGTGCAGGTTCCGCAGCCCGACCCCCATGCCGTACAGGTCGTGCAGAGTCTCCAGGACCCGGTTCTCGCCCCGCGCCACGATGGCCTCGCGCGGGCCCGGGCTGTCGGCTGAGTCGTCGACGTCGACCAACGGGTGAACCTGCCTGTCTGCTGAGGAACGACCCGGTGGGCGAGTCGCCACAGGGAACAGTACTCGCGTCGGGCAGGCCGCCGCTCGCTCCCTCTCGCCGCTCTGACCTGCGAGCACTGACGGGTCAGTGGGACGAGGACTGTTCCTTGGCGTACCGGTAGAGGTCTTGTGAGGTGTCGATGAGTTCCTGCTGCTCCTCCGCGGAGGCGACCATCGGCTGGGAGCCGCTGAGGGGCAGCTGTGCGCTTTCCGGCAGGAACTTGACGGTGATGAGGCCGATGACGCCGGCGACCATGAGGTAGTAGGCGGGTACCAGCTTGTCGCCGGTCGCGTTGACGAGCGCTTCGGTGACCAGGGGAGTGGTGCCTCCGAATGCCGCGACGGCGAAGTTGAAGCCGATGCCCATGGCGGCGTAGCGGACCGCGGTCGGGAAGAGCGCGGGGAGGGTGGCGGCGCTGGGGGCGGCGAAGCAGGCGAGCAGGGTGGACAGGATCAGCACGCCGAAGATGGGGGGCCAGGTGCCGTGGGCCTTGATGAGGAGGAAGGCGGGGATGGCGAGGATGATCATGGCGATGGCCGCGCCGGCGTACAGGGGGCGTCTGCCGATGTGGTCGCTGAGGCGTCCGAGGAAGGTGATGAGGATGACGATCCACACCATGCCGATGAGGACCAGGACGTCCGCCGAACTGCTGGAGCGGTCGAGTGTCTCCGTCTGGTAGGTCGGCAGATAGCCGGTGACCATGTAGTTGGTGACGTTGTAGAGCAGGACCAGGCCCATGCAGACCAGCAGGGGACGCCAGTGCTCGCGGACGATGGTCTTGAACTCGCTGCCGACCGAGTCCTGGGCGAGGTTCTTCTCGTGTTCGTCGAGCTGCTGCTGGAAGGCCGGGGACTCCTCCAGTTTGAGCCGCATGTAGAGGCCGATGACCCCCAGGGGACCGGCGATCAGGAACGGCAGGCGCCAGCCCCAGGACAGCATCTGGTCGTCGGTGAGGGCCGCGTTCAACACGGTGACCAGCGCGGATCCGAGGGCGTAGCCGACGAAGGTGCCGAAGTCGAGCCAGCTGGAGAGGAAGCCGCGTCGGCGGTCCGGCGAGTACTCGGCGACGAAGGTGGTCGCGCCGCCGTATTCGCCGCCGGTGGAGAAGCCCTGCACCATGCGGGCGAGGAGCAGAAGGATCGGGGCGGCGATGCCGATGGTGGAGTAGCTGGGGATGAGACCGATGGAGAAGGTGCCGGCCGCCATCATGATCATGGTGGTGGCGAGGACCTTCTGCCGTCCGACGCGGTCGCCGAGGGGGCCGAAGACGAGCCCGCCGAGCGGGCGTACGACGAATGCCGCGGCGAAGGTCGCGAAGGACGAGATCAGCTGGGCGCCCGGGGAGGCGCCGGGGAAGAAGACCTTGCCGATGGTCGCGGCGAGGTAGCTGTAGACCCCGAAGTCGAACCACTCCATGCAGTTGCCGAGTGCCGATGCCCCGACGGCTCGTTTGAGCAGGGGTTTCTCGACGACTTGGACGTCCTGTTCGCGGTAGGCCCGTTTGGTGCGGCGCAGTCGGCGGGCCAGTTCCTCCCGTACGTGCCGGGGCATGTCCGCGATGGTCTGGGGCATCCGCTTGCGGCCTGCGTTGGTCGGGCCGTCGGAGGGTGTGTGGGCCACGTGCCGGTGCCGCCTCTCCCGGTTGTTCTTCCTGTCCGCCTCGGCCAAGTCTCTGCCCCATCGATCACCCGGCGCACTCTGAGGAGGGCCTTTGGGTGTGTCCCTCGGCGTTCGGGCTTGGGGACAGGGGCTTGTTCCCCGCCGGGCTTGTTGGTTGGCTGGCCGACATGGCTGATCTTGGATCCGTTGACTGGCCGCCCGCCCCGATCCGGACGGCGCGGTTGCTGCTGCGCGAGGCCGAGGCCAGGGACCGGCCGGTCTTCATCGAGCTGTTCTCCTCGGCACAGGTGCACACCTACCTCGGCGGCCCCAGGCCGCGCGGAGACCTCGAGCGGGAGATGCCCGCGGTGCCCGGAGGGTGGCGGGGGAGTTTCGTGGTCGAGCTCGACGGCGCGATGATCGGCCAGATCCTCCTCAGAAGAGTGACGGAGCACCGCTGCCCGGCGGCGGTGGGGAAGGTCGATCTCGGCTATCTGTTCCTGCCGCGGGCGTGGGGGAGCGGGTACGCGGCCGAGGCGTGCACGGCGGCGCTCGACTGGCTGGCGGAGGTGCTCCCCGACGAGCCGGTGGTCCTCACCACGCAGACCGCCAACACCCGCTCGCTGGCTCTCGCGGCGCTCCTGGGGTTCACCGAAGTGGAGCGCTTCGAGGCATGGGACGCCGAGCAGTGGCTGGGCATGCGGCCCCCGGCGCCCCCGGCCCGGTGACCGGACCCTGAGGAGGTTCCCGGCACCGCGCCGCGCCCGGGAGCGCGTCACTTGATGACAGCATGGTGGAGAACGGGAGCGCGGAGGCAGGAGCGGTGATGGTCGGGTCGGCGTCCGAGAAGGCGAAGGGCACGAAGTCCGGCGGAGCGGGGCGGGCCGAGGAGGGGCGCGGTGGCGGGATGAGCGAGCAGCGGCGCCACCGGGTCCGGCTCGAGATCTCGCGAGAGGCCGCGCGGCTCTTCTGGGAACAGGGTGTCGACGCGACCAGCGGCGACCAGATCGCCGAGGCGGTGGGGCTGTCGACGCGCACCATCTGGCGCCATTTCCGCAGCAAGGAGAGTTGCGCGGAGCCGATCGTGGCGCAGGGCCTGGAGTGGGAGATGGCCACCTTGCGCGACTGGCCCCCGCATCTCTCCCTCGAGGAGCAGTTCACCGAGCAGATGGCCGTGTACTCCCGGGAGGCCAGTGCCTTCACGCGGGCCGACAACGACCTCGCGATGAAGATGATCCTGCTCGCCGACAAGGAGCCCGCCCTGCGCACGGCGTGGCTGATGGCGTGCGACCAGGTGGAGCGCGAGATGGGCCGGATCGTCGCGGACCGCCTCGGACTCACGCCGGACGACCTGGACGTCCGGCTGCACGCGGCGGCCGCCTCCTCCGCGCTGCGGGTCGTCAACGAGGACATCGGCGCGGCGCTGCTCGGGGGCGCCGACCCCCGGGAGTTCGCCGACGCCGCCGACCGCGTCGCCCGGGCCGTGCGCCGGGCCACCGGGGGAGCCGTGGGCGACCCGGTCGCCGCCCGACCCGCCTGACCAGCCGTTTCGCCGAACCCGGGGAGACGTCATTGTCAGGAGCGTCACTTAGTGACATTATGACGTCTAGTGACGCTCCTGAATGTGCGAAGCCACCGAGGAGGTGACACCTCATGGCGACACCGAGGCGGACGAGAGGCGGCATGAGCGACCACCGCCGCCTGATGCTGCGGATGAACGTCTCCCGAGCGGCCTGCCGGCTCTTCTGGGAGCGGGGCGTGGAGGCCACGAGCGGGGAGCGGATCGCGAGCGACGTCGGCGTCTCCGTACGTACTGTCTGGCGCCACTTCCGCACCAAGGAGAGCTGCGCGGAGCCGGTCGTGATGTACGGCGTCGAGTGGTTCATGTCGGTCGTACGCGACTGGCCCCTCGATGCCGCGCTCGCCGACCACCTCGCCGCCGAAGTCGCGCAGTACGCACGGAAGTCGCGCCCCGAGGAGCGGGCCGACGAGGTGCTCGCCCTGCGCATGATCTCCCTCGCCGAGACCGAACCCGTGCTGCGCACGGTGTGGTTGACGGCCTGCGACCGGATCGAGGGCGAGCTGCGCGCGATCCTCGCCGCCCGGCTGGAGCGCCCGGCCGTGGACCTGGAGATACGACTGCACGCCGCGGCTGCCGCCGGGGTGGTCCGGGTGCTGGAGGAACACGTGGGCGCCGCCGTCCTCGCGGGCACCGCACAGCGGGAGTTCGGCGAACCGCAGTTGCTGGCGCGGCAGTTCGCCGGCGCGATCCGCCGGGCCACCGGGGGAGTCGTCGGCGACCCGGTCCGCGGTGGGACCGATTCCGCGAACTGACGTCGGCGCCCACGGATCCGCGCCCCACCCCGGCTGTCTGGCACTTGGTGTCATTCAGCCGACACGAAGCATGTGACGCCACTTCGGGGACAGGCCCAGAAGCACCGGGACACGGACAGAGCGAGACCGCCAACGGATGAACGGAGTGAACGACCATGGCCACCGACACCGACACCGACACCGACACCGACACCGAAACCGCACCCGAAACGCCCGAGAAGAAGGCCAAGCCCACCGCCCTGGAACAGATGGGTGGCACCACGGGGCTCGTCTACACCACCCTGCCCGTCGTCGCGTTCGTGGTCGCCAACGCGTCCGCGGGGCTGACCGCCGCGATCGTCGTCGCGTTCGCCGTCGCTCTGGGCATCACCGCGCTGAGGCTGATCCGCAAGGAACCGATCCAGCCCGCGATCTCCGGCCTGTTCGGCGTAGCGGTCGCCTCCTTCGTGGCCTGGAAGACCGGCTCCGCGAAGGGCTACTTCCTGCTGGGCATCTGGTCGAACCTGGTGCTCGGCGCCCTCTTCCTGCTGTCCGTGGCGGTCCGCCGACCGCTGGCCGGTCTCGTCTGGGGCGCGTTGAACAGCGCCGGCTCCCGCTGGCTGCGCGACAAGCCCTCGGTGCGCTACTACGACATCGCCACCCTCGCCCTGACCGCCGTCTTCGCCGCCCGCTTCGTCGTGCAGCAGTGGCTCTACGACGCGGACTCCACCGGCTGGCTGGCCGTGGCGAAGATCGCGATGGGTTACCCGCTGCTCGCCCTGGCCCTGCTCGTCGTCGTCTGGGCGGCCCGCCGCTCGGGCAAGCGTCTCGCCGCGCTGGAGCGGACCGAGGCCCCGGCCGCCCCGGCCGATGACACGCACGACGAGCGGACCCTGCGATTCCGGACCCCCGACGCCCGGACCCGCCGGACCGCGCCCCGCGCCTGATCGCGGCCCGCCGCCCCGGCGAAGCACACGTCCCCCCACCCTTGTGAAGCACACACGGTTCCGAAGGACCCACCATGCCGCTGCCGCCCCTCATCACCGCCGAGGAGTTCTTCCGGCCGCCCGAGCGCACCAGGGCCACGATCTCCCCGGACGGCACCAGGATCGCCTACCTCGCGCCGTGGAAGGACCACCTCAACGTCTGGACGGAGAACCTCGAAGGCCCGCCGGACGCCCGGCCCGTGACCGCCGACGCCCATCGGGGTGTGCACACGTATCACTGGACCGACGACCCGCGGTGGCTGCTCTACGAGCAGGACGGCGAGGGCGACGAGAACTGGCACCTCTACCGCGTCGACCTGGACGACCCCGAGGCCCCGGCGCTCGACCTGACGCCCTTCCCGCCCGGAGTCCGTGCCGCCGGCTATCAGCCGGCGGCCCCCGGTCGGCCAGGGCGGGCGATCCTCCGCCTCAACAGCCGCGACCCCGTCGAGTTCGACCTGTACGAACTCGACATCGCGACAGCGGAGTTGACCCTGCTCGCCCGCAACGACGGCCGGATCGACGACTGGATCCACAGCGGCACCGGCGAGCTGTACGCGCTGGTCCGCGCGGAGGGCGGCGCCCGGTTGCTCACCGGATGGGACGCGGAGCGAGGTCCCACCGAGACGATCGCAGAGTTCGACAACAGTGAACTGCCCTACGGCATGTACCCGGTTCAGGCGACTCCGGACGGCACCGGTGTGTGGATCGGCTCGCACCTGGACGGCGACCTCACAGGTGTCGCCCGCCTGGACCTGACCACCGGGACGGAGACGGAGGCCGACAGCCACCCCCGGCTCGAACTCGACACCCGCGCGCAGGTCTTCCCCACGCTGCCCCCGCCGCTCATCCTCGACCGCCGCACCGGCGAGCTGATCGGCGCGCGCTACCTCGGCGACCGCCAGACGGTCAACGCCGTCGCCCCGCACTTCGCCGATGTCCTGGAACGGCTCGACGCCCTGTGCGACGGCGATCTGAGCACCCTGTCGAGCGACGAGAGCGGACAGCTCTGGGTCGCCGCCTTCACCCACGACCGGGACCCGGGACGCACCTACCTCTACGACCACCGCACGGGCGAGAGCCGCCTCCTGTTCAGGCCCTACCCGCACCTCGCACCCGACACCCTCGCCCCGATGCGCTCCGTCACCCTCACCTCCCGTGACGGGCTCACCCTCCCCTCGTACCTCACGCTGCCGGTCGGCGTGGAACCGGTGCGCCTGCCCATGGTGCTGCTGGTGCACGGTGGTCCCTGGGCCCGCGACAGCTGGGGATACCACCCGGTGGTCCAGTTGCTCGCCAATCGCGGCTACGCCGTCCTCCAGGTCAACTTCCGCGGCTCGACCGGCTACGGCAAGGCCTTCACGCAGGCCGCGGTCGGTGAGTTCGCCGGCAGGATGCACGACGACCTGGTGGACGGTGTCGACTGGGCCGTGCGGGAGGGCTACGCGGATCCGGAACGCGTCGGCGTCTTCGGCGCCTCCTACGGCGGGTACGCCGCGCTGGTCGGCGTCACCTTCACGCCGGACCTGTTCGCGGCGGCCGTCGACCTCGTCGGGGTCTCCGACCTCCCCGGCTTCCTGCGCAGCCTCCCGGAGTTCACCCGGCCTTCGCTGGCCGACAACTGGTTCCGTTTCGTCGGCGACCCCGATGATCCGGAGCAGGAGGCGGACATGCGCGCCCGTTCCCCGCTCACCCACGCGGACCGGATCCGTACCCCGCTGATGGTGGTCCAGGGTGCCAACGACCCACGCGTCGTGCGGGGCCAGTCGGACCGCCTCGTCGAGGCGGCGCGCTCTCACGGGGCCGTCGTCGAGTACAGGGTCATGGGTGACGAGGGGCACAGCTTCGTGAACCCGAAGAACAATCGCGAGCTGTACCTCGACGTCGACCGTTTCTTCGCCACGCATCTCGGCGGGCGCCGTGAAGGGTAGCCCGCCCTCTCACGGCGCCGTCAGTTGATGATTTCGGCGCGGCCGTCCGAGCGCATCGCCGCGAGCCGGTCCTGCCACGCCCGGAGGGCCTCGGGTGTCTGCCGCGTCCAGTCGGTGACCTCGCCGACAATCCGGAGGGGTTCCCTGCTGCGATAGGAGCGGGTGGGATTTCCGGGGAACTTCTTGTCGGTGACGTTGGGGTCGTTCTCGAATGCGCCGGTCGGTTCGACGGCGTACACACGCGGAGTTCCGTCTCCGGCGGCGAGCTCGGCGGCGAGCCCCGCTCCGTCGCGCAACGCGGTGAAGTAGATGTGATTCATCACGATCTCGGGCCGGTAGTTGGAACGGAAACCGGCGGTGAGGTGCTCTCCGACCTGCAATTCAGCTTTTGTGCCGTGAAAGAAAGGCCCCGCGTCCAACACCTCGTCCATCGGGCGAGATTATCAAATCAAGCTGCCGCGATGATTTCTCGGGCCGTGGCCGGTCTGTACGGGTATGGAGACTCGAACACTTGAGACAGCCGGCGCGAACCTCGTCCTTGACCTTCGCGGGCCCCTGCCGACCGCGGACGGGCGGCCGCCGTTGGTCATGATCGGGCAGCCCATGGACGCTTCGGGCTTCGCCGCGCTCGCGGCACGTTTCCCCGAGCGGACGGTCGTCACCTATGACCCGCGCGGGCTCGGTCGCAGCACGCGCAAGGACGGCCGCGTCGACCACACGCCGCGGCTCCAGGCCGACGACGTGCACGCCGTCATCGAGGCGCTCGGGGCCGGGCCGGTGGAGATGTTCGCCAGCAGCGGCGGCGCGGTCACCGCGCTCGCGGTCGTGGCGAAGTACCCGGGGGACGTGACCACCCTGGTCGCGCACGAGCCGCCGCTCATCACGCTCACCACGGACGGTCCGGCGGCCGTGCGGGCGCGGGCCGGGGTGCGGGAGGCGTACGAGAAGCGGGGATGGGGGGCCGGGATGGCTGCGTTCGTGGCCATGACGTCGTGGAAGGGCGAGTTCACCGACGCGTACTTCGCGCAGCCGGAGGCGGATCCCGCCGCCTACGGGATGCCCACGGGCGACGACGGATCGCGTGACGATCCGCTGCTGTCCGACCGGTCGTGGGCGGTCAGCGGCTACCGACCGGATGCCGAAGCGCTCGCCGCGGCGCCGACCCGCGTTGTGATCGCCGTGGGCGAGGAGTCCGCGGACCTGTTGACCGGACGCACTTCCGTCGCGACCGCCGAGCTGCTCGGGCAGCGGGTGACCGTGTTCCCGAGCCATCACGGCGGCTTCTGCGACGGAGAGTTCGGATATCCGGGGAAGCCGGACGAGTTCGCGCATCGACTGCGGGAGGTCCTTGACGGCGGGAGGTGATCCGCACGGGCCGGCGCGGATAGCCGGACGGTCTGGGCGTCGAGGTGCGTCGGAGGTGACTCGGCCGCACTCGGCGGCGGCGTGCGGCGTGCCTGGTCGGGCACGCCGCACGGAGACGCCCCACGGCTCGGGGCGCGTCAGGGAGTCAGGACGTCACCGCGCCGTCCGACGCCGAACCGACGACCGCCGCGTACTTGCTGAGGACCCCACGCTCGAGAGGACGCGCGGGGCGGGTCCAGCGGGCCCGGCGCTCGGCCAGTTCCTCGGCCGGGACGTCGAGGTCGAGGGCGTTGCGGGCGGAGTCGACGACGACTGTGTCGCCGTCCTCGACGAGCGCGATGGGGCCGCCCGCCCAGGCCTCCGGTGCGACATGGCCGATGACCAGGCCGCGGGAGACGCCGCTGAAGCGTCCGTCGGTGACCAGGGTGACGGAGTCGCCGAGTCCCTGGCCCACGAGGGCACCGGTGATCGACAGCATCTCGCGCATGCCGGGGCCGCCGGCCGGGCCCTCGTAGCGGACGATCACCATGTCGCCGTCCGCGATCCGGCCGCCCTGGATCGCCTCGAAGCACTCCTCCTCGGAGTCGAAGACCTTGGCGGTGCCCCGGCGTACGAAGTCGGGACGCCCGCCGAGCTTCAGGACGCATCCGTCCGGGGAGAGCGAGCCGCGCAGGATCGCGAGCGCGCCCGCCGGCTTCACGGGCGACTTCACCGAGGTGACGACCTCCTGCCCCTCCGCCTCGGCGGCCTGCGCCGCCACGTCCGCCGGTGAGCGACCGTCGACCAGGGTCACCGAGTCGCGCAGCACGCCCGCCTCCAGCAGCCGCGCCGCCACCAGCGACGTACCGCCGGCCCGCCACAGATCCGCGGCCGTGTACGGCCCGGCGGGCTTCAGCGCCGTGATGATCGGGACCTGCCGGCACACCTCGCCGATCCGGTCGATGGGCAGGTCGATCCCGGCCTCGCGCGCGATGGCGAGCAGATGCAGGACGGCGTTGGTGGACCCGCCCATGGCGGCGACGGAGACGATCGCGTTGTGGAAGGCGTCCTCCGTCAGGAGCGAGGACGGGCGCACGTCACGGGAGAGGACGTCGAGGGCGAGTTCGCCGACGCGTTCGGCCGCTGCCGTCTTCTCCCGCGCGGTGGCGGGGATGTCCCCGACGCCGAAGGGCGCGAGGCCGAGGAAGTCCGCGACGGTGCCCATCGTGTTCGCGGTGTACTGCGCCGCGCAGGTCCCGGCGCCGGGGCAGGCGTGCCGGGCGAGGTCGTCCACGTCCTCCTGGCTGACCCGGCCGACGGCCCGTTCGCCGAGGGCCTCCCACATGTCCTGGATGGTCACCTCGCGGCCGCGCCACGTCCCCGGCATCATGCTGCCGCTGTAGAGGAGCACGGACGGGATGTCGAGGCGGGCCATCGCCATCATGGCGGCGGGGACCGTCTTGTCGCAGCCGACGATGCAGACCATCGCGTCGAACTGGTGGGCACGGCCCATGAGTTCGATGGAGTCGGCGATGACTTCCCGGCTGACGAGCGAGGCCCGCATGCCGGGTGTGCCCATCGTCAGGTTGTCGGAGACGGCGATGGTGTTGAACTCCATGGGCTGACCGCCCGCCCGGCGCACTCCGGCGGCGACGTGGCGCGCCAGATCGCGGTGGGTCAGGTTGCAGGGCATCGTCCCGGTCCAGGTCGAGGCGATGCCGACGGTGGGACGGCGCATCTCCTCGTCGCTGAGGCCCATCGCGTACAGGTGCGAGCGGGCCGGTGCGCGGTCGGGGTCGTCTGCGATGTTCATTGCGGCTCCTTCGTCGCGATGTGCGGAATGCGGAGTGCGAAACAGGTGGTCGGGGGCGGCCTCCTCCGGCCGGGGGTGGGGCGGAGGAGGCCGCGGAGGACGGCGGCAGGTCCTGCCGCCGTCAGTCGGTGACGTGGATCGGGTTGCGCAGCAGGCCGATGCCCTCGACCTCGACCTCCACGACGTCCCCGTCCCGCAGCCACAGCTGCGGATCGCGGCCCATGCCGACGCCGTGCGGGGTACCCGTGGCGATGACGTCGCCGGGGTGCAAGGTCATGTACCGGGACAGGTAGGAGATCGTCTCGGCCACCCCGAAGATCATCTCCTTGGTCGAACTGTCCTGTACCGTCTCGCCGTTGACGCGGGCGGAGATGGCGAGGGCCTGGGGGTCCGGCACGTCGGCCGCGGTGACGATCCAGGGGCCGAGCGGGCAGAAGGCGTCGAAGTTCTTGCCGCGGAACCACTGCCCGTCGGAGAACTGCGCGTCCCGTGCGGACACGTCGTTCGCGACGGTGTAGCCGAAGACGTACGACGCCGCGTCCTCGGCGCTCACGTCGCGCGCCGTGCGGCCGATGACGACGGCCAGCTCGGCCTCCCAGTCCAGCTGCTCGGTCGTGCCGTTCTGTACGCGAACCGGAGCCGTGGGACCCGTCAGACAGTGCGCGGTCTTGACGAACGCCAGCGGGACCTTCGGGGTCTCCAGGCCGGTCTCGCGGATGTGGTCGGCGTAGTTCAGGCCGATGCAGACGATCTTCTGCGGGGCGGCGAGCGGGCTGAGCAGCTCCACGTCGGCGAGCGGAACCCCGGCCACCTCGGCGCTCAGCGTCTCTTCGGCCGTCCCGTCGGCGATGAGATCGCGGACCGCGTCGGACATGTGCCGCTGGTCCTCCACCACCACGGGGAACACGGTGTCGCCGTCCACGCGGGCCGCCAGGACCCGTCCCTCGTACCGCACTCGGGCAATCTTCACTGTCTCTCCAGGCTCGTCGTCGGTGTGCGGGTGTCAGCTGAAGCGGGGCAGGAAACGGCTCTGAGCCTTGAGCAGGTCATCGGTCAGGGCTGCGGCCGCGTCCCGGTCGGTGACCGCGCCGTCGGAGATGACGGCCTCGACCACCAGGTCGCGGTCGCCCGTCATCGCGGCCTCGACCGCCAGCTCGACGGGGGCCAGGCGCCGCGCGAGGATCGCGGTCAGCGGGGCGGACAGATCGGGCACCCGCAGCTGACGCAGACCGCGCGCCGTCGCCACGGCCGGGATCTCCAGGGCCGCCCCGTCCGGCAGGCCCGGGACGCTGCCCCGGTTCGGCACGTTCACGGAGAACATCTCGCGCCGGTCGAACGTGATCGACCGGATGATCGCGAGGAGCTGTTCCTGCTCGCCGGTGGACCGGTCGAACGCCGTCTCGTCGAGCGGCGCGTCCCCTTCGGCCTGGACGCGCATCGACTGGTAGCGCTCCTCGCCCCACGCGAGGATCTCCGGCACGGAGAACGCGTCGACGCCGAGCTTCTTGCCGTAGTAGTCGCCGCTCGCCCAGCGCTCGGGGAAGAACTCCACGACGTGCCGGTCGTTGGCCGCCGGGTACGCGCCGTAGGTGCGGAAGAACTCCCAGGAGAACGGGTTGTGCCAGGCCTTGCCGTTCTCCCAGATCGCGCCGATGTCGTCCGGGTGGGGCGGCTCGGCGAGTTCGCGCTCCATCCGCTCCCGCACGGCGGGCCACGCGTCCTGGCCGCGGTGGCGGAAGTCGTAGATGAACGTGAGGTGGTTGATGCCGGCGTACAGCGTCGACGTCTCCTCGAACGGCAGTCCGGCGAACGCGGCGAGCTCGCGCTGCACGTGGTGCATGCCGTGGCACAGGCCGATGACCTCGGCGCCCGCGTAGCGGGTCATCGCCTGGATGTTGGCGGTCATCGGGTTGCTGTAGTTGAAGAAGTAGGCGTCCGGGGCGAGTTCGACGATGTCGCGCGCGATGTCGACCATGACGGGCGTGGTGCGCAGCAGCCGGGAGATCCCGCCGGGCAGCACTGAGTCGCCGACCGGCTGGAAGACGCCGTGCCGCTGGCAGATCTCGTGGTCGGTCTGCCACGCGGGCCGGCCGCCGACGCCCACGCAGGTCACGACGTAGTCGGCGCCCGGCAGTTCGGTGCGCCGGTCGGTGGACGAGCGTACGGTGATGCGCTTCTCGGCGCCGCGGGCCTCCACCATGCGCTCGGCGAGGCGGGCGGTGATCGAGAGCGCTTCCGGGTTGACGTCGACGAGCCGGATCTCCCAGGAGCCGAGGTCGTCCGCGCCGATGAGGTCGGCGAGGAGGCCGCGGGTGAAGACGGCGCTGCCGGCGCCGATGAGCACGAGAGAGCGGCGGTCGGAGGTGCTGGCTGACACGGGCTTGTCCTTTCGGGTGCGTCCGGCGGCCCTTCCGAGAGGAGCGGGCGGCGGAGCGGGTGAGGTGGGAGCGGCGGCAGGTCAGTCGGTGCCGGGGCGGCCCGGGACGACCGGTTCACCGGCGAGCCGGGCGGCGAGCAGCGCCGCCCCGACGACGGGCGTGCCCAGCGGCGGGCGGGTGTCGTACGGCTCGGGGAAGGAGGCCAGGGCGTCGGTGAACGCCTCGCGCACCCGGTCCTCGGTGAACACTCCGCCCGACCAGGAGACGGGGACCGCCTCCTCGGGAGCGGCCGCCAGTGCGTGCCGCGCGGCGCGGGCGAGTGCGGCCAGTTCCTCGCCGGCCCGGGTGAGGATGCGCAGGCACTGCTCGTCGCCCTCCGCCGCGGCCTCGGACACGTACCGGCTCACCGCGGCGACGGCGGTGCGGTCCGGGCGGCCCAGGAGCATGACGTCGACGAGGTCCAGGTCCGAGTCGAGTTGGAGGCGGTGCCGCAGCACCGTGTGCAGCGGTCCGCGCGGGGCGCGGCCGTCGCTCATGCGCGTGAACAGATTCAGGCCCTGGACGGCGATCCAGTACGCGGAGCCCTCGTCGCCGAAGAGTTCGCCCCAGCCGCCGGTGCGCTCGTCGCGGCCGCGCAGGACGCCGTACGCCATGGATCCCGTGCCGCTGATCACGTTGATGCCGTCGGCGAGCCCGAGGGAACCGGCCCAGCCGCACATCATGTCGTTGCCGACCGCGTACCGGTCGTGGCCGAGGAGCTCCCTGGGGAGCGCGTCCAGCGCCTCGGTGAGCCTGGGGGACTCACCGTGCTGCGGCAGTCCGAAGTAGGCGGACTCCAGCCGCTCGGCGTCGATGCCGGCCTGTTCGCAGACGGCCCGGATGCCGTCGTGCAGCACGCTCCGCGCGGTGTCCATGCCGTGATCCCCGAGCGCGGGCGAGGTGGAGGGCCGGGTGACCGTGCCCAGCACCGTGCCGGAGGCGTCCACGATCGCGAAGGCCGTCTTGGTGCCGCCGCCGTCGACTCCGAGATACATGGGGTGTCTTCCTTCCGACTGGTTCAGTGCTGAGGCAGGGGGTGGATGGTGACGCCCTGCACGACCCGGTTGACCTCGCCGTCGGGGAACGGGTTGTCCGGGCGTACCCCGCAGGCCAACGAGGCGTTGAGCGCGACGAGTTGGGCGCACAGCACGGCGGGCAGCGCCAGCGCGGTGTCCTCCGCGTCGGCCATGCCCTCGATCAGCCAGGTGTGTTCGGCCGGGAGACCGTCGGGCCGGGCCGCGACCGCCACGACGTGTCCGGCGGGCAGCGCGGCGCTCATCTCGTGGAAGATGTCGAGGTCGTAGCGGCGCGTGTAGGGGTCGTTGGAGATGTAGACGACGACCGCGGTGCGCTGCGTGAGGAACGCCTTGGGGCCGTGGCGGAAGCCCAGTGACGAGTCGGAGAGGGCCGTGACCGCGCCTCCGGTCAGTTCGAGGAGCTTGAGCGCGGACTCACCGGCGAGGGCGGCCAGCGCGCCGCTGCCCAGGTAGACGAACCGCTCGGGAGCGCGGTCGGTCAGCTCGGCGACGCGGTCGGGCGTGCCGCCGGCGAGCAGGGATGTGGCCGCCTCGGGGCAGGCGTCGAGGCCCCGGATGTGGGTACCGCCGAGCGCCCGGAGCGCCGCGAGGAGCATGCAGGTCAGGCTCGACGTCATCGCGAAGCCCTGGTCCTCGGACTCCGGCGGCGTCAGCAGGACGTAGGAGTCGGCGCGGTTCTGATGACGTGTGGCGAGCGAACCGTCCGCGTTGCAGGTGATCACCAAATGGGCGCAGCGGTCAAGGAGTTGGTCGGCGATCTGCGTCGCGGCGAGGCTCTCGGGGCTGTTCCCGGAGCGGGCGAAGGACACGAGCAGCGTCGGCCGGTCGCGCTCCGCGAAGCAGGAGGTGGGGTCGGCCGTGATGTCGGTCGTGGCGACGGCCTCGACCGTGCGGCCCGTGGCTCTCGCCAGCGCCGAGCGCGCGACCTGCCCGGCGTAGGCGGAGGTCCCGGCGCCCGTGAGGACGATCCGCAGCCGCGGTTCGGCCAGCACGGGGCCCAGGAACGCGTCGAGCCAGTCGCGCTGTTCGCTGAGTCGCGTCGTCATCTCGGCCCACAGGCGCGGTTGTTGGCGGATCTCGCGGTGGGTGTGGGTGGCGCCTTGCGGCACCTGCTGACGGTCGGCGGTCTCGGGGACGGCGGTCTTCACACGAACTCCTTCAAGCGTGGGGGTACTGGCGCGGATCTTGTACGGCTCGGGCCCGCGCGTGGTTCAGGGGGCGGCAGTGACCCGCCGGCGGGTCACTGCTCGCGCATGCCCCACGGGGCGCCGTACTCCTCGAGGAGGCCGAGGAAGGGTTCGGCGGGCAGGGCCTCCGGGCCGAGGACGCCGCTGCCCTTCCACCGGCCGCCCGCCAGCAGTTCGAGGGCGACGACCGGGTTGAGCGCGGTCTGCCAGACGACGGCCTGGGAGGCGTACTCGGCCATCGACCACTCGTTGTCGACCACGTGGTAGAGGTACACCTCGCGGGGAGCGCCGTCGCGGACTCCCTTCACCCAGGTGCCGGCGCAGGTCTTGCCGCGCATCCGGTCGCCGAGGCCCGCCGGGTCGGGGAGGCAGGCGGCGACCACGTCGCGCGGGGAGACCTCGACGTCGCCGACGCGCACCTTCTCGGTGCGGTCCAGGCCCAGCTTGTGCAGAGTGCGCAGGACGTCGATGAACTCCTGCCCGAGGCCGTACTTGAAGGTGACGCGCGGGGCGTCCACCCAGCGCGGGATGAGGAGGACCTCCTCGTGCTCGACGTTGACGCACTCGACCTCGCCGATTCCCTCGGGGAAGTCGAAGACCTCCGGCTCGGAGAACGGCTCGGTGGTGAACCAGCCGCGGTCCTTCTCCCAGACGACCGGCGGGTTCAGGCACTCCTCGATCGTCGTCCAGATGGAGAACGACGGGGCGAACTCGTACCCGTCGACCGTCAGGTTCGCGCCGTCGCGCACGCCGATCTCGTCGATGCTGTCGAAGAGGTGGTCGGCGGCGTAGCGGGCGAAGACGTCGGAGAGGCCGGGCTCGACCCCGATGCCCACCAGGGCGAGGCGGCCGGCGCTCTCCCACTCGGACGCGAGGGCGAACTGTTCGTCGCCGAGCATGACGCCGGTCTCGGCGTACGGCCGCTCGGGGTGCGGGCGGGACAGCGACATCGCCATGTCGAGGTAGTGGGCTCCGCCGGCCAGGGCCGCGCGGAAGAGAGGCATGACGAACCGCGGGTCCGTCGCGTTCAGCAGGACGTCGCAGCGGTGTTCACGCAGGAGGGCGACGACGGCTTCCTCGTCGGAGGCGTCGATCCGTGCGGCGACGAAACGGGCGTCCTCGGTGGCCTCCGTGGCCCGTACGGCCCGGTCGAGGACGTAGTCGGCGATCACGCAGTGGTCGAAGAAGGAGCGCCGGGCGGCGATCGCCGCGGCGGCAGTGCCCACGCCTCCGGCGCCGACGATGAGAATGCGCATGATGATTCCTCGGGTCTCTTCGCTGTGAAGGGGTGTCGAGTCGGTCGTGCTGCGGGCGGGGTCAGCCCCGGTGCACCGGGTGGGGTCCGGCTCCCGGCGCGGGCGTCAGTCTGCTCACGAGCGCGGTCGCGGTGAAGGCGGTGCCCTCGGCGCCGTGGTCCCGCAGGTGCCAGAGCTGTCCGCCCCGGCGGACGACGAGGTCGGTGCGGCCCGGCTCGTAGGAGACCGGCGTGGCCGCGACGGCGGTTACGTCCCCGGATCCCGGGAGCGGCAGCCGGCGCGTCCGGCCGGGCTGCCCGGGGGTGAGGACGTCGAGGCAGGTGCCTTCCGCCCACACGTACACCCGCGCGCTGTCGCCGTCGGGGACCGCGGCCGCGATCGTTCCCGCCGGAACGGGGTGCGTTTCGCCGGTGGGGGAGAGGTAGAGGCCTTCGCGGTCGCCCGACAGGACGACCCCGGGGCGTGTGGCGTCCCGGACCGCCACCAGGGCCATCGCGCTCCACCTGGAGTCGGTGAGGAGGGCGTGCGCCGGTGTGTCGTCGGACCACGCGAGGTGCGGATAGGCGGTCGGATCCGCGCGCAGGACGCGCGGTTCGCCGTCGGTTCCGAGGACGCCGGTCCACAGCGCGCCGTTCGTGGTCTCCGCCGATGTGACCGCACGGGCGGGGCCGCTGGGCGGTGACGGTTCCGTGGTGAACGCCGCCTCGGGGCTCCAGCGCAGGCGATGGGGCGTGTCGCCGCAGCGGGCCACCAGTTCGAGGTGGTGCGGGCCGTGTCGGCTCTGCAGGACGCCGACCTCGTCGTAGCGGTGGCCGGGCGCGAAGCGCAGCGCTCCGCTCCACTCGCCGGGCGGCGGCCCGCCGGGTTCGGGAGCGATGTCCTGCGGGTCGCCGTTGAACCAGAGCACCCACAGTCCGTCCTGGTCGTCGCAGAGCACGAGTTCCAGGTTCCCGCGGACGCCGTAGCGTCCCTGCGCGAGACCGATGCCTCCCCGGGAGACCGGGGGTGACGCCACGCGGAGGGAGGAGGAAGGGGAAGCAGCCATGGAACACCTTCAGGGCCGGGCAACGAGAACATCGGCGTCGATCCCGGGCCATCGGCCGGGAGCGCCACATCGGCAGCCTATTCACTCTCATTAACAAGCGTCAATGAGCATAAACGAGCAAGAGTGAGCGATGATGGCGGTGAGTCAGTACCCGAGAGGAAGGCCGGGACCATGCCAGAACGGAACGCGTCAGGGCGCCGCGCACCCGTACCGGAGTCGTCGCAGGGCGGTCAGGTGCTGGTCGTCGGCGCGACCCGCATCCTGCGCCCGGCCGTCACCGCGTTGAGCGAGCGGGCCGTGTCCGTGACGGCTGTCGCCCGCTCGGCGGCCGGCCTGCGCGAGCTCGCCGCCGAGCACCCGGGCCGGGTCACCCCGCTCGCCGCGGACGTCACGGCGCTCGACTTCGGCTCGGTTCTGCGCGGCGCCGCCGAACGCGCACCTCTGACCGGAGCCGTGGTGTACGCCCCAGCCGTCCCGCCCGCGAAGCTGGCGGAACTGGTCGGCTCCGCCGTCGAGGGTCCGGTCGTCGTCCTCGCGACGAGTGCATGGGCCGCGCCGCCCGTACCCGGCGCGGATGCCGATGGGTGGACACCCAACGACCTTCCCGCGGCCGCCCGTTCGGGACCGGCGAGCAGGCTTCTCCTGCTCGGCTGGCACGAGGGTGGGTCGGCGACGCGGTGGCACACTCCGCACGAGATCTCCGCCGCCGCCCTCGCCCTGCTGGACGCCCCGAACGACCGCGACGCGGTGCTCGGCGCCGTCCGCCCCTGGTCGGCACGTCCGAGGTGACCGCGATCCATGACCGAAAAGACCGGACGTGCGGCGATCCGCCGCACGCACCGGAGTCAACTTCCGGCAAGGATGAGCAACGCCAGTAAGCTGCTTCATGCGAGGCCGCCGGACCACCGTCGGCCGAAGAATCCGCGGGTGCCGAGGCCGAGCCGGCCGACACACCCCTGCCGAGGGAAGTGGGACCGGGCCATGCTGGGCGCCGAGCGCAGGAAGAGGCTGCTTCACGTGGTGCGCGCGGAAGGCGTCGCCCATGTGGGCACGCTCGCCGAGCGGCTGGACGTCAGCCCGTCGACGATCCGCAGGGACCTGTCCGTACTGCAGTCCCAGGGCCTGCTGAACCGCACCCACGGCGGCGCGATGGCCGAGGCGGTCCAGGCCGACGAGTTGGACCGGCCGCAGCGCAGTTCGGTCGCCTCCTGGGAGAAGAGCAAGCTCGCGAGCGCCGCCGTCGAGCACGTCGCTCCCGGCGCCACGATCCTGATCACGGGTGGCACGACCACGGCCGCGATGGTGCCGCTGCTCGACGGGATCGAGCGGCTGACCGTCGTCACCAACTCGCTCCATCTGGCCGGTGAACTCGCCCAGTTCGAGGAGATCAGCACGGTCGTGCTCGGCGGCTACCTGCGCCACCGCGAGATGTCGCTGCTCGGCCACCTGACCCGGCAGGCGCTGGAGGAGTTGCAGGTGGACGAGGCGTTCGTGGGCGCGTACGGCATCACGGACGCGGGGGTCAGCGGCGCGCACGTGGACGAGGCGGAGACCGACCGCTGGCTGCTCTCGCGCGTCCGGCGGATCACGGCCCTGGTCGACGGCTCGAAGTTCGGCCGCTCGGGCCCGGTCCGGGTGGCTTCCGCCGGCCGGCTCCACCGGGTGATCACCGACGCCTCGGCGCCCGAGGACGAGGTGCGGGCGCTGCGCGCCGCCGGGGTGGACGTCGTGCAGGTCTGACCGGACCCCGTCAGTCTCCCGGGGTCCGCGAACCCGCCCACTCGACCCAGACCTCCTCGCGCGGGACGCTCCAGCCCTGCGCCAGTGCTGCCGCCGCCGCGTTCAGGGCCCGACGCGTCGCGTCCGGTCCACGGTCGGAACCGTGGACGACGGCCAGTGGCCACGCGGGTACGGGCCCGTCGCCCGTGCTGGTCAGAGCTGCCTCGCAGAGGACCGCGACCACCCCGGAGGGCGGTAGCCCGAGCGCCGTCGCGACCTCGCCGCACAGATGCTTCAGCCGCGCCGCGTCGTCCCCTCCCACGGAAGCCTTCGGCGCGGTCACCTGGATCACGGGCATACGGGGGCTCCTTCTGAAAAGTGCAGGTGGCGGCGTCGGGACAGGCCGGGCGCCGGGCCGAGGCTAGGCGCGCCCCCGAACCCCGTCAAGAAAAAACGAGCAATAAAAATCATGGCTTGCTTGTTATTGACTGACCTTGGCCGGGGCGACTAAAAAGCAGGCATCAAGGCCTACGCGGCCGAATCTCCCCCCTTGACGACGGAGGTTGTGCACGATGGCTGTCGCAAGACGAGCCGTGCTGGGTGCCGCAGTGGCAGGTGCCGGAGCGGTCGGCTTCGCCCGCCGGTCCGGTTTCTCGCCCTCCAGCACGGGCTCGGCAGGAGCGGACACGCTCACCTTCTCGCTGTGGGGGGCCGACACCGAGATCGCCGCCTTCCAGGCCCTCGCCCGCGCCTACGAACGGCGCCACCGCGGCATCCGTGTACAGATCCGGCTGGAGTCCTACCAGCAGATGTACACGAACATGGACGCGCTGCTCGCCGGCGGCCGCGCCCCCGATCTGTTCCGCTGCGACTACGCGAACCTCGGCATGTACAGCGCCAGCGGTCAGCTCCTCGACCTCAGCCCCTACTTCGGCGACAAGGAACGCGACGCGTTCCTGCCAGCCCTGTGGAAGGCCGTCTGCCACGAGGGCAAGCCGTACGCGGTTCCCCACCACACCGACACCACGGCGGTCCTGTACCGCAAGGACATGTTCCGGAAGGCGGGCATCACCTCGGTGCCGACCTCGCTGGACGAGGCATGGACCTGGGACGAGTTCAGCGAGATATGCGCACGACTGCGCAAGAAGCTGCACGGCGTCTACCCCTTCGTCTACGGCTGGCAGCAGACCGGCGCCTTCCGCTGGCTGACCTGGCTGTGGGAGGCAGGCGGCAGGATCCTCGACGACAGCCTCACGGCGCCCGCCATCGAATCAGCGGCGGGACTGCGCGCCCTGCGCTTCACCCAGGACTTCTTCCGGGAGGGCTTCGTCCCGCCCAACAGCTCGGTGAAGAGCGCCGCGTTCCCCGACTCCCTGTTCACCGCGGGCACCGTCGCCATGAGCTTCGCCGGCGACTTCCTGCTGCCGACGATCGACCCTGCGCTCGACAAGGACCTGTACGGCGTCACCTTCCAGCCACGAGGACGCACGGCGGCCACCGACCTCGGCGGCAACGCGGTCGTCGCCACCCGCACCACCGAGAACCCCGAACTCGCCGCCGACTTCCTCAAGTTCCTCGCGAACGAGGAGAACATGGCCCGCTTCTGCGAGCAGACGGTCGTCCTGCCCACCCGCCGGTCCCTGCTCACCCAGCCCCTCGACTACGCGGTACGGCCCGACCTCATGCCGGTGTACGCGGAACAGGCCACGGCCCTCACCCCGGGCATGACCGAACAGGTCGCGATCCCCGGCTTCGGCCGCATCAACTCGGCGCTCCAGGACGAACTCGAGGCCGCCTTCGTCAACCGGCAGCCCGCCGAGGTCACGCTCCGCAACATCGCCGCATCGACCCGGACCGCGCTGGCCTCCGCTTAAGGCCCTCCCCACCGCACACAGGAGTTGCCATGGCCACCCTCGCCTCGTCGCCGCGCGACGTGCGCCCGCCCGCACCGGTGCCCGCACCGCCCGCGCCCCGCGAACGCAGAGCCGCGCGTTTCCGCGAGACACTCGCCGCGTACTGCACGCTCGGCCCGAACCTGATCCTCGTCACGCTCTTCCTGCTGGTCCCGCTGGTCATGGCGCTCGTGCTGAGCTTCCAGTACAGCACCGGACTCGCCTCGCCCACCTGGGCCGGGCTCGCCAACTACCGTCAGCTGGCCGGTGATCCGGTCTTCTGGCGCACCGTCCTGAACACCGGCGTCTTCTGCGTGGCGACCGTGCCCGTGGAGATGGCGCTCGGACTCGGCGTCGCCCTGCTGTTCAACAAGGTGATGCCCGCGCGCCCGCTCTGGCGGACCCTCGTCTACCTGCCCATGGTCATCTCCGGTGTGGCCACCGCCCTCATCGGCACCCTGATGTTCGACCAGAACATCGGCCTGCTCAACAAGCTCCTGGCGGCCTTCGGCCTGCCCGCCGCGCCCTGGCAGACCAGCGGCAGCACCGCCATGCTCTCCGTCGTCCTGATCACCCTGTGGATGCGCATCGGCTTCAACATGGTGATCTACCTGGCCGGTCTGCAAGGCATCTCGCCCGAGATGTACGAGGCGGCCGAGGTCGAGGGCGCCGGACCCTGGCAGCGCCTGCGCAACATCACCATCCCGCTGCTCGGCCCTTCGACGTTCTTCCTGCTGATCATGAACGTCATCTACTCGTTCCAAGTCTTCGACACCGTCTACGTGATGACGCTCGGCGGGCCGGGACACGCCACCGACGTCATGATCACCTACGCGTACCGCAACGGCTTCGAAGGACGGCAGCAGGGCTACGCGGCCGCCATCGGCATCGTCCTCTACGTCATCGTCATGATCTTCACGGCGTTGCAGTGGCGCTTCAGCCGCAACAGGGACACGGTCGGCTGATCCCACACCCGGCTGCCCCTCTCCCTTAAGGACACCCCTCTCCTAAGGACACCGATGTCCGTCACCTCCTCCGCCCGACTCCCCGGAACGACCCGCCCGGGACGACGCGATCGCGGGCGCCACCTGCGCGTGGCCGCGGCCGTCGTCATCGGCCTGGCCATGGCCCTGCCCCTGTTCTGGATGATCCTGGTCGCCTTCTCGCCCATCGCGGACCTGCACACCTCGCAGCTGCGCTTCTGGCCGAGCGCGCCGACCCTGGACAACTTCCGCCGCGTGTTCCGGCTGCCCGTGGGCACCTGGGCGATGAACTCGACCGTGATCACCTGCCTGGTCGTCCTCATCACCGTCTCCTGCAACCTGCTGGCCGGCTACGCCTTCGCCAAGATGCGCTTCCGCGGCCGCAACCTGCTCTTCCTGGTCATGCTCAGCACGATGACCGTGCCCGTACAGGTGCTGATGGTGCCTCAGTTCAAGCTCGTCAGCGCCCTCGGCATGTTCGGCAGCTTCTGGGCCGTCATCGTCCCCGCGTCCTCGACCGCCTTCGGGGTGTTCCTCGCCCGGCAGTTCATGCTCGGCATCCCCGACGAGGTCATCGAGGCCGCGCGGATGGACGGCGCGGGCCAGCTGCGCACCTTCTTCACCGTCGTCCTGCCGCTGTGCAAGCCGCTCATCGCGGTGCTGTCGCTGCTCACGTTCCTCTACCAGTGGAACGACTTCGCCTGGCCGCTGACCGTCCTCAAGGACGAGCGGCTGTACACGCTCGCCGTCGGCATGCAGTTCGTCAACGGCCAGTACACCGCCGACTACGGCGCCATCATGGCGCTCGCGCTCATCTCCGTACTGCCCATGGTCGTTCTCTTCCTCTGCTTCCAGAAGTACTTCGTCCAGGGCTTCGCACGATCGGGAATCAAGTGACCTCTTCGTCCCCCGTCCACTACCTGAGCACCCTCTCCTTCCCCGACTGGTGGCTCGACCGGCTGCGCGCGAGTCATCCGGGGCTCACCGTCACGCAGATACCCGCCGCCGACCCGGCGGACGTGCCCGAGGAGGTGTGGCGCCGTACGCGGATCCTGCACACCGGCTCCGTCTTCCCCAACACCCCTGAAGCGGCACCGGACCTGCGCTGGATCCAGCTCGACACCTCGGGCGCGGACCATCTCAAGGACACCAGCGTGTGGGATCTCCCGGTGCCGCTCACCTCCATCGGCGGCATCTCGCCGGTCCCGATGGCCGAGTACGTGATGATGATGCTGCTCGGCCTCGCGCACCGGCTGCCCCGCGCCATCGAGGTGCAGCACAGTGGCAAGTGGCCGTCCCTGAGCGAGCGTTGGAACACGCTGATGCCACGGCGGCTGCGCGGCGCCACCGTCGGCGTCGTCGGCTACGGACGCATCGGCCGCGAAATAGGCCGCCTCGCCGGTGAGTTCGGCATGACGGTGCTCGGTCTCAAGCGGGGCCGCAGCACCCGCTCCGGCGAGTTCTTCGGAACCCCCGCCGAGGGCGCGGACGAAGCCGAGCTCTACACCCCGGACGAACTCCACGCGTTCATGAACCGCTGCGACTACCTCGTCGTGACATGCCCCCTGACGGACGAGACGCGCGGCATGATCGACGCCGCCGCGCTCGGCGCCCTCAAGGACGGCGCGATGGTCGTCAACGTCTCTCGCGGCGGCATCGTCGACGAGGCCGCCCTGCGCACCGGACTCCGCTCCGGCCGCATCGCGGGCGCCGCCCTCGACGTCTTCGACGAGGAACCCCTGCCCGCCGACCATCACTGGTGGACCGAGCCCGGAGTCATCCTGACGCCGCACGTCGCCGGCTTCGCCCCGGACTACGAGGAGCAGACCCTCGAACTGGTCACCGCGAACGTCGAGCGCTTCCTCGCAGGCCGCGAACTCATCAACCTGGTGGACCGCAATCGTGGCTACTGAATACCTCCTCGCCCCGCAGCGCCGGCACGCCGTACTGACCCGGCTGCGCCGCCGCGGCACCGTCAACGTCCAGGAGCTCTCCGACCTGCTGCGCATCAGCGCCTCCACGGTCCGCCGCGACCTGCGCGACCTCGAACTCCAGGGCATGCTGCGCCGGGTGCACGGCGGCGCCACCACCGTGGACGGCGTCTTCGAACCGGAGCAGCCGCAGCGGGCCTCGACCCAACTGGAGGAGAAGGGCCGCATCGCCGAGGCCGCCCTCCGGCTGATCCCCGACCACAGCACCGTCCTCATCAGCGGCGGCACCACGACCGAAGCCCTCGCCGCCAGGCTGGGGGAGCGCCGCGGCCTCACCGTGGTGACCAACGCGCTGCCGATCGCCCAGGCCCTGTCGGCCACCACTCACGTCGACGTCATCGTGCTCGGCGGCGTCCTGCGCCACCGTGAGCAGTCCCTCCTCGGCCACCTCACCGAGCACGCCCTGCACGAACTGCAGATCGGCCACATCATCACCAGCGCGTACGGCCTCGACGTCGACGCCGGACTCACCGGAGCCCACGTCGACGAGGCGCAGACCGACCGAGCGCTGCTCGCCGCCGCCCGCAGCGTCGTCGTCCTCGCCGACGACTCCAAGCTCGGCCGCCGCGGACCGGTCCGCCTCGCACCACTCGACCGCGTCGCCACCCTGGTCACCGACGCCGGCCCCGAACACCCCGTGTGCCGCGCCCTCGACGACCACGGCAGCACGGTCGTCCACGCCTAGGGCGCGTGTCGAAAGTCCTGCTCGCCCTCCGGGCGGACGGCAGGGCTTTCGACACACGCCCTGGAACCCATCGCTCCACGCACGACAGAGGTGCCCCATGCCCCTAGTCCCCACCGCCGCTCTGGTGGACCACGCCGTCCGCGAAGGCTCCGCCGTCCTCGCCTTCAACATCGTGACCCTGGAGCACGCCGAAGCCGTCGCCCAGGCCTGCGAGGCCGCTGACACACCGGCCGTCGTCGCCGTCAGCCACAACGCCGTCCGCTACCACCGCGACGATCCGGCACCGCTCCTCGCCGCCGCGGGCGCGGTGGCGCGCCGCTGCGGCGTCCCGCTGGCCCTCCACCTCGACCACGTGGAGGACGAGGAACTCGTCCTGCGCGCGCGGGAACTGGGCTGCGGCTCCGTCATGTTCGACGCGTCCCGCCTGCCCCACGCGGAGAACATGGCCAGGACGGCCGCGATCACGGCCCGCCTCCACGACGACGGCATCTGGGTCGAGGCCGAACTCGGAGAGATCGGCGGCAAGGACGGCGTCCACTCCGCCACCGCGCGCACCGACCCGGCCGAAGCCGCCGACTACGTACGCGCCACCGGAATCGACGCCCTCGCGGTGGCCGTCGGCAGCTCCCACGCGATGACCGAACGCACCGCCTCGCTCGACCAGGACCTGATCGCCCGGCTGCGCGACGCCGTCGACGTCCCGCTCGTCCTGCACGGTTCGTCCGGTGTCCCGGACGCAGCGCTCCGGGCGGCGATCACCCACGGCATGCGGAAGATCAACTTCGGTACGCATCTGAGCGCGGCCTTCACCCGGGCCGTCCGCGCCGGCCTCGACGAGTACACCGGAGTGGACCCCCGGCGCTACCTCTCGGCCGGCCGCGAGGCAGTGGCCGCGGCGACCGAGGAACGCCTGAAGCTCCTCGCCCCCGCCCCGGCCGCTCTCTGAGCACGAAGAGACCCAACGAACCACGAAGCGTCAGGAGTTGCGAGCGTGCCCACCCCCGCACCCCGTCATGAACCCGTCCCCGACCCCCGTGCCCTGCTCACCGAACTCGGCGAGCGCGTCCTCGAACGCGAGGGCATCCCCATGTTCCTGGCACTCCAGGTCCCCCCACGCGACAGCGACGAGCCGCGGGAACCGGCCCGTACGGACGCGGAGGGCGAGGAACTCGCCGCGCTGCTCCGGCACTACCGGGGCGTCCTCGTCCCCGAGGCCCCGGACGACTCCGAACCCGCGCTGATCGAAGTCCTCCAGGTCATGGGCGCAGCCCACCTCACCCCCCAGGCCCCCGCCGCACAGAAGGACGAGACCCGACGATGAACACGTCCTCCCGCACCCGTTTGCCGTCCTTCGAGGGCCAGGAGGAGGCGCTGCGGTCCGGCCGGTACCTCCGCGTGGTGAACTACCACAACACACCGCACGCCGACACGGACAAGATCCGCGGCGAGCTGAGCGAGCTCGCGGAGCACTTCTCCGCCGTCACCCTCGACGACCTCGACCTGTTCCGGTCCACCGGCCGCTGGCACAAGAGCCGCCCCGGAGTCATCCCGGTCTTCTACGAGGGCTACCGCAACAACGCCGAGGTCGCCGCGCCGCTGGCCGAGGAGGCGGGGCTGACCGCCTGGTTCTTCATCTGCACCGCCTTCCTGGATGTGCCGGTCGCCGACCAGTACGACTACGCCAACGCCCACGACATCGACCTGGTGCGGGAGAACGAGAAGGGCGACCGGCTCGCCATGACGTGGGACGACGTCGCCGAGCTCAGCCGACGGCACGTGGTGACCCCGCACACCGCGAACCACGCCGAGGCCGCCTCCCTGCGCACCGACCCGGACCTGCGACGGGAGATCTTCGAGCCCAAGCGCCGGATGGACGCGGTCACCGGCCAGGACGCCGCGAGCACGGCCTTCCTGTGGGGGACGCCGTACGGAGCGAACCCGGCGGTGGACGCCGCCCTGCGCGAGGCCGGCTACCGCTACCAGTTCGGCAACACCATGATCCAGTACATCGGGTAGGGCCATCGGCCAGGGCCACGGAGCGAGGCGGCGGGGGGGATGTCGAGCGTCTTGAGGATGTCGAGCATCAGCTCGTCCGACAGCGTGCGGAAGCTCTCGCTGATCGGGTCGAC
>NZ_JBEYYU010000028.1:0-111862 GCF_040645755.1 Streptomyces sp. NPDC046716
GTGAACGACGAGGTGTTCACGATCGACCCGCCGCCCGCCTCGGCGATCTCCGGGGCGATGGTCTTGATGCCGAGGCCGCCCCCGGGCGGGTCCTACTCGTAGACGACGGTGACCGGGGCGTGGTCCGACCAGCGCTCCGCGTGGGTGGCCACGCTGATCCTCGGGCGGGTGCCGGACTCGCTGGAGCAGTGGCTCGCGGGGTACCGAAGGGGCGCGGGGAACTGCGCGACCAGCCACGACGAAAGCCGCACCCGACGACCGGTTCGTTCAAACCCTCCCCCAACTCGCCTACCTACGAGTAACGTTCCGGCTCCCCACGCCCCTCCCTGCGGTCCGCCCGTCCCCGGCGGCCCCGAGCCAGGCAAGGAGACCGGGATGCCGCACCGCCCACCCCAGGCACACACCCACCGCCTCCCCCGACACCCCGACCTGCCACCGCCCTCAGGCCCGACCGGCGACCTCCGTCTGCTGCGCACCGCCTACCGCTGGCAGCGCCGCGTCGCCACCCTCACCGCGCTCGGCTACTTCACGCTCTTCCTGCTCCTGTCGGCGTTCGCCCCCGGCCTGATGAACCGCTCCGTCACCGGCGGCCTCTCCTCGGGGCTCCTCATCGGCCTGCTCCAACTTCCCGTCACCTGCCTGGCGTTGTACCTCTACGAGCGCACGGCCCGACGCCGCGTCGACCCGCTGGCCCACCGGCTGCGCCGGATCGGTGGCCGGAAGTGACCGCGCTGGTGGACACCCCGGCCGAGTCCATGTCCCTGGCCGCGTTCACGGCGGTGGCGACGGCCACGCTGCTGCTGTGCATCGTCACCAGCCCCGAGCGCGACGACCTGGAGGAGTTCTACACGGGCTTCGGCCGGCTGACGCCGATGCGCAACGGTCTGGCGATCGCGGGCGACTACATCTCCGCGGCGACCGTGCTGACCACCACCGGCATCGTCGCGCTGGTCGGCTACGACGGCGTGGTCCTGGCCCTGAGCACCGCGCTCTCCCTGATGCTGCTGATGTTCCTGCTGGCCGAACCGCTGCGCAACGCGGGCCTGTTCACCATGGGCGACGTCCTCGCCCGCCGGATGCCGGGGCGGGCGGCGCGCATGGCGGCCTGCGCGGTGACCCTGGCCGCGCTCATCCCGCTCATGCTGGTGCAGCTCGCGGGCGCGGGCGACCTGCTGGCGTTCCTCCTGGGCTTCAGCAACCAGACCTTCAAGACGGTCTGCGTGATCGGCGTCGGCGGCCTCATGATCAGCTACGCGGCGATCGGCGGCATGAAGGGCACCGCCGTCATCCAGATCTTCAAGATCGTGATGCTGCTCGGCTCGGGCATCGCCGTCTCGGCGGTGATCCTGCACCGCTTCGACTGGGACCCGGGCGCCCTGCTCGCCCAGGCGGCCGCCCGCAGCGGCGTGGGCCGCGCCTATCTCACCTCGGGGTTGCAGTTCACCGGCAGCAGCTTCCCCCGCCTGGACATGATCAGCTCGGAGCTGACCGTGGTGCTCGGCGGCGCCGCGCTCCCGCACGTCACCATGCGCATGTACACGGCGCGCAACGCCCGCGAGGTGCGCCGCTCGATGTCCTGGGCGGTCTCCGCGGTCGGCGTCTTCGTGCTGGTCATCGCGGTGATCGGGGTCGGAGCGGCGGCCCTGGTGGGACGTACGGGGATCGTGGCGGACAGCGCGCAGGGCAACACGGCGTTCCTGCTCGGCGCGCGGGCGGCGTTCGGCGCCACCCTCTCGACGGCGGAGTCGCTCCTGTTCACGGCGGTCACCACGGCCATCTTCCTGACGCTGCTGGCCTCGGTGGCGGGCATGATCCTGGCCTGCGCCAACTCGCTGGCCCACGACGTGTTCGCGTACGGCAGGAAACGGCTGACGCCCCGCGGGGAACTGAAGACGGCCCGGATCTCGGCCCTCGCCGTCGGCGTCCCCGCCATCCTCCTGGCCACCGTGGTCCAGCACCGCAACCTCCAGCCCCTGTCGACCCTCTCCTTCTGCCTGGGCGCCTCCGCCCTGGCCCCCGCACTGATCTACAGCCTCTTCTGGCGCCGCTACACGAGAGCGGGCCTGCTGTGGACCCTCCTCGGCGGCACCGCGGCCTGCCTGATCCTGATGACGGGCTCCAATCTGGTCTCGGGCTCCCCCACCTCGGCCTTCCCGGGGCACGACCTGAACTGGTTCCCGTTCACGACCACCGGCATCGTCTCGATCCCGCTGGGCTTCCTCTTCGGCTGGCTGGGCACGGTGCTGACCTCCCCGGGGAAGGCGGCTCAGCAGCAGCGGCAGTACGAGGCGGTGGAGGGCTGGATCCTGGCCGGGGCGAGCAGGCCGGTACCGGGCACGGACCGGCGCTCCGCCCGCTGACCCGTTCCCCGCCTGCCGTACGCGTCACCCGCGGGCCTCCGCCGGCCACCGGCCGGCAACCTGACGCCGGCCATCCTGCTACGTTCCCCCGAACACACGAACAGCGAAACCGAGTTCGGAGGGCATGGGCATCGTGGGTGCGTCAGGGTGGGAGTACTACGTCCCGTACCGGGAGGATGTCGCGGCGGCTCTGGAGGAGCTGCGGGCGCGGGTCTTCCGGGACGAGGACTACTACTGGTCGGGGGATCATCCGCTGGGCGAGGACGCTCCCACGCCCCGGCCCGCCACGATCGAGGAGCTCTGGGAGGACGAGGGGGTCCAGGAGGAGGGCACCCACTCGATACTCGACATGGAGCGGGTCCTGCGCCCCGGCGAGCGCCCCCGCGTCGGCGCGGTCCGCCCGGTCCAGCCCGACGAGGCCTGCCGCCTCACCGGGACGGACATCCTCACGCGCGAGCACGTCGAGGCGATCGAACCCCTGGTCGGGGAGGGCTGGTCCGGACGGGTGGCGGTCCTGCACGACGGCGCGGGCCGGCCCAGCGAGCTGTACTTCTGGGGCATCTCGGGGGACTGAGCCCCGCCCGCCCCGCCGTCAGGCGGCCGGTGCGCAGACCGGGGCCCGGGTGACCAGTCCGCGGTGCGGGCCGAGGAGGTCCACGTCCCAGTACGTCCGGTCGTAGCCGATGCCGACGGCCGTGACACCGGGGTCCATCAGGGACGCGTAGATGTCGTTGCCGGGGTCCGGGTCCGTGATCGTGTCCGCGAAGTAGCCGTCGTCGCGGTAGCCCGCGTACATGAACTCCTCGGCGTGGGCGGAGAACAGCCCGGCGTCGGTCAGCCGGGACCGCAGGTCCCGGCCGTCGCTGCCCGTGCCGGTGAGCTTCCCCTGGCCCGCCATGTCGCGGGCGTGGGCGGTGGCCACCTCGGCCGCCTTGTCGGACAGCCGCAGCCCCGGCAGCCCGTGCGCGGCCCGCTCCTCGTTGACCTGGCAGGTGATCCAGTCGACGTCCGGGTAGTAGGCGGGTGCGGCGGCCGCCGCGGCGGGCAGCGCCGTTCCCACGGTTCCGCCCAGAAGGGCCACCACGGCCGCCGCCATCGCCATCGTCCTGCGCTTCACGCTCGTCCCTCTCCGCACGCCGCGCCCCCGGACCGTTCACCGGAGGCGTTGCGAGCAGTGTGCCGACGAGGAGGGGCGGGAACCGGCGCAACATGCCGGTGGAACCTGGGGTCCACCGAGTGGTGGACCCCAGGTTCCACCGGGCGAGGCTGTCGGCGTGCGGGGCGCCCCGGACAGCATTGCTCCCATGATTGATTCCCTTGCGGACACGGCGAGTTGGACAACGGACAGCACCGGCCGGGACGACGTCGTACGGCTCGACGACGTGCGCCGGGTCTACGGCGGAGCACGCGGCAGGCGCGATCGGGTCGCCGCCCTCGACGGGGTGAGCATCGGGCTGCGGCGGGGTTCGTTCACCGCCGTGATGGGCCCCTCCGGCTCCGGCAAGAGCACCTTCCTGCACTGCGCGGCCGGGCTCGACCGGCCGACCTCCGGGTCGGTGACGCTCGACGGGGTGGAGCTGGGCACGCTCGGCGAACGCCGGCTGACCCGGCTGCGCCGCACCCGCATGGGTTTCGTCTTCCAGTCGTACAACCTGCTGCCCGCGCTGACCGTGCGGGACAACGTCACGCTGCCGCTGCGGCTCGCCGGCCGCCGCGTGAAGCGGGCCGAGGTGGACGAGGTCCTGGAGCGCGTCGGCCTCGCGGGACGGCAGCGCAGCCGCCCCGGCGAACTGTCCGGCGGTCAGCAGCAGCGCGTCGCCGTCGCCCGCGCCCTGGTGACCCGGCCCGCGGTCGTCTTCGGCGACGAGCCCACGGGCGCGCTGGACACCACCACGGCCCGGGAGGTCCTGACCCTGCTGCGGGAGGCCGTCGCCCGGACGGCGCAGACGGTGGTGATCGTCACGCACGACCCGGTGGCCGCCGCCCACGCGGACCGGGTGGTGTTCCTGGCCGACGGCCGGATCGCGGGCGCCCTGGAGCGCCCGACCGTGGACGCGGTCGCCGAGCGGATGACCCGGCTCGGCGCATGGGACGCGTCGGTCCGGCAGAACGCACCGGCCCCGAAGAGCGCCGAGGCACGGCGATGACCGGGCTCGCGCTGCGCACCCTGCGCTTCCACAAGGGCGGTTTCATCGCCTCGTTCCTCGCCCTGTTCCTCGGCGCGGTGCTCGTCATCGCCTGCGGCGGGCTCCTGGAGACCGGCATCCACCAAGCGGCCCCGCCGCAGCGGCTGGCCGCCGCGCCGGTCGTCGTCACCGGCGACCAGCGCTACCACGACACCGTCGAGGAACTGGTCTTCCCCGAGCGGATCCGGCCCGCGGCCGCCCTCGCCGACCGGCTGGCGAAGGTGCCGGGCGTGCGCGCGGCGGTGCCGGACGTGTCGTTCCCGGTCACGCTCGACCGGACGGCGGCGACGGGCCGGGCCACCGGTCACGGCTGGTCGTCCGCCGCGCTCGCCCCCTACCGCCTCACCGGCGGCGCCCCGCCCGCCGGGGCCGGCCAGGTGGTCGTCGGCGCCGCCCTCGCCGACCGGGCGGGCCTGCGCGTCGGCGCGCGCGTCGACCTGCTCGCCCACGGCACGGCCAAGCGCTACACGGTCTCCGGCATCGCCCGCGGCACGGACGACGGCGACGCCCTCTTCCTCTCCGACACGGAGGCGGCCCGCGTCTCGGGGCACCCCCGACACGCCGACTCCATCGCCCTGTTGACCACCCCGGGCACGGATCCCGGCGCACTCGCCCGGGACGTGCGCGGCGCGCTCGCGGGCAGCGCCACCCCGCTCGCCGTGCTGACCGGCGACGCGCGCGGCCGGGCCGAGGACCCGGCCGTGCTCGCCGACGGCGGCGACCTGATCCCCCTCGCGGCGGCGTTCGGCGGCCTCGCGGTGCTGGTCACCGTCTTCGTCGTGGCCGGCACCCTCGGCCTGTCGATCCGGCGGCGGGAACGGGAGCTGGCCCTGCTGCGCGCCGTCGGCTCCACCCCGGGACAGCTGCGGCGGATGATCGTCGCGGAGACGCTGGTGCTCGCCGCCGTCGCCACCGCGCTCGCCTGCGTACCCGGTCCGCGCGCCGGCCGGTGGCTGCTCACGGCGTTCGCGGACGCGGACGTGGTGCCGGGGTCGCTCGCGTACCGCGCGGGCCAGGTGCCGCTGATCGTCGGGATCGGCACCGCACTGCTCACCGCGGTGTGCGCGGCACTGGTCGCCGCCCACGGCGCGGCCCGCACCCGGCCGACGGAGGCGCTGGCCGACGCGGGGCCGCAGCGCCGCTGGTTCAGCGCCGCCCGCACGGTCCTGGGGGTGCTCTGCCTCGCCGGGGGCACCGCGCTGGCGCTGGGCACGGCCCGCTCGGCGGGACCCGACGCGGGCGGCGTCGCCACCCCGGCGGCGCTGGTGTGGACGGCCGGTTTCGGGCTGCTCGGGCCGGTGCTCGCCCGTGCCTGCACCGCGCTGCTGAGCCGCCCGCTGGGCGCGCTGCCCGGGCTCGCCGGGCAGCTGGCCGCCGCGAACGCGCGGGCCCGCACCTCGCGGCTCGCCGCCGCCGTCATGCCGGTCATGCTCGCCACCGGCCTGGCCCTGACCCTGGCCTACCTCCAGACCACGCAGTCGGCGGGCGCCGAGCGGGCGTTCGACGAGAGCCTGCGCGCCGACCTCGTGGTCACCTCACCGTCCGGCGGGCTGACGCCCGGGACGCTGGCCGCGGTCCGCGCGACCTCCGGCGTCGCGGCGGCCACCGCGCAGATCCCCGGCACCGGCTACCTGGAGTCCGACCGGGCCCGGTCGGCCGGACCGCGCCCCACCGAACTGGCCCTGCGCGGCGTCACGGCCGAGGGCCTGGAGCGTACGACGTCCTACCGGGCCGCCACCGGCAGCCTCGGCGCCCTGCTCGGGCGCACGGTCGCCCTCCCCACGGCCGACGCCGAGGCCCGGGACCTCCGCATCGGCGACCCGGTCCCCTTCCGGCTCGGCGACGGCAGCCCCGTCACCCTGAAGCTGGTGGCCACGCTGGACGCCCGCCGCGGCTACGGGACCGCGCTGGTCCCGGCCGCGCTCATGCTCGCCCACACCGACTCGGGCCTGATCCCCCAGATCATGGTGACGGCAGCCGAGAACACCGACCGCGCCGCCCTCACCGCCGCGCTCACGGACCGCTCCGGGAGCGGTCCGGTGCTGACGGTGACATCACGGGACGCCGTCGCCGCCGCGTACTCCGAACAGGACGACACCCAGGCCTGGATGGCGTACCTGGTGCTCGCGGCGGTCGTCGGTTACGCGGTGATCGCGCTGGTCAACACCCAGATCCTGGCGACGACCGAGCGCCGCCGCGAGTTCGCCCTGCAGCGGCTGATCGGGGCGACCCGCGGTCAGGTCCTGCGGATGACGGCGGTGGAGTCCGTGCTGACCGCGGCGGTCGGCATCGCGCTGGGCACGCTGGTGGCGGCCTGCACCCTGGTCCCGGCGGGCCTCAGCATCCTGGGCTCGGCACTGCCCAGCGGCTCCCCGCTGATCCTGGGCACGGTCCTCGCCGCGGCGCTCGGCCTGACGGTGTCCGCGACCCTGCTCACCACGGGCGCGGTCCTGCGCACCCGCCCGGGCGACGAGGCGGCCGCCTGAACGAGGAGACGTCCGGGGCGCGGCGGCCGACGGCCGCCGCGCCCCGCTCACTTCCCCAGCCGCTCCGCCACCGCCGCCCGCCGGGCCAGCACCCCGTCGCGCAGCTCCTCCATCTCCCGCAGCGCGTCCCGGCGTTCCCGCTTGCCGAGACGGTCGAGGTACAGCCGACCGTAGAGATGGTCCGTCTCGTGCTGGAGGCAGCGGGCGAAGTAGCCGCGGCCCTCCACCACCAGCGGGGCGCCGTCCTTGTCCTGCCCCCGCACGACCGCGTGGTCGGCGCGGGCGACCGCCTTGTAGGGGCCGGGCACGGAGAGACAGCCCTCCATCCCCTCGACGAGCCTGCGGTCGGCGGGCGGCTCCTCGTCGAGCACCGGGTTGGCGATGGCGCCGGTGTGCCGCACGCCCCAGTCGTCCTCCATGTCGTACACGAACAGCTGGAGGTCCACGTCGACCTGGTTGGCGGCGATGGCCGCGCCGTGCGCGACATGGTTCGTGGCGAACATGTCGTCGATCAGGCGGGCCAGTCCGGGGGTGCCGAAGTGCTCCTGCGTGACCGGACTGCACCGCCGCCGCAGCACGTCCTCACCGACCACGGTGATGCGCCGCACGTCCCCCCGCTCGACCTCCGGCAGCAGCCGCCCTCCACTCATCACCGTCAACCCCTGTTCTCCGTGAGCCACTTGACGCCTCTTCACGGCAACGTAGCGCACGCGTGCCCCCGTCAGGGGCGCGGGGAACCGCGCGAGCGACCCGGCCCCTACTCGGAGTCCGCCGGTGCCCGCCCCGTCAGCGCCGCCAGAGAACTCCGCACATGATCCATATGGGCCCGCATCTCGTCCCGCTCCTCGGAATGCTCGCGCAGCACCCCCTCGGTCTCCCGCCCGATCCGCTCGGCCCGCGCCCGCGCCTGCGCCACCAGCTCCGCGCCGGAGGCCTCCGCGTCCTCCTGCCGGTGCCGCGCCGCCTCCTCGGCCTCGGCCAGGGCCCGCTTCGCCTCGGAGAGCCGCGCCTCGGCCCCGGCGACGGCGGCGGCCTCCCACTCGTCCGCGGCGGACTCGCGCCCGGCGCTCTCCCGCTCCAGCGCGTCGATCCGCTCGGCCTGCTCCTTGGCCTGGTCGGCGAGGACGCCCTCGCAGCGGCGCCGCATCTCGCGCAGCGCCTCCAGCGCCTCGCTCCGCGTCTCCTTCACGTCGCGGCGGGCGGCGATCCGGATCTCGTCGGCGGTGGCCCGGGTGGCGGCCTCCCGGGCCGTGGCCCGCTCCTCGGCCGCGCCGCGCACCTCGTCGGCGTGGGCCTGGGCGGCGTCCCGCAGCTCGCCGCCCGCCCGCTCGGCGGCCTCGGCGGCACTCTGCGCGTCGCTCCGCCCGGTGTGCCGCACCGCGGCGGTCTCCTCCTCCACGAGCTCCAGGAGGTACTGGGCGCGCTTGCCCAGCGAGGCGTACGTCTGCGGGGCGAGCCGCTCGACGGCCGCGCGCAGCCGCTCGGCCTCCGCCTCCATCTCCTTGTGCAGGACGGTCAGCCGCGCGGCCCGCTCCCACGCGTCGTCCCGTTCCTTGGACAGCCCCGCGGCGAAGGACTCCACCTGCTCGGGGCGGTATCCGCGCACACCCCGGCCCCTCGTGACCACGAAGCCGTACGCCGACGCCTGGGAGGCCGACGCACCCGTACCCGCACCGCTAGCGCTCATTCTGGGTTTCCCCTCTCCACACCGACACAGCGACCGACCGACGCACGACGTTCTGCGTGATTGGCGCACATCTTTGTGGATCAGACGGAAGCGCTCATAACGCGACACACGTGACACACCGCATGACCCACTCGGTCAAGGATGCGTCAATTGCTGCCGAAAGTCGGAATCGTCGTGTCGGCGCGCAGGGCGGAGAAGAGTTCGGCGGCCTCCGCCGCGTTCCACTCGACGACGTCGCCGACCCCGGGGACGGAGGGTGTGGCGGCGATCGGCACGGTCGTCGTGGAGCCGTCGCCGTGGGAGATGTCGTCCATTTCGAGGCCCAGTTTCCCGAGGTTCAGCAGGCCCGCGTCCCGGTCGACGGTGAGCGCGTTCAGCGAGGCGTTCAGGAACGGCAGCAGCTTCCACGGGGCCAGCAGCGTGCCGGGGCTCAGCGCCTTGCCCGCGATCGCCGCGATCAGCTGCTGCTGCGCCTTTACGCGGCCCAGGTCGCCGTCGGCGTAGCTGTGCCGGTCGCGGGCGTAGGACAGGGCCTCGGTGCCGTTCATCGTCTGGCAGCCGGCCTTGAAATCGGCCCCCGAGTACGAGTCGTTGAGATCCTTCGGGACACAGACGTCGACGCCGCCCAGCGCGTTCACGACGTCCACGAACCCGGCGAAGTTCACCTCGGCGTAGTGGTCGAGGCGCAGCCCCGTCGCCTGCTCGACCGTGCGCGCGAGCAGCGCGGGGCCGCCGAGCGCGTACGAGGCGTTGATCTTGTTCTTGCCGTGGCCGGGAATGCTCACGTAGCTGTCGCGCGGGAGGGAGACCAGGTACGGGCCGCTCGCGCCGTAGTGCAGCACGATGATGGTGTCCGTCTCGTCGCCCGAGTCGGAGCCGACGTGCAGCTCCCGCTGCTGCTCCTTGGTGAGGTTCTTGCGGGTGTCGGAGCCGACGAGCAGCCAGTTCGTGCCCTTGCCCGCGGCGGGCCGCCCGCTGTAGTCGCCCAGGGCGTCCGTCCGCTGGACCTGCCCGACCGCCCAGATCCCGACGCCGACCGCGTACGCGACGACCACCACGCACACCACGAGCAGCGTCAGGAGGATCCTTTTGGGCAGGCTCCGGCGCTTCTTGCCGTTCTTCCCGCTCCTCCCGCGGGTGCGCCTGCCCGAGGCCCGGTACACCGTGGTGCTGCTCGCGGGCGGCAGCGGGTGCTCCGGCGGATCTGGCGGCGTCGTCATGGAACGAACCTGACACAGCACCAGAAATGCCGCAGGGCGACACACCCTTACGGTGCATCGCCCCACGGCTCACGGCCCCGCTACAGCAGGCCGTCCCACATCTGCTCGAGCAGCACCGACCACCAGGTCTCGGGCGAGCCGAGCGCGGCCGGGTCGAGCGCGCTCAGCTGGGCCTGGAAGTCGACGGTCCAACGGCCCGCCTGCTCGGGGTTGAGCCCGTAGCGCAGCCGCCACATCCGGCCGAGCAGCGCCAGCGACCGGGCGAACTCCGGCAGCCCGCTGTTCACGAACTGCGGCGGCACCGGCGCCCCGCCGCCCTCGACCGGCACGGCCACGATGTGCGCCGTCCCGTACTGCACGCAGAGCGCCTTGCCGAAGTCGGAGCCCATCACCAGGTACGAGCCCGCGTCCGGCCCCGGCTGCGCCCCGCGCTCCTGCGCCAGCTCGGCCAGGGTCGGCACCGGGCGGCCCGGCTGGGCCTGCGCCCAGAAGAACGGGCCGAAGTCGGCGGGCAGCCCCGCGACGACGAGGGTGTGCGCGACGACGTCCGGCACGCCCTGGCGCGACACCGCCCGCTGGTCGAAGCGGAACACCCCGGGGCCGAAGGCCGACGCCAGCTCCTGCGCGATGCCCTCCGGCGGGATCGGCGGCGCGGGCTGCGCGGGCGGCAGCGGCGCCCGGACCGGCGCCGGACGCGCCGGACCGTCCGCGACCTGGTGCAACTCACCCTGGTGCGCGAGCAGTTGCCGCATGCCCTGCTGGCGCGAGGCGTGATCGGTGCCGTACGGCGCGATCGACGTGATCCGCGCCTGCGGCCACTGCTCGTGGATCATGCGGGAGCAGTAGGCGCCGGGCAGCGCGCACGACTCCAGCTCCGTGTGCAGCTCCAGGACCTGGTCCGGCGGGATGTTCATGCCGCGCAGCTCGTGGAAGATCTGCCACTCCGGGTGCGGCACACCGGGCGCGGAACGCCGGATGAGCTGCTGCTCGGAGCCGTCGGGCGCGCGGTAGCGCAGCACCGCCTGGTAGCCGGGGCCCACGGTCGGCGGACCGGCCGGGCGGCCGGGGGGCGGCTGCGTCTGCGGATATCCGTACGCGGGCGGCGGCCCACCGGGGATCTGCTGCCCGGGCACGGGCGGCGGCATCGCACCGGGCGGCATCCCGCCGGGCGGCGGCGGCTGCATCCCGGCGGGTGCCGGGGGCTGCATTCCGGCGGGCGGGGGCGGCTGCATCCCCGCGGGCGGAGGCGGCTGCACACCGGCCGGCGGAGGCACCTGTGGGCCGGGGCCCGACAGCATCGTGGCCGCGTGGTGCACCGAATCGCCGCCCTGCGCCGGGGGCGGCGGGGGGCCGGGCGGACCGGGCGGGGGCGGGGTGCCGGGAGCGCCGGACGGGCCGGGCTGACCGGGGGCGCCGGGAGCTCCGGGCGGGCCCGGGGGCAGCGGCGCACCGGGCGGACCCGGCGGCGGCGGAGTGCCGGGCGCGCCGGGGCCCGCGATCGGCGGGCCGGAGAGCATGGTCGCGGCGTGGTGCACCTCGGCGCCGGGCGGCGGGGGCTGCGTCGCGGCCGGGGGCTCGGGCGGTCCGGCGGGGCCGGGCGCGGGCACCAGCTGCGTCGGGACGTAACCGCCGCCGGGCAGACCGGGGCTGCCGGGCGGCGGCGGGGTCTGCGCGCCCCCGCCGCGCGGCGGCCGCGCCTTGCTGGTGGCGGCGTTCGCGATGTCCTCGGCGTCGGGCGCGAGCGGGCGCCCGGTGGCGTCCCGGCCCGCGGCGGGCGCGGAGCCCTGCGGATACCCGTAGGCGGGCACGGCGCCGGGCGGCGGCGTGATCGGCACGGCGGTCCCCGGCACCGGCGGCGGCAGCGTCCCGCCGTCCTGGCCGGGCCCGGACGGCGGGGGCGGCGGAGGCGGAGGCGGGGCGCCGACCGGCGCCGGGTCGGGCTTCGCGTCCTCGGTCAGCGGCGGCGAGAACACGGTGTCGGGCAGCGGGACCAGACGGTCCTCCTCGTCCCCCACACCGTTGGTGTCCGTACCGGCCCACGGCGTCGCGTCGACGGGCACCGGCGCGGGCGGCGGCGGTGGTGGCGGCGGCGGGGCGGACGCGGCGGCCGGCACCGCGTCCTGCGGCTCGGCGTCGTCGGCCGGCGCCGCGGCGGACGCGCCGCCCCCGGCGATCCCCAGCTTGTCCGCCGCCTCCTGGAGCCACTCCGGCGGCGACAGCAGGAACGACGTCTGATTGAGGTCCACGCGCTCCGGCGGCCGCGGCGCCGCGGGCCCGGCCGGGGCCTCCGGCAGCCCGTACTCCTCCTCGTACCGCCGGATCACCTCGCCCACCGGCAGCGCGGGCCACAGCGTCGCCTCGGCGGAGTCCCGGGCGATCACGAGCCGCTGGCGGCCCCCGTCGGAGACCGCACCGCCCTCGCGGTCCTCGGCCCACACCACGAACCCCAGCTCGAACTCCCGCACCCGCACCTCACGGTGCTGGTACGCGGGCACATCGCCGTTGATCCACTCCTCGGCGCGCTCCTGCGCCTGTGCGAACGTCACCATCGGACCCTCACCCCTCGTCCGGTGCGTCGGTCGGTACGGCGTGCGCGAAACCGCCGTCCACCATCAGGTTCGCCACCGTCTCCAGCTCCGGCGGATTGCCCGCGAGCCGGGACAGGAAGTCGTCGAAGTCGGCGCCGCAGGGCAGCAGCAGCCGCTCCACCCGCTCGGGCACCGACCAGTGCGCCGTGTCGCCGCCGTCGCGCGCGTCGTCGTACGCGCAGAACCACACCGACCCGATCGCCTCGCCCTTCACCTTCACGGCGAGGATCCCGCCCTGCACGAAGGCGACGCCCAGGTAGTCCTTGGTCAGGTGATCGCGCAGACACTTGTTGACGTACACCACGTCGTTGACCGCCGCCTCGTCGCGCACCGTGAAGAACGGCTGGTCGATCAGCAGCCCCAACTCGGCGTCCAGCGCGGCCCCCACCGGGGCGCACCCGCCGCCCGCCTTCAGGAACGAGCGGTACGCGCCCGGCAGCCGACAGCCCAGGTCCTCCTCGACGCCCAGCACCTGATGCTCGGTCACCGCCACCGCCGACTTCGGCAGGGCGAAGTGCGCGGGCCGGGTGTCCTGGAGGGAACGCGTCCCCCGCTTGTGCTGGTCGACGGCGGCCGTGGCCAGCCCGCCGTGATGACGCAACAGCGCCTTCACCTCCACGGGCACCAACTCGAGCCGGCGCGAGCCGCGCACGTGGTGCCACGTCCAGCCGTGCGGCGTCGCCACCGGCGGGATGGTGTCCCACAGTTCGTGCCCCGCCGCCGCCTGCACCGCGTTCGCCGACACATAGTCCGTGAGCCGCAGTTCGTCGACGCCGAACCCCTGCGGCGGCTCGGCGATCTCGGCCGCCGCGCGCGCGTACGCGGAGAAGTCCGGATAGCCGTCATGGTCCACCCGCACTCCTCTCGGGTGCCGGGTGGCACGGACCGGGTCCGGGAAGTGCACTACCTGCCCGGCATAGGCCGCGTTCGGCGGCGCGGCCTGCTGCCCGAGCCGACCTGTCGTCATGGCGGTTGCCCCCTGCGGCGCTGTGGACGATGTTGATGGTTAGCCGTCATGACAGCCTATGCGGTTGTACGACACCGGTCATCGGGCCTCCGGTTCCATGACCAGCAGTCACCCCACTGTCACCACCCCGTGACGATCGGGCGTGTCGCGGGGGACCGACTACCGCACCGCCCGCCCCATTTGGCACTCTGTCCAGGCAACCCGGGGGTTTGCAGCGGGCGACCGCAGGAGGGGAAGCACCACATGAACAGCGGCACGGCAGAGTCCGTCACACCCACCGACAGCGGGGTGGGTGCCGACCCACGCGTGGGCTGGAGCGCCACCGACACGGCTCCGGCCCCGGTGCTGCGCGGCCGTCGGGACGGGATCCTGCCGACGGTCGCCGCGGCCCTGTCCGTGCGCGGCAGCACCCTGACGTCCACCGCGGCCCGCGGTGAACAGGCGCCGGTGCTGCATCCGTTGGTCCAGGACTTCCTCGACACCCTCACCTCCGCCCAGCGCGACCGCTTCACCGGCCGCTGCGCGGAGGCCATCCTCATCTCCCGGCACCTCGCCTCGACCGACACCGAGCGCACGGAGAAGTCGAAGCGGGCCCGGCGCCGGCCGATGACGATGAGCGAGGCCCGCAAGTCCCTCAAGCACGCCAAGCTCACCACCCGCCGGATCCGCGAGGACGGCGACCCGCTGCACGGCGGCTTCGCCCGCCCCTGCCGTGGCTGCGCCGCGCTGACCGCCCACTTCGGCGTCCGCGTCGTGGACCCGACCGACGACTCCGACGAGGCCGCCCGCTGATGCCCGACTCCGCCACCGCGAACGGCACTTCGCCCGCCCGCTTCACCACCCCCGCCGACGCGGCCCTGCGCGCCGCCGGCTGGCAGCCCGGCCGCTGGGACATCAAGCAGGCCGAGTTCTGGGCCGACGCGCTGCGCACCCATGTCTCCCCGGCCGGCCACCGGCACGCCGTCTTCCCGGCGGCGGTCGAGGCGTGGGCCGAGTTCGGCGGCCTGCATCTCACGCCGACCGGGCCCGGCCGGCACATAGCCCCGTCCCAGCCGCACCTCGACCCGCTGCACGGCCTGCACATGGCACGCACCCTCGGCGACCTCGGCCGCGCCCTCGACACCGAGGTCTGTCCGCTGGGCGCCGAATCGGGCACCGAGGCGCTGCTGGCCATCGACACCGAGGGCCGGGTCTACGCCCTCGACCACAGCGGCGACTGGTATCTCGGCCCCACCATCGACCAGGCCCTGGAAACCCTGACCACCGGCCTCCAGCCACCCCGCCTCCAGTCGGCATAACCACGAACCAGCCCCTCACACGCGGCTCTCGTCGTGGCTGGTCGCGCAGTTCCCCGCGCCCCTGAGATGCGCACTGCGTGCGCCATCTCATCAAGAGAGGCGCGGCGGAGCCGCAGCCTCAAGGGGAGGCTGCGCGTCAGCGCATGCCTCAGGGGCGCGGGGAACTGCGCGACCAGCCACGACGGTGGCGCACACGAAGAACGGCCCAGGGGCGCGGGGAACTGCGCGAGAAGCGGCCGCCGGGTCGTCACCCGGCCGACCACCCGACCAGCCACGACGAGAGGCGCGGACGGACGGGCCCCCGGTCAGGCCCCGGCGCCGAGCACCCCCGCCGGCAGCACGGCCGACACCCGAAATCCCCCCGCGTCAGTGGGCCCGGACACAAACACCCCGCCGAGCCCGGCCACCCGCTCCTTCATCCCCACCAGCCCGTTCCCCCCGGAGGGCAACCCCACGGAGGCCGCCGTGAGAACCGGCGGCGGCTCGTTCTCCACCTGCATCGCCACCTCGGCACCCCGGTGCGCGAGCCGTACATAGGTCTTCGCGCCCGACGCGTGCTTGTGCACATTGGTCAGCGCCTCCTGCACCACCCGGTACGCGGTCTGCTCCACCACGGCCGCGTACACCCGCACATCCCCCTCGACCAGCATCTCCACGACCATCCCGGCGGCCCGCGACTGCCCCACCAGCTCCTCCAGCTCGGCCAGACAGGGCCCGCCCTCCCCCTCCGCCTCGGCCTCGGCCCGTGAGGCGGCCGCCGCGGCGGCGACCCCGACGGCCTGGAGCGGCACCTCGGGCACCCGCTGCGGCGCGGCCTCGCCGGCGCGCAGCACCCCGAGCATCTCCCGCAGCTCGGTCAGCGCCTGGCGGCCCATGTCCCCCACGAGCGCGGCGTTCTTCACCGCCTTCTCCGGGTCCTTGCGGGCCACCGCCTGGAGCGCCGCCGCGTGCACCACCATCAGCGACACCCGGTGCGCGACGACATCGTGCATCTCCCGCGCGATACGGGTCCGCTCCTCGCCCCTGGCCCACTCGGCCCGCTCCTCGGCCCGCTCGGCCAGCAGCGACAGCTCGCGCTCCAGCGACTCGTTGCGCTCCTGGAGGCTCTCCATCAGGCGCCGGCGCGCTCCCACGTACATGCCGAGCAGCAGCGGCGGAGCCGTGACGCCCAGCGCCGTGGTGATCGCGATGAAGGGCACCAGCCAGCTGCCCACCTGGAACGCGTCGACCCCGCGCGCCGCGTCCTGCTGCGCCCGTACGACCGTCACGATCAGCGTCCCCGCGAACGACATCGATGCCAGCGCGCCGATGATCCGCCGGGGCATCTCGGACGCCGCCAGGGAGTACAGGGCGACGACGGTCATCAGAACGCCCATCTCGGCCGGTGTGATCGCCACCGACACCAGGACCACCGCGATCGGCCACTGGCGGCGCAGCACCAGGGTCGCCCCGGCGAGCACGCCGAAGACGACACCGACCGCGGCCGGCAGCCCGGCCTTGTGCGCGAACGAAACTCCCTCGACCGCGCACTCCGCGGCCGACAACACCCCCAGTCCCGCGTCGAACAGCGCACTGCGCCGCCGCTCCCACCACCACGGCCCCCCGGCCGTGGCTCGGTGAACTTCCCCCGTCGTGGTCATACCTCCACCCTACGGGCGCCGCACAAGGGTTTTCCGGTGAGTTTTGTGGACTGCCCTGCACCACGTACCGGTCTCGAACAGAAGCGAAACCGCCTGGAATCACTCGAACTGCTGGCCCCCATGCGTTTCAACCCGGAACGCTGCCTTCCGTCCGAGCCTTTGCCTATGGCAGACACCACAGGCAAGTACGCCGATTTCGAGTCGCTGCGAGAGAGCGCAGTACATCTGCGCCGGGAGGGACTGAGCCGCCGCCAGATCCGCGACCGGCTGCACATCGGCAACAACGACATCCTCAACCGCCTCCTGGAGGGCGAGCCCCCTCCGGACTGGACCAGGCGCCCGAACGCCAAGGCCGACCTTCGCGGCCGCGCTCGCGAACTGCGCCTCCAGGGCTGGACCTATGACCGCATCCAGGTCGAGCTGGGCTGCTCGAAGAGTTCGATCTCGCTGTGGGTGCGGGATCTGCCGAAGCCGGAGCGGCGCGACCCGTCCGAGCAGGCGAAGCTGGCGGCACGCAAGCGGTGGGAGCACGAAAGCGCGATGCGGGAGAACGCGCGACAGCAGACCAAAGACGCGGCACGGCGAGCCGTCGGCACGCTGTCGGATCGCGAACTGTTCCTCACAGGTGTCGCCCTCTACTGGGCGGAGGGCACGAAGGACAAACCGCACGCGCGCCGGGAGACCGTCACCTTCGTCAACAGCGACCCGGGCATGATCCAGGTGTTCCTCGCCTGGCTCGACCTTCTCGACGTCGACCGCGGTGACCTCCGCTTCGGCGTGCTGATCCACGAATCCGCGGACGTGGCGGGCGCCGAACAGTACTGGGCCGACCTGACAGGAGCGCCCCGAAACGCCTTCTACAAAACGACGCTCAAGACACACAATCCCAAGACGGTCCGCAAGAACGTGGGCGAGAGCTACCGGGGCTGTCTCGTGATCAAAGTCCGGCAGAGTGCCGACCTGTACCGTCGCATCGAAGGGTCTTGGTACGGCATAGTAGGGGCGGCGCTCGACACCGACTCAACGAATCGGACATAAGGCGCAGGCGATCCCGAGTCGTCTAATGGCAGGACAAATGGTTTTGGTCCATTGAATGAGGGTTCGATTCCTTCCTCGGGAGCACCACTACGGGGCCCGACCTATCACCGGTCGGGCCCCGCCCTTATTTCCCCCCAGAAACCCCCCGGTATCCTGCGAATGTCCACCCCACATCGCATCCAGAGCCGAAGGGCACCCCCGTGAGCAGCGCCACGAACCCGGCCGCCGTAGTCGTTCTCGCCGCGGGTGAGGGCACCCGCATGAAATCGGCCACCCCCAAAGTCCTGCACGAGCTCTGTGGCCGCTCACTGGTCGGCCACGTGCTGGCCGCCGCACGGGAGTTGAGCCCGGAGCGGCTCGTCGTGGTCGTCGGCCACGAGCGCGAGAAGGTCACCGCGCACGTGAACACGATCGACGCGGGCGCCGTCACCGCGATCCAGCACGAGCAGAACGGGACGGGCCACGCCGTCCGCATGGGCCTGGAGGGCATCGACCCGTCCGGCTCCCTCGACGGCACCGTGATCGTGGTGTGCGGCGACACGCCGCTGCTCACCGGCGGCACCCTGACCGACCTGGCCGCCACCCACACCGCGGACGGCAACGCCGTGACGGTGCTGACCGCCGAGGTCCCCGACGCCACCGGCTACGGCCGCATCGTGCGCGAGAGCGGCACCGGCGCGGTGACGGCGATCGTCGAGCACAAGGACGCCACCGAGGCGCAGCGCGCGATCAGCGAGATCAACTCGGGCGTCTTCGCCTTCGACGGCCGCCTCCTGGCCGACGCCCTGAAGAAGGTCCGCACGGACAACAGCCAGGGCGAGGAGTACCTGACCGACGTCCTCGGCATCCTGCGCGAGGCCGGCCACCGGGTCGGCGCGTCGGTCGCCCGCGACCACCGCGAGATCGCCGGGATCAACAACCGCGTCCAGCTGTCCGAGGCCGGCCGCATCCTGAACGACCGGCTGCTGCACGCGGCGATGCTGGACGGCGTGACCGTGATCGACCCGGCGTCCACCTTCGTGGACGTGGCGGTGACGTTCGAGCGGGACGCGACGGTCCTGCCCGGCACCCAGCTGCACGGCACGACGCACCTCGCCGAGGGCTCGGTCGTCGGCCCGAACACCCGGCTGACGAACACGGTCGTGGGCGCCGGCGCCCGGGTGGACAACACGGTCGCGTACGACTCGGAGATCGGCCCGCAGGCGTCGGTCGGCCCGTTCGCGTATCTGCGTCCGGGCAGCCGTCTCGGCGTGAAGGCCAAGATCGGCACGTACGTCGAGACGAAGAACGCGACGATCGGCGACGGCACGAAGGTCCCGCACCTCTCCTACGTGGGTGACGCGACGATCGGCGACTTCACCAACATCGGCGCCGCCAGCGTCTTCGTGAACTACGACGGCGAGAGCAAGCACCACACGACCGTGGGGTCGCACTGCAAGACCGGATCCGACAACATGTTTGTGGCGCCTGTCACGGTCGGGGACGGTGCCTACACCGCCGCGGGCTCCGTGATCACGAAGGACGTACCGGCCGGTTCGCTGGCCGTGGCCCGGGGCCAGCAAAGGAATATCGAGGGTTGGGTGGCCCGCAAGCGTCCCGGGAGCGCGGCCGCGAAGGCGGCCGAAGCCGCTGCTCGGGAGCAGGGCAACGAGGGCTGACCGGAAACAGGTGCGTCCGACACGGCGTACCGTGATAGGTGCACACGATTCGCCTGGCTCGCTGCTATAGGGACGCGCGGGCAGCTGCGGCGGACGAACTCGTCTGAGGAGACTAGTGCTGTGAGCGGGATCAAGACGACCGGCGAGAAGAAGCTCATGCTCTTCTCCGGCCGCGCCCACCCCGAGCTTGCCGAGGAGGTCGCGCACCAGCTCGGTGTCGGGATCGTTCCGACCAAGGCTTTCGACTTCGCCAACGGCGAGATCTACGTCCGCTACCAGGAGTCCGCTCGTGGCGCCGACTGCTTCCTGATCCAGAGCCACACGGCTCCGATCAACAAGTGGATCATGGAGCAGCTCATCATGATCGACGCGCTGAAGCGCGCGTCGGCCCGCTCCATCACCGTCATCGTGCCGTTCTACGGTTACGCGCGGCAGGACAAGAAGCACCGCGGACGTGAACCGATCTCGGCGCGTCTGATCGCGGACCTGCTGAAGACGGCGGGTGCGCACCGGATCCTCACGATCGACCTGCACACGGACCAGATCCAGGGCTTCTTCGACGGCCCGGTGGACCACCTGTTCGCGCTGCCGATCCTGGCGGACTACGTGGGCGCGAAGGTCGACCGCGACAAGCTGACCGTCGTCTCCCCCGACGCCGGCCGCGTGCGCGTCGCCGACCGCTGGTGCGACCGTCTCGGCGCCCCGCTGGCGATCGTCCACAAGCGCCGTGACAAGGACGTCGCGAACCAGGTGACCGTGCACGAGGTCGTCGGTGACGTGAAGGGCCGCGTCTGTGTCCTGGTCGACGACATGATCGACACCGGCGGCACGATCTGCGCGGCCGCGGACGCCCTGTTCGCGCACGGCGCCGAGGACGTCATCGTGACGGCGACGCACGGTGTGCTGTCCGGTCCCGCCGCGGACCGCCTCAAGAACTCGAAGGTGAGCGAGTTCGTCTTCACGAACACGCTGCCGACGCCGAACGAGCTGGAGCTCGACAAGATCACGGTCCTGTCGATCGCCCCGACGATCGCCTCCGCGGTGCGCGAGGTCTTCGAGGACGGCTCGGTCACCAGCCTCTTCGAGGGCGAGGCCTGATCCTCGTAGGGATCTCGAAGTAGAAGATCCATTTGGGTGCGGCCTCCTTCGCCGGGTAATCTGTCCAGGTTGCTCGGCGAGGGAGGCCGCACTTCTGTTCTCAGAGGTCGCGGCGGTCCGTTATCGACGCGCTCTTCGTAGCAGGCCGTTCGTGGCCGGGTGACCTTTCCCCCGAGAGATCTACGAGGAGTTGAGAGCACATGTCCGAGGTCAAGCTCGCCGCCGAGACCCGTTCCGAGTTCGGCAAGGGCGCCGCCCGCCGCATCCGCCGTGAGAACAAGGTTCCCGCGGTCGTCTACGGCCACGGTGGCGACACCCTCCACATCACGCTGCCGGGCCACGAGCTGCAGCTCGCCCTGCGCACCCCGAACGTGCTGCTGTCCCTGGACATCGACGGCACGAACGAGCTGGCGATCCCGAAGGCCGTGCAGCGCGACCCGCTGAAGGGCTTCCTGGAGCACGTCGACCTGCTCCTCGTGAAGCGCGGCGAGAAGGTCACCGTCGAGCTCCCCATCGTCGCCGAGGGCGAGCTGGCCCCGGGCGCCAACCTGCTCGAGTACGTGCTGAACACGCTGGCCGTCGAGACCGAGGCCACGCACATCCCCGAGTCGGTCACGATCTCCATCGCGGGCCTGGACGCCGGTGACGCCGTGCACGCCAAGGACGTCAAGCTGCCCTCCGGCACGACGCTCGCCGTCGACGAGGACGCCATCGTCCTCCAGGTCCTGGCCGCGCAGGCCGAGGAGGCCCCGGCCGAGAGCGACGAGGCCGCCGCGGAGGCCTGAGCCGTCTAGCTTTTTCGACGCTCCGTACGGGGTGGTGGGCCCGGCCCGCCACCCCGTTCGGCTCTCCACCACCGACAGCCCCACCGACAGCGCGACACCGGAAGAAGGCTCATGTCCGACGACAACGCCCCCTGGCTCATCGCCGGGCTGGGCAACCCCGGTCCCGAGTACGCGATGAACCGGCACAACGTCGGTTTCATGGTGGCCGACCTGCTCGCCCGGCGGATGGGCGCCAAGTTCAAGCGGGCGACGAAGGGACAGGCGCAGGTCGTGGAGGGGCGGATCGGTCCGCCCGGGCCCGCCAATCGCCGGGTGATCCTCGCCAAGCCGATGTCGTACATGAACGTCTCCGGCGGTCCGGTGACGGCGCTGCGCGACTTCTACAAGGTGCCGACGGACCGCATCGTGGCCGTCCACGACGAGCTGGACATCGACTACGGGGTGCTGCGCCTCAAGCTGGGCGGCGGCGACAACGGCCACAACGGGCTGAAGTCGATGACCAAGGCGATGGGCCCCGACTACCACCGGGTGCGGTTCGGGATCGGCCGGCCGCCGGGCCGGATGCAGGTCGCCGACTTCGTGCTGAAGGACTTCTCCTCGGCGGAGCGCAAGGAGCTGGACTACTTCGTGGACCGGGCGGCCGACGCGGTCGAGGCGCTGGTCACGGAAGGGCTCGAGCGGGCCCAGTCCTCGTACAACAGTTGACCGTTGACGGGTTCATGGCCAAGGATCCCGGCCATGGCTTCAGCGGTGTCGGTCTCGCGGCAGGTCGTGTCGGCGGCTCTTGCCCTGCTTCTGCTGGTCGCGGGGTTCTGGGCGTCCTGGGGGACGGCTCAGCACGTGATCTTCCAGACGGGGCGGGAGCACGGTCACATGGGTCTGGCCCGGTGTGACGGCGGTACGTGCACGGGATCCTTCGTGCCCGCGGCCGAGGGCCCCGTACGGACTCCGACGGTGACGATCAGCCGCTCGGTCGGTGAGAAGAAGGGCGTCCGGCTGCCCGTCGTGATCAAGCCGGACACGGCGCAGGCCGTGCGGGTCGGCCCGGCCGGGTTCTTCAAGGCGTGGATCCCGCTGGGCGGGGCGCTGCTGCTGGCCTCGGTGGTGATCGCGGGCGGGATGCGCCACCGGCGCCTCGCGTGGATCACGGGAGGCGCCGGGGCGGTACTGCTGTCGGCGGCCTGGGCCACCCTGAGTCTCTAGGTCAGCCGGTGTTGCGCAGACCGGCCGCCACACCGTTGACGGTGAGCAGCAGGGCGCGGGCCAGCGTCGGGTCCGGCTCGTGGCCCGCCGCGGCGTCCTCGCGCTGCCGCTTGAGCAGGGCGACCTGGAGGTACGAGATCGGGTCGAGGTAGGCGTCGCGGATGGCGAACGTCTGCTTCAGCACGGGCTGCGTGTCGAGGAGTTCGGCGCCGCCGGTGATCCGCAGGACCTCGGCCACGGTGAGCGCGTGCTCGGTCTCGATGGCGTCGAAGACGTGCTTCAGGTTGTCCGGGACGAGCGTGTCGACGTAGTGCCGGGCGATGCGCAGGTCCGTCTTCGCGAGCGTCATCTCGACGTTGGAGATGAAGTTGCGGAAGAAGTGCCACTGCCCGTGCATCTCGTCGAGGACCATGTCCAGGCCGGCCTCGCGCAGCGCCTTCAGCCCGGAGCCGACGCCGAACCAGCCGGGCACGATCTGCCGCGACTGGGTCCAGCCGAACACCCACGGGATGGCCCGCAGGCCGTCGAGCGAGACGCCCGAGCCGGGACGGCGGGACGGCCGGGAGCCCAGGTGCAGGTCGGCGAGCTGGTCGACCGGCGTGGAGGCGACGAAGTACGTCGGCAGGTCCGGGTCCTCGACCAGCTTGCGGTACGCGGCGTGCGCGGCGTCCGAGACGACGTCCATGGCCGCGTCCCAGCGGGCCAGGGCCTCGTCGGACTGGCGCGGCGCGGTGTGCAGCGCGGAGGCCTGGAGGGTGGCGGCGACGGTCAGTTCGAGGTTCTCGCGGGCCAGCGACGGCACCAGGTACTTGTCGGAGATGACCTCGCCCTGCTCGGTGACCTTGATGGAGCCTTCCAGGGTGCCCCAGGGCTGGGCGAGGATCGCGTCGTGCGAGGGGCCGCCGCCGCGGCCGACGGTGCCGCCGCGGCCGTGGAAGAGGCGCAGGCGGACGCCGTAGCGGTGGGCGACGTCGCGCAGCCGGCGCTGGGCGCGGTGGATCTCCCACTGCGAGGTGGTGATGCCGCCGAACTTGGAGGAGTCGGAGTAGCCGAGCATGACCTCCTGCACGTCCCCGTTGAGCGCGACCAGGCGCCGGTAGGACGGGTCGGAGAGCATGTCCTCCAGGATCGTGTCGGCGGCCTTCAGCTCGTCGGTGGTCTCCAGGAGCGGCACGATGCCGATCTTGGCCCAGCCGGCGTGCAGGTCGATCAGACCGGCCTCGCGGGCCAGCACGGCGGCGGCGAACACGTCGTCGGCGCCCTGGCACATCGAGATGATGTACGACTCGATGACCTCGGGGCCGAAGACCTCGAGGGCCTTCTTGACCGTGTGGAAGACGCCGAGGGTCTTCTCGCCGGCGGCGTCCAGCGGGGCCGGGGTCGGCGCCAGCGGGCGGCGCGAGCGCAGCTCCTTGGCGAGCAGCTTGCCGCGGTAGTCGCGGGGCATGTCCGCGTAGCGCCAGGACTCCTCGCCGAGCCGGTCGAAGAGCTGGCCGAGGGCGTGGTGGTGGGCGTCGGCGTGCTCGCGGACGTCCATCGTGGCGAGCTGGAGGCCGAACGCGGCCAGGGTCCGGATCGTGCGGTTCATCCGGCCCTCGGCGAACAGGCCGCCGCGGTGCTCCCGCAGGGAGGTCTGGATGAGGGTGAGGTCGTGCAGCAGCTCGGCAGTGCCCAGGTAGTCGCGGCCGTCGACGTGCGGGGTGTTCTTGGCGAGCCGGTCCTTGGTGTTCTCCAGCTTCTGCCGGATCGCGGTGGCCTTGAGCCGGTAGGGCTCCTCGGCGTTCAGCCGCTTGTAGCGGGGGCTGATCTCCGGCAGCCGCTCCAGGTCGGACTGGAGCGAGGTCAGCAGCTCCTCGGTCGCGCCCGTGTAGCGGATGGAGTTGGAGAGGAAGCCGCGCAGCTCGTCGATCATGTCGAGCGCGTCGTTGATGCCGTGCTCGTGCTGGAGGATCAGGACGTCCCAGGTGACCTGCGGGGTCACGTTCGGGTTGCCGTCGCGGTCGCCGCCGATCCAGGTGCCGAAGGTGAGCGGGCGGCTGTCCTCGGGGAGCTTGAAGCCGACCCGCTCCAGCTCGGCGGTGAGGTCCTCCAGGACGTCGCCGACCGCGCCGGCGTGCAGCTCGTCGAGGTAGTAGATCGCGTTGCGCGACTCGTCGGTGACCTCGGGACGCACCACGCGCAGCTCGTCGGTCTGCCACACCAGGTCGATGTTCTCGGCGAGGCGGGTGTCGTAGCGGCGGCGGTCGGTCTCCAGGACCGGCGTCTCCAGCAGCTCGGCGATCCGGCGGAGCTTGTTGAGGACGCTGCGCCGGGCGGCTTCCGTCGGGTGGGCGGTGAAGACCGGGCGGACGTTCAGGTTCTGCACGGTGGCGCGCAGGTGGTCCGGGTCGGCGTCCTTGAGCCGGTCCGCGGTCCGGGCGAGCAGTCCGCCCTCCGCGGCGCGCATGGCGCGCAGCTCACGGCCACGGTGCACCTGCTCCGTTACGTTGGCCAGGTGGAAGTACGTGGAGAAGGCGCGGACCAGCTTGGCCGCGGTCTCCAGTTCGGTCCCGCGCAGCAGCTCGGCGGCGGCCTCGCCGTCCTCTCGGGTCAGTCGGCGGACCTTTTCGACGAGATCGAGGAGCTCGGGCCCCTCCTGGCGGACGAGCGTCTCGCCCAGCAGATCTCCGAGGCGGCGGATGTCGGCGCGCAGCTCGGCACTGGTGCTCGTCGCAGTCGTCTGATCGTCGGCACTGCTCACAGGTGCGGCTCCTTGCAGTGGTGAAGCACGTCTGGAGGGAAGGATCCCCTGAACCGGGTACTAGTCCGGGGTGGAGATTCGAAGCGGACCGCGCTGTCCGACCGTTCCCCAGGATATGTGCCCGTGCTCTTGGCGCGGGCCGGGGCCTCTTGCCGCCGGTCAGAGCGCTGCCATACTGACGGCGCCGTAGGTTACGGAACCGTAGGTATGACGGTGACGCGCTGTCGGCGGTCTCAGTGGCTCCCGCGGATCCCGAGGGATCCCGGAGGATCTCCTGACCCGTCCGGCACCTTCTCAATCCTTGATTTATCTCACCCCTCGACGATTCATCTCACCCCTCGACCCTCAGGGACGCCCCCATGGCCACAAGCCCCGATGTGATCGACGACGCCCCCCGTCAGACGTCCGCCGATGCCGACGCCGCGCTGCCGTCGGCGACGCTGGGCGGTGAGCAGAAGCGCTCGCTGGAGCAGATCACGCTGCTCCTGTTCATCACCGTGCCGTTCCTGGCCCTGGTCGCGGCGGTGCCGCTGGCCTGGGGCTGGGGTGTCAGCTGGCTGGACCTGGGCCTGCTGGTGCTCTTCTACTACATCGGCTGCCACGGCATCACGATCGGCTTCCACCGGTACTTCACGCACGGTTCCTTCAAGGCGAAGCGCCCGCTGCGGATCGCGCTGGCGGTCATGGGGTCGCTCGCGGTGGAGGGCCCGCTGGTCCGCTGGGTCGCCGACCACCGCAAGCACCACAAGTTCTCCGACGCGGAGGGCGACCCGCACTCGCCGTGGCGGTTCGGGGAGACGGTTCCGGCCCTGATGAAGGGCCTGTGGTGGGCGCACATCGGCTGGATGTTCGACGAGGAGCAGACGCCGCAGGAGAAGTACGCGCCCGACCTGGTCAAGGACCCGGCGATCCGGGCGATCTCGCGCCAGTTCATCATGTGGACGCTCGTCTCCCTGTTCCTGCCGCCGCTGATCGGCGGTCTGGTGACGATGTCGTGGTGGGGCGCGTTCACGGCGTTCTTCTGGGGCTCGCTCGTGCGGGTGGCGCTGCTGCACCACGTGACCTGGTCGATCAACTCGATCTGCCACGCGGTCGGCAAGCGCCCCTTCAAGTCCCGCGACCGCTCCGGCAACGTGTGGTGGCTGGCCGTGCTGTCCTGCGGCGAGTCCTGGCACAACCTGCACCACGCCGACCCCACCTCGGCGCGGCACGGCGTGATGCGCGGCCAGGTCGACTCCTCGGCCCGGCTGATCCGCTGGTTCGAGCAGGCGGGCTGGGCGTACGACGTGCGCTGGCCGTCGAAGGACCGCATCGCGGCACGGCGCGTGCCCGAAACCACGGCCGCCGACGCCGCGTGACCCCGGCACGGCATGATGGGTGACGTGGCGACCGACTCAAGCACCCCGAGCACTGACAGGCCCGAGAAGCCACGGCGTGCGCGCCGTACGCGGATGACGGGGGCGGAGCGACGGCAGCAGTTGCTGGAGATCGGCCGCACCGTCTTCGCCGCGAAGGGGTTCGAGGGCACATCGGTGGAGGAGATCGCGGCCAAGGCCGGGGTCTCCAAGCCGGTGGTGTACGAGCACTTCGGGGGCAAGGAGGGCCTGTACGCGGTCGTCGTGGACCGTGAGATGCGCCAGCTCCTCGACATGGTGACCGGCTCCCTGACGGCGGGCCATCCGCGCGAGCTGTGCGAGCAGGCGGCGTTCGCCCTCCTCGACTACATCGAGGAGTACACGGACGGTTTCCGCATCCTGGTCCGCGACTCCCCCATCCCGCAGTCCACCGGTTCCTTCGCCTCCCTCATCTCCGACATCGCCACACAGGTGGAGGACATCCTGGGCCGCGAGTTCAAGGCCCGGGGGTTCGACCCGAAGCTGGCGCCGATGTACGCGCAGGCGCTGGTCGGCATGGTGGCGCTGACCGGCCAGTGGTGGCTGGACGCCCGCAAGCCGAAGAAGGCCGAGGTCGCCGCCCACCTGGTCAATCTGGCCTGGCACGGCCTGGACGGCCTGGAGCCGAGGCCCCGCCTGATAGGGCACCGGAAGAGCTAGGCGTCCGTGAGGGGCTCCAGGAACTCAAGGCGGTTGCCGACGGGGTCGGTGCTGTAGAACCGCCGGTGGCCGGGGAGGTCGTCGTCCCAGGTCACCTCGGCGCCCCGCGCGGAGAGCCGGCCCGCGAACGCCTCGATGTCCCGCACCCGCAGCCCGGGGTGCGCCTTGCGGGCCGGGCGGAAGTCACGCTCGACGCCCACGTGGAGCTGGACGCCCCCGGCGGCGAACCAGCACCCGCCGCGGGCGGCGAGCACCGGCGGCTTGGGGATCTCGGTCATCCCGAGGACATCGGCGTAGAAGGCCCGCAGCAGCGCCTCGCTGCCCTCGGGCGCGGCGAGCTGCACATGGTCGAGCGCGGTGATCACGCGGGCTTCACCGCGACCACGAAGATCCGGCGGAACGGCAGGACGGTGCCGTACAAGGTCGCCGGGTAGGCCTCCCGCAGCAGGTCCCGGTAGGCGGTGACGAACGCGTCCCGTGCCGCGGGGTCGTCGGCGAGCGCGGTGAGCACCGGCCGTAGTCCGGTCCCCTTCACCCAGTCCAGAACCGGGTCCTCGCCCTCCAGCAGATGCAGATACGTGGTCTCCCAGGCGTCCACGGCGCAGCCGAGCCCGGCGAGCCGCTCCAGGTACACGGCGGGGTCGAGCACCGCGTCGGCGTGCCGGAGCACGGCGCCGAGCCGGTCCTTCCAGCGCGCGGACCCGGCGAGCTCGCGCATCAGGGTGTGGCTGGGCGCCTCGAAGTTGCCGGGGACCTGGAAGGCGAGGGTGCCGCCGGGGGCGAGCGCGGCCAGCCAGCGCGGGAAGGCGTCGAGGTGGCCGGGGACCCATTGCAGGGTGGCGTTCGAGGCGATCAGGTCGTACGTCTCCGTGGGCGCCCAGTGCGCGGCGTCGGCGTGCGCGAAGTCGAGGCGGCCGCCGCCCGCGGTGGGGCCTGCGTGCTCCTCGGCGCGGGCGAGCATGTCCGGGGAGTTGTCGTAGCCCGTGATGTGCGCGTCGGGCCAGCGGGCGGCGAGCAGGGTGGTGACGTTGCCGGGGCCGCAGCCGAGGTCGGCGATGCGGGGCGGGGTGCGGGGCGGCTCCGGGACCCGGGCGAGGAGGTCCGCGAAGGGGCGGCCCCGGTGGTCCGCGTGGCGGAGGTATTGCTGCGGGTCCCAGGTGGGTGAGCTCGTCGTCATGTCCTTCAGGCTCCCTCCCGAAGTATCTCGATGTCAAGAGACTCGACTTCAAGAGACTTCATGTCGACACACCCTCTACACTGATCGCCATGGAGGACGAGGTCGACCGATTGGTCGCAGCGTGGCGCCGCGAGCGCCCCGACCTCGACGTGGAGCCCCTGGAGGTGCTCAGTCGGGTCAGCAGGCTTGCGCGCCATCTCGACCGGGCTCGCCGGCTGGCGTTCGCCGAGCATCAGCTGGAGCCGTGGGAGTTCGACGTCCTGACCTCGCTGCGGCGGGCCGGGGCTCCGTACCAGCTCTCTCCCGGGCAGTTGCTCACGCAGACGCTGGTCACGTCGGGCACGATGACCAATCGCATCGACCGGCTCACGAAGAAGGGGCTCGTCGAGCGGCTGCCCGATCCCAGTGACCGTCGGGGCGTCCTGGTCCGGCTCACCGCCGAGGGGCAGGACCGGGCCGATCAGGCGCTCGCGGGGCTGCTCGACCAGGAGCGCGCCATCCTCGCCGAGCTCTCCCGAGGGGACCGGGCCGAACTGGCATCGCTGCTCCGGCAGTTGACGGCGCCGTTCGACAACATCCCGGGGTAGTTCGTCGGGTACCGGCCGGTGGGGGCTGGTCGCGCAGTTCCCCGCGCCCCTGGGCAGTTCCCCACGCGCGGCCCGGTGGCCGCTTCTCGCGCAGTTCCCCGCGCCCCTGTCGGGTCGACCTTCACCCGCGGCTCGGCGGCCGCTTCTCGCGCAGTTCCCCGCGCCCCTGAAACGAGCTTCGCTCGCTCAGGGGAGGCTGCGCGTCAGCGCATGCCTCAGGGGCGCGGGGAACTGCGCGACCGGCCACGGCGGACCGGCACTCGCGCGCGTCGGGCGACCCGGCAGATCAGCTGGCGGCCTCCAGGTCCACAGGTCCGACCCCGGCCCTGCGCGCGAGCGCCACCGCTGCGAGGGTCGAGTGCACCCCCAGCTTCCCCAGCACGTTCTGCATATGGGTCCGGACGGTGTGCGGCGACAGGAACAGCCGCTCGGCGACGGCCTTGCGGCCGAGCCCGGCGACCATGCACCGCAGAACCTCCCGCTCCCGGGGCGTGAGCGACTCCACCAGCCGCTCCGACTCGGTGCGGTGCTTACGGGCCGCGGTCAGCTCCCGCAGCACCCCGGTCAGCAGCGCCGGAGGCAGATGCGTCTCGTCGCGCAGCACCCCCCGTATGACATTGAGCAGCCGCGACAGGGAACAGTCCTTGGCGACCCACCCGGACGCCCCGGCCTGCAGCGCGAGCGCGGCCCGGCGCGGATCGTCCCGCTCGGCGAGCACCACCGTCCGCACGGCCGGCTGCCCCGAACGGACGCCGGCGACGAGGGAGATGCCGTCCACGAGACCGTCCTGCGCCCCGCCCTCGGGCACCACGGTCGGCGGGCGCATGCCCTGCAAGGACGCGGCGCCCAGGTCCGCGTCGACGAGCAGCACATCGAATCTGCGCCCCTCGGCGGCCGCCCGCTCCAAGGAGCGCAGCGCGGCCGGACCGCTGCCCGCGGCCGACACGTCGACGTCCGGCTCGGCGGCGAGCGCCGCGGCGAGGGACTCGGCGAAAATGCGATGGTCGTCGACGACCAGAACCCGAATACGTACCACTGAAACCCCCACTGGTCGGGAGGATGACCAACGCAGGTACGGCGCCCGGAGCTTCAGGTCACCGCAGCCGCACGGCCGCCGCCGTGCATGAACCGCTACCCCCACTCCGGGCGTCGTACCCGGCTGTCTCGCCCCCTGATCAACACCGGCCCCCACCGGTGCTGTCCATCAGACTAGGGCTGCGGGCCCCAAGGGGAAGCCAATTCGCAGAACTGGTTCCCAGTTGACCGACCAGCGACTGTCCAGCGCGTTTATCGTGGGACGCATGTTTCGCTTTGAGACAGAAGTCGACAAAGAGCGCGGTCTTCTGCTCCGCTCGCTCCTGAGGGACACCAACACGACGGCATCACCCGCGATCCGCGCCCTGCGCGGCACCCCTGACGAGCGCGAACTGCCGTTGCAGGTATGGGCGTTCGATCCGGCCGACGGCTCGCTCGCCGGCGGGCTCGACGCCCATGTCTGGGCGACCTGGCTGCACGTCGACCTGCTGTGGGTCGCGGACCGTCACCGCGGCGCGGGCCTCGGCTCCCGCCTGCTGACCGAGGCCGAAAACATCGCGACCGACCAGCACGGATGCGCCAACTCCCGCCTGGAGACCTGGGACTTCCAGGCCCCCGGCTTCTACCGCCAGCACGGCTACGAGGTGGTGTCGGTGATCCCGGACTATCCCCCGGGGGTAAAAGAATTCACTCTGACGAAGCGACTCGGCTGAGGACAAGCGCCCCGCAGGGGCGCGGGGAACTGCGCGACCAGCCACGACGATGAGACGATCGCGCACTCCCCAGGACCCCTACGGCGAAGGCGAAACCCTCAGCCCAGTCGCCGAGCCCCCGCAGAGGGCACCGCAGGAAACACCCGGGGAGCCGTGAACCCGGCCTCCTCGAAGGCGTCCATCACCGACTTGGTGACGGCCTCGACATCACCGGTCTCGACCAGCACCACGGCGGACCCCCCGAACCCACCCCCGGTCATCCGCGCCCCCACCGCGCCGGAGGCGACAGCGGTGGCGACGACCAGGTCCAGCTCCGGGCACGAGATCCGCAGATCGTCGCGGAGCGAGACGTGTCCCTCGTTCAGGACGGGCCCGATCCCGCGCACGTCCCCGGCGTCGAGCAGCTCGATGACCCGCTCCACCCGGTGGTCGTCGCTGACGATGTGCCGGACGTAGCGGACGACCTTCTCGTCGACCCCGGCGCGCTCCAGCGTGCCGATGGCCTCGTCGAGTCCGGCGAACGGCACGTCGCGCAGGTGCGAGACGTCGAGCACCCGGGCACCCTCCTCGCAGCCGGCCCGCCGCTCCGCGTACGCCCCGTCGCCCAGCTCGTGCTTGACGCGGGTGTCGACGACGAGGAGCTGCAGCCCCTCGTCGGCCAGGTCGAACGGGACCTGGCGGATCGACAGGTCACGGCAGTCGAGGTGCAGCGCGTGCCCCTCGTTCGCGCACGCCGACGCCATCTGGTCCATGACGCCGCACGGCACGCCGACGAACACGTTCTCGGCGCGCTGCGCGAGGACGGCCAGCTCCTGCGTGGTGAGGCCGAAGCCGAACAGGTCGTTGAGCGCGTACGCCGTCACGACCTCCAGGGCCGCCGAGGAGGACAGGCCCGCCCCGGTCGGCACGGTGGAGGCGAGGTGCAGGTCGGCGCCGGTGACCGTGTGCCCGGCCTCGCGCAGCGCCCACACGACACCCGCCGGGTACGCGGCCCAGCCGCCCTGCCCGTACTTGCTGAGCGGGGTCAGCTCGTCGACGCGCAGTTCGGCGACGGGGGCGTCGATGTCGGCCGAGTGCAGCCGCAGCACGCCGTCGTCCCGCTTGGCCACGGCCGCCACGGCGGTGTGCGGCAGGGCGAGGGGCAGCACGAAGCCCTCGTTGAAGTCGGTGTACTCACCGATGAGGTTCACGCGGCCCGGGGCCGCCCACACCCCGGCGGGCTCGTACCCGTACAGATCACTGAACTGCGCGGCGATGGACATGGCTCGGGGCCCCCTACTTCTCCTGCTGGCGCGCCTGGGCGAACTCCCAGGCGTCGGCGACGATTCCCGCGAGATCCGCGCGGGACGGGTTCCAGCCGAGGCGCTCGCGCGCGGTGGCCGCGGAGGCGACCAGGACCGCCGGGTCGCCGCCGCGGCGCGGGGCGATGGTCTCGGGGATCGGGTGGCCGGTGACCCGGCGGACGGTCTCGATCACTTCGCGGACCGAGAAGCCGTTGCCGTTGCCGAGGTTGCAGATGAGGTGCTCGGACGGGCGGGCCGCCTCGACGGCGAGCAGGTGGGCCTCGGCGAGGTCCGCGACGTGGATGTAGTCGCGCACGCAGGTGCCGTCGGGGGTGGGGTAGTCGTCGCCGTAGACCGAGATGGCCTCGCGGCGGCCCTGGGCGACCTGGAGGACGAGCGGGATGAGGTGCGACTCGGGGTCGTGCCGCTCGCCGCAGTCGCCGTACGCGCCCGCGACGTTGAAGTAGCGCAGGGAGACGGCCGCGAGTCCGTGGGCCGTCGCCTCGCCGCTGATCATGTGGTCGACGGCCAGCTTGGAGGCGCCGTAGGGGGAGGTGGGCGCCGTCGGGTCGGTCTCGGTGATCGGGGTGCTGACCGGCTCGCCGTAGGTGGCGGCGGTGGAGGAGAAGACGAGCTTCTTCACGCCGGCCGTGCGCATCGCGGCGAGCAGGGCCATGGTGCCGCCGACGTTGTTGTCCCAGTACTTCTCGGGCTTCACGACGGACTCGCCGACCTGCGAGAAGGCGGCGAAGTGCAGCACGGCGTCGAAGGAGGCGTCGAGCCACTTGGCGGCGTCGCGGATGTCGCCCTCGACGAAGGTCGCCCCGGCGGGGACGCCCTCGCGGAAGCCGGTGGAGAGGTTGTCGAGGACGGTGACCTCGTGGCCCGCCTCCAGCAGGTGCTGCGCGACGACGCTGCCGACGTATCCGGCGCCGCCCGTGACCATGTACTTCCGAGAATCGGCCTTGCCCATTACTTGCTCGCTACCTCTCGCAGTCGCTCGGCCGCGGTCTCCGGCGGCACGTCGTTGATGAACACGCTCATACCGGACTCGGAGCCCGCGAGGAACTTCAGCTTGCCGGAAGTGCGGCGGATGGTGAAAAGCTCCAGGTGCAGCGCGAAGTCGTCACGGGTGACGCCCTCGAACTCGTCCAGCGGGCCGAACGGAGCCTGGTGCCAGGCGGCGATGTACGGCGTCACCGGCTGGTCCTCCCCGAAGATCCGGTCGAAGCGCCTCAACAGTTCCAGATAAATCTTGGGGAACTCTGTGCGGGCGGCCTCGTCCAGCGCGAGCAGGTCCGGGACCTGGCGCTTGGGGTAGAGGTGGACCTCGTACGGCCAGTGGGCGGCGTAGGGCACGAAGGCCACCCAGTGCTCGCCCTCCAGGACGATCCGGCTGCCGTCCTCGATCTCCTTCTCGACGACGTCGGCGAACAGGTTCCGCCCGCCGGTCTGCTCCTTGTGCTGGGCCGCCGAGCGGAGCATCAGCGCGGTGCGCGGAGTGGTGAAGGGGTACCCGTAGATCTGGCCGTGCGGGTGGCCGAGGGTGACGCCGATCTCGGCGCCGCGGTTCTCGAAACAGAAGACCTGTTCGACGGAGTCGAGGTGGGACAGCTCCGCCGTGCGGTCGGTCCACGCCTCCAGGACGAGCCCGGCCTGCTCCTCGGTGAGGTCGGCGAACGACTTGTCGTGGTCGGAGGTGAAGCAGACCACCTCGCAGCGGCCGGCGTCGCCGGCGAGCGAGGGGAACCGGTTCTCGAAGACGACGACGTCGTAGGAGGAGTCGGGGATCTCGGAGAGCCGCTCGCCCTCCGAGGGGCACAGCGGGCACTCGTCGGCCGGCGGGTGATAGGTGCGGCCCTGCCGGTGCGAGGCGACGGCGATCGCGTCGCCGAGCAGCGGGTCGCGGCGGATCTCGGAGGTGGTGACCGTGGGGTCGAGGGGGCGCCGGTCCACGGCGTCCCGCACGACGTCGTCCCGCGAGTCGTAATAGATCAGTTCACGACCGTCGGCGAGCCGGGTCGACGTCTTCTTCACGTCCGATGCTCCTCATCGCACCAACAAACAAACAGAACCAAACACAACAAAGCATAAGGCAACACGGGCGTCAAGGCATGCAACGCGATCAAGCGGGAACCCGCAGGATCCAGCACGATCCGGAGGCCTCGATCACAATCAAACAAAGAACATCAAAATAAGTGTTCACTTATTGAACGCGGAGGCGTAGGTTCCGGACTGTTTCAGTTCGCGCAACGAAGCGAGTACTCATGCTGTCCCCCACAACCCCACTCGCGGCCGAGCTACGGCTGCCCACCAACGGCCTCGACTACGCGATCCTCGGGATCTACTTCGTCGTCGTCCTCGGCATCGGCTTCGCGGCCCGTCGCTCGGTGAAGACCAGCCTCGACTTCTTCCTCTCCGGGCGTTCCCTGCCCGCCTGGGTGACGGGTCTCGCCTTCGTCTCCGCCAACCTGGGCGCCACCGAGATCCTCGGCATGGCCGCCAACGGAGCGCAGTACGGCGTCTACACCGTCCACTGGTACTGGATCGGCGCCATCCCGGCCATGGTCTTCCTGGGCCTGGTCATGATGCCCTTCTATTACATGTCGAAGGTGCGCTCGGTCCCCGAGTTCCTGCTGCACCGTTTCGGGCCGTCCTCCCACCTGCTCTCGTCGATCATCTTCGCCGTCTCGTCGGTGCTGATCGCGGGCGTCAACCTGTACGCGATGGCCCTGGTGCTCCAGGCGCTGCTGGGCTGGCCGCAGTGGCTGGCCATCGTCATCGCGGGTCTCTTCGTCCTCGCCTACATCACGATCGGCGGCCTCTCCTCCGCGATCTACAACGAGGTCCTTCAGTTCTTCGTCATCCTCGCCGCGCTGATCCCGCTGACCATCGTCGGCCTCAAGCGCGTCGGCGGCTGGGACGGCATCACCGACTCGCTGTCGCACTCGCAGGGCGATTCGTTCATGACGGCCTGGCAGGGCACCGGCATCGGGTCCTCGAACCCGCTCGGCGCGAACTGGCTGACCATCGTGCTCGGCCTCGGCTTCGTGATGAGCTTCGGCTACTGGACGACCAACTTCGCCGAGGTGCAGCGCGCCCTGTCGGCGAAGAACCTCTCCGCCGCCAAGCGCACGCCGCTGATCGCCGCGTTCCCGAAGATCCTCATCCCGATGGTCGTCGTGGTCCCGGGCCTGATCGCCCTGGTGATGGAGCCCTCGCTCGGCAAGGGCGGCAAGGACGGCCTCCAGTACAACGACGCCATCCCCGTCCTCATGCGCGACCTGCTCCCCAATGGTGTCCTCGGCATCGCGGTGACCGGTCTGCTCGCCGCGTTCATGGCCGGTATGGCGGCCAACGTCTCGTCGTTCAACACGGTGTTCACGAACGACATCTGGGGCGCGTACATCAAGAAGGGCCGCAGCGACGGGTACTACCTGAAGACCGGCCGGGTCGTGACCGCCGTCGGCGTGTTCATCGGCATGGGCACCGCGTTCATCGCGGGCAGCTTCAGCAACATCATGAACTACCTGCAGACGCTGTTCTCCTTCTTCAACGTCCCGCTGTTCGTGGTCTTCATCATCGGCATGTTCTGGAAGCGCACCACGGCCGCGGCCGGCTTCTGGGGCCTGCTGTCGGGCACGGTGGCCGCGATGGTGAACTACTTCTGGTTCTACAAGCAGGGCGTCATCTCGATCCCCTCGGACCAGGGCGCCAACTTCGTCTCCTCGATCGTCGCGTTCGTGGTCGGCGGCATCGTGATGTTCGTGGTCACGATGTTCACCAAGTCCAAGCCCGCCGAGGAACTGGCCGGTCTCGTCTACGGCACCAAGTCCCCGGGCATGGAAGAGCCGCCCGCCGAGGGTGACGACGCCTGGTACCGCAAGCCGGCCCTGCTGGGCTGGGGCGCGATCGTCCTCGCCGCCATCTGCTACATCCCGTTCTCCTTCTGAGGTCCGAGGTAACACGACATGAGCGACCACACGAACAGCCACGTGGACGAGGTGAAGGAGCTGGAGGCCAAGTCGGCGACGGCCGCCCGCCTCTTCGACGTGCGCCGCATCATCGGCGGACTCTTCGTGGTGTACGGGATCATCGTCACGATCGCGGGCATCACGGCATCCGACGCGGACCTCGAGAAGGCCCAGGACATCAACATCAACCTGTGGGCGGGCATCGGCATGCTGGCCCTCGGACTCTTCTTCCTGATCTGGCTGAAGCTGCGCCCCACGGCGCCGCCCACCCCGGACCAGGACGACGCGTGACCGGATAACCGGAACGGGCCGGGCGCGCCGCGACCATGCGGCGCGCCCGGCCCGTTCGCGTGTCACACCTCCGGACGACGCAGAAGGCCCGCCCCGTCGAAACGGGGCGGGCCTTCTGTTCATGGAGCGCCGGGCAGGCCTTGCACCTGCATTTCCCCGCAGGAAGCGGGGCGTCTTTCCTTGGACCACCAACGCACTGTTCCGCTCTGCCAGTTGCAGCGCCGAACGCAAGATCGACTATAGCCCACTACTCCTGCTCCTGTGAAGCGGAAGGCTGTTCGCCGCCGACCGGGCCGGCCCGGTCGAGCAGGCCGGTGCGGGCCGCGAGGGCGGCGGCCTCCAGCCGGGAGCCGACGCCCAGCTTCATCAGGACGCGCTGGACGTGGGTGCGGGCCGTGGACGGGGCGATGCCCATGCCGGCCGCGATCAGCCGGGTGTCCTCACCGTCCGCGACCCGGACCAGGACCTCCACCTCGCGCGGGGTCAGCATCTGGAGCAGCCGCTGGCCCTCGTCGTCCGGCTGGGCCGCCGGGTTGAGCAGTTCGCTGAACGCGCCCTGGAGCAGCGCGGGAGCCACGGCGGCCTCACCCGCCCGCGCCTTCATCAGGGCCCGCTCCACCCCCTCTATGCGCTCGTCGTGTCGGACGTACCCGGAGGCGCCCGCGGCGAACGCCGCCGCGATGCCGCGCGGGGACGGCACCGGGCCGAGGACCACGACCGCGACCTGGGGGCGCTCCTTCTTGATCCGGACGACCGGGTCGAAAGTGCCCGGCTCGGCCGGGGCCGACGTGCCGAGCAGGCAGACCTCCGGGGCGCGGGAGATGACCAGTTCGGCGGCGCCCGCGGCGGGCGCGGCAGCGGCGAGGACACGGTGCCCGCGCAGTTTCAGGGCCGAGGCGAGCGCCTCGGCCAGCAGTCGGTGGTCGTCGACCACCATGAGCCGCACTCCCATCGGGCCAACCCCCCAGTTCGACCCAGAAGCAGCACATGTCCCCTGGGCCCCCCACGGACAGGCGAGCCCCCCGACTCCCCGTCCTCCTTCATCCACCGGAAGCTACACGCTTGTTCGACGTCGCGCGCCCCCTACCGGTCAGAAGCGGCCCGCAATGCTGAAATCGCAGCTTTTCGGGGGTGATTGGGGGTGCGGGAGCGTAAAAGCAGTTCACCTGAAGCCCGGTTGTGATCAGGGCGTACGGCCGCCCGCGGTGAAGGCGACCGCCGTGTACTCCTTGTGGTCCTTCGAGGCGGGCTCACTGATCAGGGCCTTGCCGAGGAACAACCGGCCGCCGGAGTAGCGGACTTCGGAGCCGCTGAGCCCGACGACCATACCGCTCACCGCGTACGTGGCCGTGTCGCTGGTCGGGGTCTGCAGCAGCGTCGTCCGCTTCATCGTCCGGGGATCGATGGAGACGATCCGCACGCCCTTGTCGAACGAGCCGTCCTCGTAGGCGAGGACGTTCCCGCCGTCCATCCGCAGGGGGAAGACCCGGTAGGCGCCGCCGTCGACGCGATCGCCGGTGAGCCGCCCGGAGGTGAGGCTGTAGGAGACGATCTCGTTGGTCGTGCCGGTGGGGCCGCCGTCGTGTTGGCGGGTGGCCAGATAGACCCGCCCGTTGCCGACGACGATCTTCCGGCAGCCGTCGGTGCGGCCCACGTCGCAGCCGAGGTCGTACGCGTCGGCGTCGAGCGGGATGGTGGTGAGCGGCTTGCCGGTGGCGCTCATCGGGATGACGTCGGTGACGGTGCCCGCTCCGTCCTCACCGGTGCCGACGCCGACCACGACCGGGTCGGTGGAGAGCACCCGGGCGCTGCGGACGCCGTCGGCGAGCTGGTACGTCCACTTGGGGCGGCCGGTCTTCGGGTCGAGGAGCTGGACCTCGTACTTCTCCTGGCCGGAGCCGACGCACCTGCGGACGGTGGCCAGTTGCGCACCGCCCGCGTAGCCGACGTCCTCGCAGGTGCCGCTCTGCGGCTGCCACAGGATCCTGCCGGTCTTGACGTCGAGGGCGGCGCCGCCGCGCAGGCCGCCGCCGAGCGCCAGGGTGTCGCCGGAGAGGACCGGCTCCTCGAACGGGACGGCCGCGGTGCCCGTGCCGATGCTCTTCGTCCACACCTTCTTGCCGGTGTTCACGTCGAACAGCGTGATCTGCGAGCAGGTCCGGCGCCGGCCGTCCGCGGCCCGCGCGCCGTTCTCGCTGACGACGGCGGCCAGCGCGTCCTTGGTGACGTCCTCGGTGGCGCCGCAGGTCTGGCCGGGCAGCGGCAGCGTCCAGGTCTGCTTCCCGGTCGCGGGGTCGTGGCCGACGATCCGGCCCACGCCCGCCTTGGCGTACGTACGGTCGGTCAGCCAGGAGCCCACGACGCTGTCGAGGTGGTCGGCGGCGACCTTCGGCGCGGGCACGGTGAAGGCGAGCCGGGCGGCCGGGTCGGAGGGGACCTTCTCCTCGCCCGGGGCGCCGAAGCCGGACCCCGAGCCGGATCCGTCGCCCCCGCTCCGCTTGCCGTCGGCGGCGGTGCTGCCCGGGCTGTCGGCGCCGCCGTCGTCGGAGGTGGCGTACAGGACGCCCACGCCGATGATCAGGGCGATGGCCACGACGGCCGCGACGATGATCCAGACCACCGGAGCGCCGGGGCGCCCGGCCGGCGGGGTGGCGGGCGGCTGCGGATATCCGTACGGGTACTGCTGCGGGGCGGAGGGCGGGCCCGGGTGGCCGTAGCCCCGCGGGGGGACGTCCGGCGGGGGCGGGGGGCCGAAGGCACCGGCGGGCGGTGCGGCCCACGGCTGCTTCCGGAGCGGGTCCCCCTGGGGGGCGGAGGCGCTGCCGGACGGCCGCGGGTCGGGCGGCTGAGTCATCAGCCCTCCCCTTTCTTCGCTGACGGCCCCCCGGCGAGAGTCCGGACGTGCGCCTCCCCAGGGCGTCCGGACGCCTCTTTCTACCACCCGCGGAGCGGCCCGGGGTCAGGCGTCCTCGGCCAGCTCCAGCCAGCGCATCTCCAGCTCCTCGCGCTCGGCGACGAGTTCGCGCAGGTCCGCGTCGAGCTTGGCGACCTTGCCGAAGTCCGTCGCGTTGTCCGCGATCTGGGTGTGCAGCTTGGCCTCCTTCTCGGAGATCTTGTCCATCTGCCGCTCGATCTTCTGGAGTTCCTTCTTCGCGGCGCGGGTGTCGGCCGCCGAGGGGCCGGACCTGGCGGCGGGGGCGGCGGCGGCCGGGGCCGGGGCGGCGGCCTCGATCATCCGCTGCCTGCGCTCCAGGTACTCCTCGATGCCGCGCGGCAGCATCCGCAGCGCGCCGTCGCCGAGCAGCGCGAAGGTGTTGTCGGTGGTGCGCTCGATGAAGAACCGGTCGTGGGAGATGACGACCATGGAGCCCGGCCAGCCGTCGAGCAGGTCCTCCAGCTGGGTCAGGGTCTCGATGTCCAGGTCGTTCGTCGGCTCGTCGAGGAACAGGACGTTCGGCTCGTCCATGAGCAGGCGCAGCAGCTGGAGCCGGCGGCGCTCACCGCCGGACAGGTCGCCGACCGGCGTCCACTGCTTCTCCTTGCCGAACCCGAACTGCTCGCACAGCTGGCCCGCGGTCATCTCGCGGCCCTTGCCGAGGTCGACGCGGTCCCGGATCTGCTGCACGGCCTCGAGCACCCGCAGGGAGCCCGGGAGTTCGGTCACGTCCTGCGAGAGGTAGGCGAGCCGCACGGTCTTGCCGACGATCACCTTGCCCGCGACGGGCTGCACGTCGCCGCGGCTGGTGGCCGCGTCGGCCAGCGCGCGCAGCAGGGACGTCTTGCCCGCGCCGTTCACCCCGACCAGGCCGATGCGGTCGCCGGGGCCGAGCTGCCAGGTCAGGTGCTTCAGGAGCACCTTGGGCCCGGCCTGGACGGTCACGTCCTCCAGGTCGAAGACGGTCTTGCCGAGCCGGGCGTTGGCGAACTTCATCAGCTCGCTCTTGTCGCGGGGCTCCGGCACGTCCGCGATCAGTTCGTTGGCCGCCTCGATGCGGTAGCGGGGCTTGGAGGTGCGGGCGGGGGCGCCGCGGCGCAGCCAGGCCAGCTCCTTGCGCATCAGGTTCTGCCGCTTGGCCTCCTCGGTCGCGGCGATCCGCTCGCGCTCGGCGCGGGCGAACACGTAGTCCGAGTAGCCGCCCTCGTACTCGTAGACGTCGCCCTTCTGCACGTCCCACATGCGGGTGCAGACCTGGTCGAGGAACCAGCGGTCGTGGGTGACGCAGACGAGGGCGGAGCGGCGGGCCTGGAGGTGGCGGGCGAGCCAGGCGATGCCCTCGACGTCCAGGTGGTTCGTGGGCTCGTCGAGGACGAGCAGGTCCTGCTCGGCGATGAGCAGCTTGGCGAGCGCGATGCGGCGGCGCTCGCCGCCGGAGAGCGGGGCGATGACCGTGTCGAGGCCCTGCGGGAAGCCGGGCAGGTCCAGGCCGCCGAAGAGGCCGGTGAGGACGTCGCGGATCTTGGCGTTGCCCGCCCACTCGTGGTCGGCGAGGTCGCCGATCACCTCGTGGCGGACGGTGGCCGCGGGGTCGAGGGAGTCGTGCTGGGTGAGCACGCCGAGGGTCAGGCCGCCGCTGTGGGTGACGCGGCCGGTGTCGGCCTCCTCCAGCCTGGCCAGCATGCGGATCAGGGTGGTCTTGCCGTCGCCGTTGCGGCCCACGACGCCGATCCGGTCGCCTTCCGAGACGCCGAGGGAGACTCCGTCGAGCAGTGCTCGGGTGCCGTACACCTTGGAGACGTTCTCGACGTTGACCAGATTGACTGCCATTTCGCTCCTGCCGCGGGGGTTCGGCTGTCCAGCGTAGTCGGGGGCCGCGTCTGCCTTGTCCCGCCGTCCGTCACCCGCGGCTCTCGTCGTGGTTGCTCGCGCAGTTCCCCGCGCCCCTGAAGCGAGCTTCGCTCGCTCTTCAGGGGCGGCGGGAAGGGCGCACGACGGCCGGGCGGGGCAGATGGAGGCGGGTTCTGACCAGCGGGGCGACCTCGCGGGGTCGGACCACTCGCCCGGCGCCGCCGCCCAGGCCGGGCGGCGGAAGCGGGTGCCCGCGCGCGGTGAGCGCCGCGTTCAGGCCGAACAGGGCGACGGCCCCGAGCGGCACCGCGGCCCGGCGCAACCGACGACGGCGACGTCCTCCAGGTCTCTGCATGGGCACAGCGTCCCGCGCCGGGACACCGGCCCGGCACCGTGCGCGTACTCAGTTACCGCTGAGTACGGTCGCCCCGGGCGCCGGCGAGCCCGCCACCCGCACCGACCGGCACGTCCCCGACGCGGCCAGCCCGTCGGCGACGGACCGCGCCGCCGCCTCGTCGGCCGCGAGGAACGCCGTCGTCGGGCCCGAGCCGGAGACCAGCGCGGCCAGGGCCCCGGCTGCCGTACCGGCGTCGAGGGTCTCCTTCAGCGACGGGAAGAGGGAGAGCGCGGCGGGTTGCAGGTCGTTGGTGACGGTGGCGGCGAGCCGCTCCACGTCACCGGTGCGCAGCGCGTCGAGCAGCGCGGGCGAGGCGACGGGCTCGGGCGCCTCGGGGCTGAGCCGGTCGAACTCGCGGTACACGGCCGGCGTCGAAAGCCCCCCGTCGGCGGCGGCGAACACCCACCAGAACTCCCCGCCCACGTCGAGGGGGTGCAGCTTCTCGCCGCGGCCGGTGCCGAGCGCCACCCCGCCGACCAGGCTGAACGGCACGTCGCTGCCGAGTTCGGCGCAGATGTCGAGGAGTTCGGTGCGGGACGCCCCGGTGCCCCACAGCGCGTCGCACGCCACGAGCGCGCCGGCCGCGTCGGCCGAACCGCCCGCCATGCCGCCCGCGACGGGGATGTCCTTGGCGATGTGGATACGGACCTTCGGGTCGCCCAGGCCGTGCCGCCCGGCCAGCGCGATCGCGGCGCGGGCCGCCAGGTTCGTCCGGTCCAGGGGGACCTGATCGCTGCCCGGGCCCGTGCAGGTAAGACTCAGGGCGTCGGCAGGCTCGACGGTCACCTCGTCGTACAGGCCCACGGCGAGGAAGACGTTGGCCAGGTCGTGGAAGCCGTCGGGGCGGGCGCCGCCGACGGCGAGCTGGACGTTGACCTTGGCGGGGACGCGTACGGTCACACTCACTGCTGCTTGGCCTCCGCGATCCGGGCGAACTCCTCCACCGTCAGTGCCTCGCCGCGCGCCTGCGGGGAGACCCCGGCCGCGACCAGCGCCTCCTCGGCGGCCTGCGCCGATCCGGCCCAGCCGGCGAGCGCGGCGCGCAGCGTCTTGCGGCGCTGGGCGAACGCGGCGTCGACGACGGCGAAGACCTCCGCCTTCGAGGCCGTGGTGGCGACCGGCTCGGTGCGGCGCACGAGCGAGACGAGGCCGGAGTCGACGTTCGGCGCGGGCCAGAAGACGTTGCGGCCGATGCTGCCGGCGCGCTTGACGTCGGCGTACCAGTTGGCCTTCACGGAGGGGACTCCGTAGACCTTGTTGCCGGGGCGGGCCGCGAGGCGGTCGGCGACCTCCGCCTGGACCATGACCAGGGTGCGCTCGATGCTCGGGAACGTGTCGAGCATGTGCAGCAGGACCGGGACCGCGACGTTGTACGGGAGGTTCGCGACCAGGGCCGTCGGGGCCGGGCCGGGGAGTTCCGTGACCTGCATCGCGTCGATGTTGACCAGGTCGAAGGCGTCCTTCTTCGCCGGGAGGCGGGCGGCGATCGTCGCCGGGAGCGCCGCCGCGAGGACGTCGTCGATCTCCACCGCCGTGACGTGCTGGGCCACGTCGAGCAGGGCGAGGGTGAGCGAGCCGAGGCCCGGTCCGACCTCGACGACGGTGTCGTCCCCGGTGACCTCCGCGGTGCGGACGATGCGGCGGACCGTGTTCGCGTCGATCACGAAGTTCTGGCCGCGCTGTTTGGTGGGCCGGACGTTGAGTGCCGCCGCCAGTTCGCGGATGTCGGCCGCGCCGAGCAGGGGGCCTTGGGGGTCTGTGGTGCTCACCGTTCAAGGGTAGCCGTGGACCCCGGCCACCCTTCGGCTGCGGCCCGGTGGCCGCTTCTCGCGCAGTTCCCCGCGCCCCTGGGTCGTCGGTCGGCTGACGGCCGGTGGCCGCTTCTCGCGCAGTTCCCCGCGCCCCTGAAGCGAGCTCCGCTCGCTCAGGGGAAGGCGCGCGAAGCGCAGCCTTCAGGGGCGCGGGGAACTGCGCGGCCAGCCACGACGTGGGCCGCGGATGGACGACTAGCCGTGCAGGCGGGGCCCGCAATGGGGCCACGGGCTCGCCCCGCGACGGACGTACAGCTTCTTCGCGCGGTACGTCTGCTCGGCGGCCGGCGCGTCCTGCGGCCGGCCCGAGCCGCCCAGGCTCTGCCAGGTCTGCGTGTCGAACTGGTACAGCCCGCCATAGGTACCGGTCGCGTCGAGCGCGCCCGGCCGCCCACCGGACTCACAGGCGGCGAGCCCGGACCAGTTCAGCCCGTCGGCCCCGCCCACGGACGACGGCAACGGCTTGGTCCCGACCTTGACCACCCGCGCCCGCGGCTCCCGCACCACTTCGGACTTCGTGCGCCGCGGCTTCTGCTTGACGCCGTTGACGGTGCGCAGCTCGTACGTCACCCGCTTCACGCCGGCCTCCCCGGCCTGCTCGACGACCTCGGTGCCGAGGAACAGCGACGGGTCCCGGGTGCGCTCCACGGCGAACGGGATCGACTCCTCGCGGGTCTCCCTGCTGCCGGTCACCCGCATCACGGTGACGGTCTGCCCGTCGCGCGGGAAGCTGCTCGCCGGTACCGACGTGGTGTCCTGGCCGCGCAGCGTGATCCCGGCCTCGCCGACGGCCTCGCCCACGGTGGCCGCGTTGGTGCGGATGGTGCGGCGCTTGCCGTCGGCCATGACGGTGACGCTGCGCTCGGTGCGTACGGCGAGGTCGAGGCCGTGCCGGCCGATGCTCTGCGAGCGGGACGTGGAGACGTACGCGCCCTCGGCCCGCACCCCGAGCTGGCGGAGCGCCCCGTCGACGGTGTGGGCGGTCGTCCACACCTTGCGGCGCTGCCCGTCGAGGGTCAGCTGGACGGGACGGCCGTAGTGCACGCTGACCTGGTCGCCGCTGGCCAGGGCGGTGCCCTCGGCGGGGGCGACGAGGTCGTGCTCGCCGACCGGGACGCCCTCGTCGGCGAGGAGTTCGGTGACGTCGTCGGCGAAGGTGTGCAGGGTGCGTTCCTTGCCGTCGACGGTCAGCTCGATGGCCTTGTCGTTGGCGACGAACGCCGAGGTGCCGCCCGCCAGGAACGCGACGACGAGGGCCTGCGGCAGCAGCCTGCGCAGCCCGTCGGGCCGCGGCTCGGTCTTCTTGCGGCGGGCGGCCCGGCGCGCGGCGGCCCGCCCGCCGTCGCGTCCGCCGTCCCCCGCCGACTGGCGCGGCAGCCGCGGCTCGTCGGCGGGCGGGGCCTCGTGCGCGTAGGCGGGCCGGTACGTGTCGGCGTACCCGGGCTCGTAGGACTCGTAGGGCTCGTAGGGCTGGTACGAGTCCTGCGGCTCGTACGACGGCTGATACGTCGTCTCGTACGGCGAATTGCTCACGACGAGGCTCCAGGCGCTCCAAGGGTCCGGCCCCGGCGAGGGCGGATCGGGCGAGCAGAACCTAGCGGAGCTTTCGTCACTCTCCAAAGCAGCGCGACTACGCAGTGTCGCGATCATGCCCGAAGGTGAGCGGGTCCGATCGTTATGGGTCAGTAACCGAAGGCGCGCGCCGTGTTGGCGGAGACCGACGTCGCGAGGGCTTCTTCGCCGACGCCCTTGACCGCGGCCATCGCCCGCAGCGTGACCGGAATGAGATAAGGGGCGTTAGGCCGACCGCGGTACGGCGCCGGGGTCAGGAACGGCGCGTCGGTCTCCACGAGGACCAGTTCCGACGGCGCCACGGCGAGCGCGTCGCGCAGCGGCTGCGCGTTCTTGAACGTCATGTTGCCCGCGAACGACATGAAGTAGCCGTTCGCCGCGCAGACTTGCGCCATGTCGGCGTCGCCCGAGTAGCAGTGGAAGACGGTGCGCTCGGGGGCGCCCTCCTCCTTCAGGATGCGCAGCACATCCTCGTGGGCCTCGCGATCGTGGATGACGAGGGCCTTGCCGTGCCGCTTGGCGATCTCGATGTGGGCGCGGAAGGACTTCTCCTGGGCCGCCTTGCCCTCCGGGCCGGTGCGGAAATAGTCGAGGCCCGTCTCTCCGACGCCCTTGACCTGCGGCAACGCGGCGAGCCGGTCGATCTCGGCGAGCGCCTCGTCGAGCCCGGCGTCGCCGAGCGGGGTGCGGGCGCCCTGCCGGGACCAGCCGTCGGGGTCGCCGTGGACGATGCGGGGCGCCTCGTTGGGGTGCAGGGCGACGGTGGCGTGCACGGCGGCGTGGGCCGCCGCCGTGTCGGCCGCCCAGCGGGAGCCCGCCAGGTCGCAGCCGACCTGCACCACGGTCGTCACCCCCACCGACGCCGCCTTGGCGAGGGCCTCCTCCACGGTGCCCGCCTGCATGTCCAGGTGGGTGTGGGAGTCGGCGACCTCGACCGGGAGCGGTGCGGGCAGCGGTGGCGGGGTGACGTCCTTGGCACGATCGGGGCTCATGCCCCGATCCTACGAAGCCCCGGCTACGGCGCCTTCGGGCCGTCCTTGCGGTGGTGGCTGAAGGGGTGCAGGAGGTCGGACAGGTGCCAGTGGTGGTGTGCTCCGGGCTCGGGCTCGGTGGCCGGCCCGGGGACCTCCACGGGCCGGGCGGCCGGCGGGGTGTGCTTGCGCTCCATGATGTCGCGCACGGACGACACACGGCCGGACCGCATGATCCGTACGACGTGGCCGCCGCAGTTCAGACAGGTGGGGCTGGACAGCGGTGACGGCACTCGCTCGCCGTTCGCGACGTACATCACGAACTCCGCGCCCTCCCCGTCGATGTGGTGCTCTATCTCGTAGGACTGCTCCCAGCCGTGCCCGCAGCGCATGCAGGCGAACGCGTATGCCTCGTGGACGACGGATATCGCCGCGTCCCGGTTGGTCACCGGGGCCGCCGGTGTACTGGTGGCCGTCTTGGAGGCCGCGAACTCGCTCATGCCAGCTCCTCTTGTCCGCTGGACAAGCGCTGCCCGGAGGCAGCGTGGGGACGGGTGCGTCCCTTCAACCAGTGGACGCCTCCGCCGGGCCGAGCGCAAAAGACCTGTCGACTATTGGAGCCGATTTGGCATTTCCCTGCCGTATGGGGCCTGCGACCCGGTCTTCGCTTTGCTTTGAGGGGCTGTCCTTTACGCCCCTATGGGGTGCTTCGATCGGCATTCTTTGCCGCGACGACGGCATCGAAGACGACCCGCTTGGGTAGCCCGGCATCGGCCGCGACCGCCGCGATGGCCTCCTTGCGCCGCTCCCCCGCCTCCTCGCGCACGCGCACCCTGCGCACCAGCTCATCGGGGGTGAGGTCGGCGGCGGACTTCTCCGGGGCGCCCTCCACGACGACCGTGATCTCGCCGCGCACCCCGTCGGCGGCCCACTCCGCGAGGTCCTTCAGGGGGCCGCGCTTGATCTCCTCGTAGGTCTTGGTCAGCTCGCGGCAGACGGCGGCCCTGCGCTCGGCGCCGAACGCCTCGACCATCGCGGCGAGGGTGTCGTCCAGGCGGTGCGGGGCCTCGAAATACACCAGGGTGCGTCGCTCTTCGGCCACTTCTTTGAGGCGGGAAAGGCGCTCTCCGGCCTTGCGCGGCAGGAAGCCCTCGAAGCAGAACCGGTCGACGGGCAGCCCGGACAGGGCGAGGGCGGTGAGCACGGCGGACGGGCCGGGCACCGCGGTGACCCGGATGTCGCGCTCCACGGCCGCCGCCACCAGGCGGTAGCCCGGGTCGGACACCGACGGCATCCCGGCGTCCGTCACGAGGAGCACCCGCGCACCGCCCGCCAGCGCCTCGACCAGCTCGGGCGTGCGCGCGCTCTCGTTGCCCTCGAAGTACGACACGACGCGCCCGCCGACCTGCGCCCCGAGCGCCTGGGCGAGCCGCTTCATGCGGCGGGTGTCCTCGGCGGCGACGACATCGGCGACGGCCAGCTCCTGGGCGAGCCGCGGCGGGGCGTCCGAGACGGCGCCGATGGGCGTCCCGGCGAGCACGAGCGTCCCGGCCTGCGTCCCGGCGCCGGGGCCGGTCGGCGTTCCGGTGGTATCTGCGGTTCCTGTCACGGTTCCATCCTCGCAGGGACGGAGACCGGCCGACTCGGCCGCGCCCTCACACGGGACTCGCACAGCGCCGTTCCCTACGATGGCGCGGTGACCAGTACCTCGTCGTCGGCCAAGGCGAACGCGACCAGTCCCCCGCCGGACCAGGCCCCCTGGGCAGCCCCGTCAGCGCAGGCCTCGGCGTGGCTGCGCGGTCTGCGCAGGTTCGGCTACCGGGGCCCGGAGGCGGAAGGGGGCGCGGAGGTCAGAGACGGCGGTGTCCGCGAGCGCCTCGTGCCGTCGTACCCCGCGCCGTCGTCGCGGCTGTGGGCGTCGTTCGGGCTGAGCCGGTTCACCGCAGGTCAGATGTCCCGGCTGGTGGGCTGGGGCGGCCCGCTGCTCGTCACGCTCGTCGCGGGGCTGCTGCGCTTCTGGAATCTCGGCAGCCCCAAGGCCGTGATATTCGACGAGACGTACTACGCCAAGGACGCGTGGGCGCTCATCCACCGCGGATTCGAGGTGAACTGGCCCAAGAACGCCAATGACCTGATCCTGAAGAACAACGGCGACATCCCGATTCCGACCGACGCCTCGTACGTCGTGCATCCGCCGGTCGGCAAGTACGTCATCGGGCTCGGCGAGTGGATGTTCGGGCTCAACCCGTTCGGCTGGCGGTTCATGACGGCGCTGCTCGGCACGTTGTGCGTGCTGATGGTGTGCCGGATCGGCCGCCGCCTCTTCCGCTCGACGTTCCTGGGCTGCCTCGCCGGGGTGCTGCTCACGGTGGACGGGCTCGCGTTCGTGATGAGCCGCACCGCGCTGCTCGACTCGGTGCTGGTGTTCTTCGTGGTGGCGGCGTTCGGCTGCCTGATCGTCGACCGGGACCGGGCCAGGGAGCGGCTCGCGGCGGCGCTGCCGGTGGACGGGCACGGCCTGGTCCGTCCCGACGCGGACATCGCCGGGACGCTGCGTCTGGGATGGCGCCCGTGGCGGCTGCTCGCCGGGCTCTGCCTGGGGCTGGCGGCCGGCACGAAGTGGAACGGCTTCATCTACGTGGCCTTCTTCGCCGTCATGACGGTGCTGTGGGACGTCGGCACGCGCCGGATCGCCGGCGCCGAGCGCCCCTACCTCGCGGTGCTCAAGCACGACGTGTTCCCGGCGTTCCTCGTCACGGTCCCGGTCGCGATCGCCACGTACCTGCTGTCCTGGCTCGGCTGGATCCTCTCCCCCGACGACGGCACCGGCGGCTACTTCCGCAACTGGGCGGTGACCGCGGGCAAGGGCGGCGGCCACACCTGGCTGCCCGACTGGGTGCGCAGCCTGTGGCACTACGAGCAGGAGGTCTGGGACTTCAACACCAACCTCACCTCGGCGCACACCTACCAGTCCAACCCCTGGAGCTGGATGGTCGACGGCCGTCCGGTCTCGTACTTCTACGAGTCGCCGGCGGCGGGCCAGGACGGCTGCCCGGCGGACGCGACGGAGAAGTGCGCCCGCGAGGTCCTCGCCCTCGGCACCCCGCTGCTGTGGTGGGCGGCCTGCTTCGCGGTGCTCTACGTGCTGTGGCGCTGGCTGTTCCGGCGCGACTGGCGGGCGGGCGCGATCGCGTGCGCCGTCGCGGCGGGCTATCTGCCCTGGTTCAACTACCAGGAGCGGACGATCTTCTACTTCTACGCGGTCGTCTTCGCGCCGTTCCTCTGCCTGGCGCTGGCGATGATGCTGGGCGGGATCATCGGCAGGCCGGGATCGGGCGAACGCCGGCGGATGGCCGGCGCCGCGGGTGCGGGGGTGATCGTCCTGCTGATCGTGTGGAACTTCGTGTACTTCTGGCCGATCTACACGGGCACGGCGATCCCGATCGATTCCTGGCGTTCACGGATGTGGCTGGACACCTGGGTCTAGACCGCTTTCGGCCGTATTTGTGATCACTCTTCGGACACCTTCGGACACCAACTGGAAAACACCCCGTCCCCGTCCCGTCCGACGTGCCTAGAGTCCCTCCCGTACACCTGGGGAGGGGAAGCGCTCATGCGCAAGGGGGTCAAGGTCGCCATCGTCGGCGGGGTGTTCACCGTGATGGTGGGCGGCGCCGGGTACGGGGCCTACAACATCGTGTCGGCCGTCACGGGGGACGGCGGTTCGTCGTCGCTGGGCGGTGCGCCGGCCAGGCGGACGGGGCCGCCGTCGGGCGACGAGATCAAGGAGACGTCGCGCAAGTTCCTGGCGGCGTGGTCGAAGAACGACCCGGCCACGGCGGCGCACTACACCAACAACGCCGACGGCGCGCTGGCCTCGATCGAGGGCTGGCACGACGAAGCGCACATCACGCACACCGTGCTGACGCCGGGCAAGGCGGTCGGCGCCGAGGTGCCGTTCAAGGTGAAGGCCACGGTCTCCTGGGACAAGAAGACCAGGACGCTGGAGTACGCGTCGTCCCTGAAGGTCGTGCGCGGCGAGAAGACGGGCCGGGCGCTGGTCGACTGGGGGCCCTCCGTGCTCCACCCGGACATGGAGAAGGGCGACAGGCTCGTCACCGGTGAGGCGGCGGCGCCCCCCATCGAGGCCGTGGACCGCAACGGGGTGAAGCTGACCGCCGGGAAGTACCCGTCGCTCGGGCCGATCCTGGAGCAGCTGCGCGCCAAGTACGGCGACGAGACCGGGGGTTCGCCCGGCGTGGAGACGTCCATCGAGCGGACGGGCGCCGACGGCACGACGACGACCGCGAAGACGCTGGTGACCCTCACCAAGGGCAAGCCCGGCAAGCTCCGTACGACGATCAGCGCGAGCGCGCAGGCCGCGGCCGAACAGGCGGTGACGAAGTTCCCGAAGGCGGCCGTGGTGGCGGTCCAGCCGCAGTCCGGCGGGATCCTGGCGGTCGCCAATCACGGGTACGGGGAGTTCAACGCCGCGTTCTCGGCGACCCGTCCACCCGGCTCCACGATGAAGATCGTCACCGCGGCGGCGCTGCTCGACAACGGTGTCCTGTCGTCGATGAACTCGAGCGCCCCCTGCGACGACTCGGTGCTGGCGCTCGGCCAGACCTTCCACAACCTCAAGGGCATGGCCCCCGACGAGAACGCCACGCTCAGCAGCAGCTTCCAGCGCTCGTGCAACACCTCCTTCATCAAGCTCTCCGACGAACTGGGCGGCGACAAGTTCGCGACCGAGGCGTCCCAGCGGTTCGGGCTCGGCAGGGAACAGAACTGGCAGACCGGGGTCAAGTCGTTCGACGGCAACGTCCCGGTCAACGGCAACTCCCAGGACCCGGCCGGGATGATCGGGCAGGGCAATGTGCAGATGAACCCGCTGAACATGGCCTCGGTCACCGCGACCGCCATCACCGGCACCTTCCGCCAGCCGATCCTCGTCTCGCCCGAGTACGGCGACCGCAAACTCGCCACCGCGCAGGGCCTGCCGTCGCCGACCGTGACCCAGCTCAGGGCGATGATGCACGCCACGGCGACCTCGCCGATCGGCACGGCCACCCAGGCGATGGCCGGGGTGCCCGGGTTCGTCGGCGCCAAGACGGGCTCGGCCGAGAGCGACGGGCAGACGGTGTCCGACTCCTGGTTCACGGGCTTCCGCGACGGGGTCGCCACCGCCGCGGCGATGGTGGAGAACGGCGGCCACGGCGGCACCGCGGCCGGGCCCATCGTGGCGACGGTCCTCAAGAACGCCGGGTAGGAGCGCCCCGTAAGGGGCGCGAGGAACTGCGCGAGCAACCACACGAAACCGCAGGCACGTCTGCGGCGTTCTCTACTACGGCGGGTGCCGCTTGTTCGTGGCTGGCCGCGCAGTTCCCCGCGCCCCTGGCGGGGCTAGGCTTACCGTCCGCTACACCCCCGGAGGGAAACGTTGGGCACCAGAGGCAAGCGCCCCGAACCGGCGGCGCGCCGCAACTTCAACGCCCTGGTGATCGGCGGCGCCGCGGTCGTCGCCGTCGTCGGAGCCGGCGTCGGCGCCTACGCCCTGATGGAAGGCTCCGGGAGCGGCGACGGCAGCTCGGCCTCGGCCGACGAGAAGCCGAGGATCAAGACGGGCCCGCCCTCCGCCAAGGAGGTCCGCGCGGCGGCCGACGGTTTCCTGACCGCCTGGCAGCAGGGCGACGCGGCGAAGGCGGCCACGTACACCGACGACGCGACGGCCGCCGAGAAGGCGCTCACCGGACTGACGAAGGACGCCCGTCTCACCGGGGTGAAGCTGGCGGCGGGGCAGCGGACGGGCGCGAAGGTGCCGTTCCACGTGACGTCGACGGTCGTGTACGACCCGAGCGCGTCCGACAAGGGCAGGGCCGGCACGGGCGAGAAGCTGAGCAAGCCCCTCGCCTACGACTCCTCGCTGACCGCCGTGCGGCGCAAGAGCGACGGCAAGGTGCTCGTCGGCTGGCAGCCGTCCGTGCTGCACCCGGAGTTGAAGGACGGCGACAAGCTGGTCACCGGCGAGGCGGGCGATCCGCCGGTCAAGGCCGTGGACCGGGACGGCGCCGAGCTGGACGTGAAGAAGTACCCGTCGCTGGCCACGGTCGTGGACGGGCTGCGCGAGAAGTTCGGCAAGACCGCGGGCGGCACGGCGGGCGTCGAACTGCGCATCGTGCGCAAGGCCTCGTCGGGGAAGTCGAAGAAGGACGCGCAGCCGGACAAGACCCTGCTCACCCTCTCCGAGGGCACGCCCGGCAAGGTCACGACCACGCTGTCGCCCACGCTCCAGGCGGCGGCCGAGAAGCAGGTCGCCTCGCGCAAGCGGGCCTCGGTGGTGGTCATCCGTCCGTCGACCGGCGAGATCCTCGCCGTCGCGAACTCCAGCCCGGGCTTCAACACGGCCTTCCAGGGCTCGCTGGCGCCCGGCTCGACGATGAAGGTCATCACGTCGTCGCTGCTCCTGGAGAAGGGCCTCGCGGGCGTGAACAAGGAGCACCCGTGCCCGAAGTACTTCACGTACGGGCACTGGAAGTTCCAGAACGACGACAAGTTCCAGATCAAGAACGGCACGTTCAAGGCCAGCTTCGCCCGGTCCTGCAACACGGCCTTCATCAGCCAGGCGCCGAAGCTGGACGACGACTCGCTGACCAAGCAGGCGCAGCAGGTCTTCGGGCTCGGCATGAACAACTGGGCGGTCGGCGTGTCCAGCTTCGACGGCTCGGTGCCCGTGCAGTCGGACGCGCAGATGGCCGCCTCGCTGATCGGGCAGGGCGGCGTGCGGATGAACCCGCTGAACATGGCGTCGGTCGCGGCGACCGTGAAGAACGGCACCTTCCACCAGCCCTACCTCGTCTCCCCCGACGTCGACCACCGCACGATCGCGAAGGCCTCGCGCTCGCTGTCCGCCAAGACCCTCGCGGATCTGCGGGAGTTGATGCACTACACGGCGGTCGCGGGCACGGCGGTCGAGCCGATGTCCGGGCTCGGCTCCGACATGGGCGCGAAGACCGGCTCGGCGGAGGTCGACGGGCAGAAGCAGCCGAACGGCTGGTTCACGGCGTACCGCGGGGACCTGGCGTCGGCGGCCGTGGTGCAGGAGGGCGGCCACGGCGGCGACTCGGCGGGCCCGGTCGTCCGGCAGATGCTGCTGGCCGGGGGCTGACGGCCGCGCCCGATACCGGGTCGCGTGGGCGGTACACGGACTACTAGCGTGCCGCCCATGACGTCCTCCACCGATTCCGCCGGACCCCGTACCGCCCACCCCCGCTTCGCCGAGGCGGTGACCTCGATGGGGCTCGCCGACCTCCTGCCGCGCGTACGCAGCTTCCCCGAGGGGGCCCGTACCGCGCAGGAGGCGGCGGACGCCCTCGGCTGCGCGCTCAGCGAGATCTGCAAGTCGCTGATCTTCGCGGCGGACGGCGTGCCGGTGCTGGTCCTCATGGACGGCGCCTCCAGGGTCGACGTCGAACTGGTCCGGCGCGAGCTGGGCGCCGCGAAGGTGACCCGGGCCAAGGCGGACGTCGTACGCGAGTTCACCGGGTACGCGATCGGCGGCATCCCGCCCTTCGGCCACGCGCACCGCACCCGGGTGCTCGCCGACCGCTCGCTGCTCGCCCACGCCACCGTGTGGGCGGCGGCCGGCACCCCGCACACCGTCTTCCCGATGGCCCCCGCCGACCTGATCGCGCACGCGGGCGCCGCGCTCGTGGACGTACGGGAGTGACGCCGCTCGTCGCCGCGGCGGTGCTCCTCGCCGCGGTCACCCACGCGTCGTGGAACGCGCTCGCCCACCACATCACCGACAAACTGGTCGGCTTCACCCTGATATCCGGCGGCGGGACGCTGATCGGGCTCGCGATGGCCGGGTTCGTGCCCGTTCCCGCGGCGGGCGCGTGGCCGTATCTGGTGGTCTCCGCGCTGGTCCACATCGGTTACTACGTGCTGCTGATGACGTCGTTCAAGCTGGGCGACTTCGGCCAGGCGTATCCGATCGCGCGCGGCACCGCCCCGCTGGTGGTGACGGTGCTCGCGGCCGTCTTCGCGGGCGAGGTGCCGGACGGCTGGCAGGCGGCGGGGGTCGCGGTGTCCTGCGCGGGCCTGACCGGGCTCGCGCTGTGGGGGCTGCGGGGTTCGGCGCGCGGACCCGACTGGCGGGCGCTGGGCGCCGCGCTCGCGACGGGGGTCTCGATCGCCTCGTACACGGTGGTGGACGGGCTCGGGGTGCGCGCCTCGGGGTCCTCGCTCGGGTACATCGCGTGGCTGATGATCCTGGAGGGGATCGCGGTACCGGTGTACGCGGCGTACCGCTGGCGCGGGCAACTGGTGGCGCGGCTCCGGCCGTTCGCGGGGCTCGGGCTGCTGGGCGCGGCACTGTCCGTGGCCGCGTACGGGCTGGTGCTGTGGGCCCAGACCCGGGCGGAACTGGCCCCGATCTCCGCGCTGCGGGAGTCGTCGATCATCGTGGGCGCGGCGATCGGGGCGGTGTTCTTCAAGGAGCGGTTCGGGGCGCCGCGGATCGTCGCGGCCGGGGTGATGGTCGCCGGGATCGGTCTGATGCTGCAGTGAGCGGTCCCGCGGCCTAGGGCCTGTCTTCAAACTCCCCTCTGCCCCGCGACGCCTGGCACGCACTCTCGCCGCACCGGGCACAAGGCCGAGTACGTCCAGTACGAGGCCCTGCCCCCGGCGCGCCGAGAGCACGCACCAGACGCCGCGAGGCCGCCCTCCGGGCGACGAGGGGAGTTTGAAGACAGGCCCTAGACGGACGTGCCCTTGAACCCCGTGTGGACGGCGGTGAGGCCGCCGTCGACGGGCAGGACGATCCCGGTCACCCACGCGGCGTCCGGCGACGCCAGGAAGGCCACGGCCGCCGCGATGTCCTCCGGCTCCCCGACCCGCCCCAGCGGATACAGGCCGCGTACGGAGTCGGGGTCGTGGCCGGCGTCCGTCCAGGCCCGCGTGCGGACCGTCCCCGGCGCCACGAGGTTGACCCGCACGCCGCGCGGGCCCGCGTGTCCGGCGAGGGTGCGGGTGAGGGAGGCGAGGCCGGCCTTGGCGGCGCTGTAGGCGTGGTTGCCGAAGTCCTGGATGCCGTTCACGGAGCCGATGTTGACGATCGCGCCGCGGCCGGAGGCGACCAGATGCGGGAGTGCGGCGCGGCTGCACCGGTAGGCGCCGGTGAGGCTGAGGTCGAGGTCGCGGGCCCAGCCCTCGTCGTCCTCGTCCTCGAACAGCTCGGCGTCGGGGTGACAGCCGTAGGCGTTGTTCACCAGCACGTCCAGCCCGCCGAAGGTGTCGACGGCGTGCGCGACGGCGGCCCGGACGGAGTCCCCGTCGCCCACGTCGCAGCCGAACCCGACCGCCGTACCGCCCTGTTCGCGGATCTCGGCGGCCGTCTCGCGGGCGCCGGGCAGGTCGATGTCGGTGACGAGGACGCGCGCGCCCTCGGTGGCGAGCCGCCGGGCGACGGCGGCGCCGATACCGCGTCCGGCGCCGGTGACCAGGACCGCGTACCCCTCGAAACGTGTCATGGCCGGGACGCTACCCGGGACATCCCCCAGTGATCCCTCAGGGTGCGCTGCGGGGTCAACCAGGGTCGTTCCGGGTCGAGTTGAGGCCGGGACGCGCGGAGACTCGGCGCATGACCTCACCCCGCAGCGCATACATCGTCGGCCCCGCCCTCTTCGGCGCGTACGGCGTCATCAGACTCCTCGACGGCCTGGACGGCACCAAGGGCCCCGGGCTCGCCTGGACCACCGGGCATCTCTGCTTCCTCGTCGGACTCGGCTTCTTCGCGCGGGCGTTCTTCGCGATGCGCGCGGCCGCCGGGCGGTCCGACCGCTGGGCGACGGGCGGTCTGGTCGCCGCGCTCGCCGGGTCCTTCGCCCTCGCCGTGCAGTTCGGCGTGGACATCGTGACCGGCCTGATGGCCGCCGACCACGCCGAGATGGCGCGCCTCTCGGACCACTTCGGCTCGCTGCCGGGCGCCGAACTCGCCTTCTACGCCGTCGGCCCGATGTTCTTCTTCATCGGCCAGGTCGTCCTCGCCGTCCGCCTGTACGCGCTGCGCAGGCTGCCCGTGTGGGCGCCGTGCCTGATCTTCGCCGCCTCGCTGCTGCCGCTGACCACCAAGGACCTGATCCCGCTCGGCGCGGTGCTCATGCTGCTCGGCTACGCCCCGCTGTGGCGGTCCAGCGTCTCCCGTACGGCTTTGACCAGCGCCTGAGCGCGCGGGTCGGCGGTGACGCCGGTGCGCATCCCGTTCGTCACATAACCGAGGGCGATGCCGGACTCCGGGTCGGCGAGGCCGAGGGCGCCGCCGCGGCCCGGGTGGCCGAAGGAGCGCGGCGACAGGAGCGGGGAGGCGACACCGTGCAGCATGTAGCCGAGGCCGAAGCGCGAGGGGGCGACGAGGACCCGGTCCGGGCCCGAGGACGCCTCCGTACGGGCCAGCCGGACCGTCTCCTCGGTGAACAGCCGCCTGCCGCCGTCGACTTCGCCGATGAGCGCGGCGTAGAACCGGGCGAGGCCGTCCGCCGTGCCGATGCCGTTGGAGCCCGCGAGCTGTCCGGCGCGGTACGCCGGGTCGTTCTCGTCCGGGGCCGGGTCGACCGATCCGAAGGCGCGGCAGGTGAGCGAGTCCGGGTTTCCGTAGGCCTCGGCGATGCGGCGGCTCGGCCGGGCCCGCAGCCCGCCCGCGGTGACCGGCGCCTCGACCGGTCCGACCCGGCCCGCCCGGTCGGCCCGCGCGTCCGGCAGCCCGATCCACAGGTCGGCGCCGGCCGGTCCGGCGATCTCGTCGGCGACGAAGGACCCGATGTCGCGCCCGGTGACCCGGCGGACGAGTTCCGCCGTGAGCCAGCCGTACGTCTGCGCGTGGTAGCCGTGATCGGTGCCGGGCGCCCAGGACGGGGCCTGTGCGGCGACGGCCGCGGCGGCGCGCTCGGGGTCGAGGGCCTCGGCGGGGGTCAGCGGCCGGTCGAGGGCGGGCACCCCGGCGCGGTGCGCGAGCACGTCGCGGACCCGGGCGTCCTCCTTGCCGTGCGCCTTGAACTCGGGCCAGTACGTGCCGACCGGCGCGTCCAGGTCCAGCTCGCCGCGCTGGTGGAGCAGGAGCAGCGCGGCCGCGGCGACGCCCTTGGTGGCGGAGCGCAGGATCTGCGCGGTGCCGGGCTCCCAGCGCGGGCCTCTGCCGTCGACGTCGCGGCTGCCCGCCCACAGGTCGACGACCCTGTGCCCGTTCTCGTAGACGACGACGGCGGCGCCGCGCTCACCGCGGGCCGTGAAATTCTCGGCGAAGGCGGTGCGTATGCCTTCGAATCGGGGGTCCGTCGTGCCGTTCACTGCTGTCTCCACGATGAATGCAACAGGGGGCGGCGCGGGATGATTCCGGTCAGTGCCGGCCCGCCACGGACGCCGGGTCGAAGCCGAAGGGCAGCTCCAGGCGGTGGGCCCGCATCAGTTCCTCGTCCCTGAGCAGGTCGCCGGTGGGGCCGTCGGCCGCGATGACGCCGTCGCTGAGGATCAGCGCGCGCGGGCAGAGTTCGAGCGCGTACGGCAGGTCGTGGGTGACCATCAGGACCGTCACGTCCAACGACCGGAGGATGTCGGCCAGTTCGCGGCGCGAGGCCGGGTCGAGGTTGGAGGACGGCTCGTCGAGGACGAGGATCTCGGGCTCCATCGCGAGGACCGTCGCCACGGCCACCCGGCGGCGCTGGCCGAAGGAGAGGTGGTGCGGCGGGCGGTCCGCGTACTCCTCCATGCCGACCAGGGACAGCGCCTTGCGGACGCGTGCCTCGAGCTCCGCGCCCTTCATCCCGGCGGCGGCCGGGCCGAAGGCGACGTCCTCGCGGACGGTGGGCATGAAGAGCTGGTCGTCGGGGTCCTGGAAGACGATGCCGACCTTGCGCCGGATCTCCGCCATGTTCCGCTTGTCGACGGGCATCCCGGCGACCTTCACGGTCCCGGCGCCGCCGGTCAGGATGCCGTTGAGGTGCAGGACCAGGGTGGTCTTGCCCGCGCCGTTCGGCCCGAGCAGGGCGACGCGTTCGCCGCGGGCGACGGAGAAGTCGACGCCGAAGAGGGCCTGGTGTCCGTCGGGGTAGGCGAAGGCGAGCCCGGACACGTCCAGAGAAGCAGTAGTCACAGCATCCATCCCAGCAGACACACCACGAGCGCCGCACTCGGCAGGGTGAGCGCGTACGACCACTGGGCGCGCGACGCCGTCACCTCGTCGATCACCGGCATCGAACCCGCGTACCCGCGGCTGACCATGGCGAGGTGCACGCGCTCGCCGCGCTCGTAGGAGCGGATGAAGAGCGCGCCCGCCGATTTGGCGAGCACGCCCCAGTGGCGCACTCCGGACGCCTCGAAGCCGCGCGACTCCCGCGCGATCCGCATCCGCCGCATCTCGTCCGTGATGACATCCCCGTACCGGATCATGAAGGACGCGATCTGGACCAGGAGCGGCGGCAGCTTCAGGCGCTGGAGTCCGAGCAGCAGCTCGCGCAGTTCGGTCGTGGAGGCGAGCAGCACGGAGGCGGCGACGCCGAGGGTGCCCTTGGCCAGCACGTTCCAGGCGCCCCACAGTCCGCTCTCGCTGAGGGAGAGGCCGAGGACCTGGATCCGCTCGCCCTCGGCGACGAACGGCATCAGCACGGCGAAGGCCACGAACGGGATCTCGATGAGCAGCCGCTTGAGCAGGAAACCGGCGGGGACCCTCGCGGCGTACGCCACCGTCGCGAGCAGCGCCGCGTACAGGGCGAACGCCCACATCGCCTCGCGGGGCGTGGAGACCACGACGATCACGAAGCCGAAGACGGCGGCGAGCTTGGTGTGCGGGGGCAGTCCGTGCACGGGCGAGTGCCCGTGCCGGTAGAGCCGGTGTGCGTGGCCCGCGCCCATGTCAGACGGTCTCCTGCGGGCGGACCTCGGTGGACGCGGCGCCGCTCGTGCGCCGCCTGCGCACCGCCCAGAAGATCCCGGAGCCCGCGACGACCGTCACGCCGACGCCGATGACTCCGGCGAGGCCGCCGGAGAGCCGGGCGTCGGTGACGTCCTTGACGCCGTAGTCGGCGAGCGGGGAGTCGGAGGAGGCGTGCTTCTCGGCCTTCTTGTCGATGCCGTGGTCGTGGGCGACCTTCTCCAGGCCGTCCGGGTTCGCCGAGGCGTAGAAGGAGACGAATCCGGCGAGGACGAGGGAGGCGAGCAGGCCGGTGATCCAGATCTTGCGGTGCGAGCGGGCGGCCACCGGGGCGGCGGCCGGGGCGGCCGGCGCATCGACCAGCTCCCCGCCGACCTTCAGCTTGAGCGGCGCGGTCAGGCCGCGGGCCCCGTACACCAGGTCGGGCCGGACGGCGACGACCGCGCCGACGGTGAGCGCGGTGATGACGGCCTCGCCGATGCCGATGAGGACGTGCACGCCGACCATGGCGGTGGCGACCTTGCCGAGCGAGACGTCGGCGGTCCCTCCGATGGCGTAGATGAGGGTGAAGACCACGGCGGCGGCCGGGACCGACAGGAGCGCGGCGGCGAAGGACGCCACCGTGATCGAGCGGCGGCCGCGCGGCAGCACCTTCACCAGGCCGCGGAAGACGAGGTAGGCGACGACGGTGGTCGTGATCGCCATGTCCGTGATGTTCACGCCGAGCGCGGTCAGGCCGCCGTCGGCGAAGAGCACGCCCTGCATGAGCAGCACGACGGAGACGCACAGGACCCCCGTGTAGGGGCCCACGAGTATCGCGGCCAGCGCTCCGCCCAGGAGATGGCCGCTGGTGCCCGCCGCCACCGGGAAGTTCAGCATCTGCACGGCGAAGATGAAGGCGGCGACGAGGCCCGCGAGCGGGGCGGTGCGTTCGTCCAGCTCACGGCGCGCGCCGCGCAGGCTGACGGCGACCGCGCCCGCGGCGACGACACCGGCGGCCGCCGAGACGGGCGCGTTGATGAATCCGTCGGGGACATGCATGCGGGGATCTCCGGCGCTCGGCAGCTGGTTAACCGTTCGATGATAGTGCCTTGTTGCGAACCCTTCGCAAGAGCGCCTGGCGATCAATTACTTCTGGCCCGAATATCCGAACATATGGGACATTTGACTCATGAGTGGCGACGAGCAGTACGTCGAGCAGTACGCCCGTGCCCGTCTCGTCACCGGCTCCGCCGACGAGCACCGGACCGTACCGGTGGTGCTGCGCTACGGCGGGGACGGCCGGGTGCGGGTCGCGCTGCCCGCGCCGGAGGGCGAGTGGACCTTCCCGCGCGAGCTGCTCGAACACGGTCTGCGGGCGCCCGCCACCGGGGGCGACGTCCGCATCTGGCCGTGCGGCCGGGTCCAGGCGGTCATGGAGTTCCACACGCGCGAAGGGGTGGCGGTCGTGCAGTTCGACGTGAAAGCCCTGATCCGCTTCCTGCGTCGTACGTACACGGCCGCCACCCCGGCGACGAGTACCGGCTGAGCCGGGCCTGTGGCTAGGCGCTGACCAGCTCCCGGTCGCCGTCGTCGTCCTTGTCCGTGGCGCCGGAGGCCGTCTTCAGGCCCTCACCCTCCACGTCGACGTTCGGCAGCGCCCGGTCCAGCCACTTCGGCAGCCACCAGGCGCGCTTGCCGAGCAGCGCCAGGACGGCGGGCACGATCGTCATGCGGACGATGAACGCGTCGAAGAAGACGGCGATCGCGAGGCCGAAGCCGATCATCTTCACCATCTGCTCGGAGCTGCCGATGAAGCCCGCGAACACCGCGATCATGATGACGGCCGCGGCGCTGACCACCCGGGCCCCGTGCCGGAACCCGGTGACGATCGCCTGCGCCGGGCGCTCCCCGTGGACGTACGCCTCCCGCATCCGGGTCACGAGGAACACCTCGTAGTCCATCGCGAGACCGAAGACCACGCCCACCATGAAGATCGGCATCATCGACATGACCGGACCGGTCTGCTCGACGCCGAAGAGCGAGCCGAGCCAGCCCCACTGGAAGACGGCGACGACGGCGCCGAGCGCGGCGAGCACCGAGAGCAGGAAGCCGAGCGCCGCCTTGAGCGGGACCAGGACCGAGCGGAAGACGACCATCAGGAGCAGGAACGCCAGGCCGACGACCAGGGCCAGGTACGGCACGAGCGCGTCGTTCAGCTTCTGCGAGACGTCGATGTTCATCGCGGTGGAGCCGGTGACGCTCAGCTCGGCGCCGGTGTCGGCCTTGATGTCCTCGCCCGCCGCGCGGATGTCGTGCACGACGTCCTCGGTCTGCACCGAGGAGGGCTTGTACTTCGAGACGACGCTGATGATGGCGGTGTCGCCCGCCTTGTTGAAGGTGGCGGGCGCGACGGCCGCGACCCCCTTCGTCTTCTTGATCGTCGAGACGACGTCGTCGACGGCCGCCTTCGGGTCGTCCGCGCCCTGGGCGTCGACGACGGTCATCAGCGGGCCGTTGAAGCCAGGACCGAAGCCCTCCGAGAGCAGGTCGTACGCCTTGCGCTGGGTGGTGCTGGTGGGCTGGCTGCCGTCGTCCGGCAGACCGAGTTCGAGCGAGGCGACCGGGACGGCCATGGCGCCGAGGCCGAGGATGCCGACGACGAGGACGGCGACCGGGCGGCGCAGCACGAAGCGGGCCCAGCGGGTGCCCATGTTGGCCTTGGCCTCGGTCTTCGTCCCCGACTCGGCGGCCTTGCGGGCCTTGCGGCCGTGGACGCGCTTGCCCGCGTAGCCGAGCAGCGCCGGGATGAGGGTGAGCGCGATGAGCACGGCGATGGCGACGGTGCCGGCCGCGGCGACGCCCATCTTGGTCAGCATCGGGATGTTGACGACGGCGAGGCCGACCAGCGCGATGACGACGGTGAGCCCGGCGAACACGACGGCCGAGCCCGCGGTGCCGACGGCCCGTCCGGCGGCCTCCTCGCGCTCGCGGCCCTCGGCCAGTTCGGCCCGGAAGCGGGAGACGATGAACAGCGCGTAGTCGATGCCGACGGCGAGGCCGATCATCATCGCGAGGGTGGAGGTGGTGGAGCCCAGGTCCAGGGCGTTGGCGAGCGCCGTGATGGTCGAGACGCCGATGCCGACGCCGATCAGCGCGGTGAGCAGCGGAAGACCGGCCGCGATCAGCGAGCCGAAGGTGATCACGAGCACGACGGCCGCCACCGCGATGCCGATGACCTCGGTCGCGCCGGTCTCCGGCATCGCCTGGAGCGCGTCACCGCCGACCTCGACGGTCAGTCCGGTGTCCTTGGCGTCGTCGATGACCTTCTGCAACGCGTCCCGGTCCTCGTCGGTCAGCTCCATCGAGGAGACCTTGTACGAGGCCGAGGCGTAGGCGATCTCGCCGTTCTTGCTGACCGTGTTGCCCGCGAACGGGTCGGCGACGGAGGCGACCTGCTTCGAGCTGGACTTGATCGCGGAGACGGTGTCCTGGATGTCCGCCTTGTTGGCGGCGTCGGTGAGCTTCTCGCCGGCGGGCGCCTTGAAGACGACCCGGGCGGTGGCGCCGTCGGCGGCCGAGCCCGGGAAGCGCTCGTCGAGGAGGTCGAAGGCCTTCTGGGCCTCCGTACCGGGAATCGAGAAGGAGCTGGAGGCGGCGGTCGGCGCGGAGGCCGCGCCCACGCCCGCGAGCGTGAGCAGGGCCACCCATATCAGGGCGACGAAGTGCCGTCGGCGGAAGGCGAGCTTGCCGAGTTTGTAGAGGAAGGTGGCCACGAAGGCGTACTCCGGTCAGAGTCGGGGGGCAGGCTGGGCAGGGGTCATCAGCCCGACGACGTGAGCGGTGCGCGTCAGGTGAACGGGGGTGGTGATCTCCGGGCGGAGCTCAGGCGACGAGGGCGGGGAGAACCACTGCGTCGATGTACGAGGTGAGGTAGGCCTGGGTGGGCGGCTGCTCGTCGATGAGGGTGCGGGTGGCGAACGCGCCGATCAGCATGTGGATGATGTAGGCGCGCGCCGGGTTGTCGGCCCGGATCTCGCCCCGGTCCACCGCTCTCTGCAGCATCCGGTCCACCCCGGACATCTCCGGTTCGACGATCCATTCCTTGAAGGCGGTCAGCAGGTCGGGGTTGGCGTGCACGGCCACCATCAGGCCGCGCATCAGCGCGCTGTTCTGCTCCATGTGACAGTCGTCGTCACGGAGCACCATCGCGTGCAGATCGCCGCGCAGCGACCCGGTGTCGATCTCGTCGAAGTGCGGCTTCTGGTGCCGCAGCGCCTTCACGACCAGCTCGGCCTTGCCGCCCCACTGGCGGTAGAGCGTCGCCTTGCTGGCCCGGGTCCTGGTGGCCACGGCGTCCATCGTCAGGGCGTCGTAACCGACCTCCCGGAGCAGGTCGAGCACGGCCGCGTACAGCTCCGCCTCGCGCTCGGGCGTGATCCGGCTCCGTCTGACTACAGCTTCGGCGACCATGACCTCACCTCTCCGGGTTCGTACGCTCTGAACATACCCTCCCCCTTAACGAAACGAAACAGTTTCGTACGTGGCCTGCACCACAGTGCCCGTAAGGGGCGCGGGGAACTGCGCGAGCAACCACGACACACCCGCAGACGAACACACCCCAGGTTGCCGGAGCCCACCGCGCGGAAAAGCATGAAGAGGTGACCCAGGACGACGCGGCCCAGGCCTACCTACGATTCCCGCACCTGCACGGCGAGCGGCTGTGCTTCGCAGCGGAGGACGATCTATGGATCGCGCCGCTCGACGGCTCGGCCCGGGCCTGGCGGCTCACCGTCGACCGCACCAAGGTCAGCCACCCGCGCTTCTCGCCCGACGGCACCCACATCGCGTACACGAACTGGCGCAGCCTCGACCCGGAGATCCACCTGACGCCGGTCGACGGCGGCTCGGCCCGCAGACTGACGTACTGGGGCAGCGTCGACACCCAGGTCAGAGGCTGGACGCCGGACAACGACATCCTCGCCGTCGCCTCGCACGGCGAACCCTTCTCCTACTTCACCTTCGCCTACAACGTGCCCACCGACGGCTCCCCCGGCGGCAAGCTGCCCTGGGGCCCGGTCTCCGACATCCAGATCGCCGACATCGCCGGCGAACGGCGGACCCTGCTGCTCACGGGCACACCCCCGCACGAACCGGCCGCCTGGAAGCGGTACCGGGGCGGCGCCCAGGGCCGGCTGTGGGTGCACGGACAGCGCATCCTCGCCGACCTCGACGGGCACCTCGACGCCCCCATGTTCGTGGGCGACCGGATCGCCTTCCTCTCCGACCACGAGGGCATCGGCAACGTCTACTCCTGCCTGCCCGACGGCTCCGGCCTCACCCGGCACACCGACCACGACGCCTTCTACGCCCGGCACGCCTCGACCGACGGCACCCGCGTCGTCTACCAGTGCGCGGGCGAACTGTGGATCCTGGACTCGCTCGCGCCCGACTCCGAGCCGCGCAGGCTGCGGGTGCGGCTCGGCGGACCGCGCGCGGGACGCCGCAGCTACCAGGTGCCGGCCGCCCACCACGTCGACTCGCTCTCCGTCGACGAGACCGGCCGGGCCAGCGCGGTCGTCGTCCGCGGCTCCCTGTACTGGCTCACCCACCGCGACGGCCCGGCCCGCACCATCGCCGACACCCCGGGCGTACGGGTGCGACTGCCCGAGATGCTGGGCTCCGGCGGGCAGGTCGCCTACGTCACCGACGCGGCCGGCGAGGACGCCGTCGAGATCGCCTATCTGCCCCGGGCCAGCGGCGACCGCCCGCCCCGGCGCCTCGCCTCGGGCGGACTCGGCCGGGTGCAGGAACTGGTCGCCGACCCCGACGGCGAGCGGCTCGCCGTCGCCTCCAACGACGGCCGCCTGCTGCTGCTCACCGTGCCCGGCGACGGGGCGACCGAGGCCACGGCCACCGAGGTCACCGAGACCGCCGAGGTCACCGAGCTGATCCGGTCCACGAACGGCCCGGTCCGCGACCTCGCCTTCTCCCCCGACGGCGCCTGGCTGACCTGGTCCCACCCGGGCATCGGCCGCTCCCTGCGCCAGATCAAGATGGCCCGCATCACCGGCCCCGGCGACCACGGCATCGTCGACGTCACCAACGGCCGCTTCGAGGACGAGAACCCGGTCTTCACCCGCGACGGCCGCTATCTCGCCTTCCTGTCCTGGCGCGGCTTCGACCCGGTCTACGACGTGCACACCGGCGACCTGTCCTTCCCGCTCGGCTGCCGCCCCTACCTCGTACCGCTGTCCTCCGCGACGCCGTCCCCGTTCGCACTGTCGCCCGACGGACGCACCGCCGCCGGGGGCCTCGACCCGGTCGAGGACAGCGGGAGCGACGGCACCCCGACCGTCGAGATCGAGGGCCTGGCCAACCGGGTCGTGCCGTTCCCGGTCGCGGCCTCCAAGTACTCGGCGCTGCACCCGGTCTCCGGCGGCGGCCTGGTCTGGCTGCGCTGGCCGATCTCCGGCGCGCTCGGCGAGACGTTCGCCAACCCGGCCGACACCTCCTCCCAGCCGACCCTCGAACACTTCAACCTCAGCAAGGGCAAGAAGACCCAACTCGTCGACCACATGGACTGGTTCGCGGTAAGCGGCGACGGCACCCGGCTCGTCGTCGCCGACGAGGGCGACCTCCAGGCCGTCCCCTCCACCGAGGCCGGCGACTCCGACTCCACGGTCTTCATCGACCTGCGCCGCATCCTCCACGAGGTCGACCCGGCCGCCGAATGGCGCCAGGCCTACGACGAGGCGGGCCGGATCATCCGCGCCTACTTCTGGGAACCGAAGATGTGCGGCATCGACTGGGACGCCGTCCTCGACCAGTACCGGCCGCTCGTGGAGCGGGTCGCGTCACCGGACGAGTTCGCCGACCTGCTGCGCGAGGTACTCGGCGAACTCGGCACCTCGCACGCCTACGTCTCCCCCGCCCGCCGCAACGAGGGCCCGCCGCACTACCAGCGCGCCCAGGGCCTGCTCGGCGCCAACTTCGTCTGCCGGGACGGCAGTTGGGTGATCAGCCGGATCCTGCCCGGCGACTCGTCCGACTCCCGGGCGCGCTCCCCGCTGTCCGGCACCGGCATCCGCGAGGGCGCCGCCCTCACCCATGTCGACGGGCGCCGGGTCGACCCGGTCGCGGGCCCGTTCCCCCTGCTCGCGGGCGCCGGCGGCACCACGGTGGAGCTGACCTTCGACCCGGCCGAGGGCGGCGGCCGGGCCCGCCGGGTCGCGGTGGTCCCGCTGATCGACGAACGGCCCCTGCGCTATCAGGACTGGGTCGCCAAACGCCGGGCCGTCGTCCGGGAGTTGAGCAACGGCAAGTGCGGCTATCTGCACATCCCCGACCTGGGCGGCTCCGGCTGGGCCCAGTTCAACCGCGACCTGCGCATGGAGGTCTCCCGCCCCGCCCTCATCATCGACGTACGCGGCAACGCGGGCGGCCACATCAGCGAACTCGTCGTCGAGAAGCTGTCCCGCCGGATCCTCGGCTGGGACCTCACCCGCAACGCCCAGGCGGTGTCGTACGCGTCCAACGCCCCGCGCGGCCCCGTGGTCGCCCTCGCCGACGAGGCGACCTCGTCCGACGGCGACATGATCACCGCCGCGTTCAAGCTGCTCGCGCTCGGACCCGTCGTCGGCCAGCGCACCTGGGGCGGCGTCGTCGGCATGACCGGACGGCACCGGCTCGGCGACGGCACGGCGATCACGGTGCCGATGAACGCGGCCTGGTTCCCCGAGTACGGCTGGTCGATCGAGAACCGCGGCGTCGACCCCGACATCGAGGCGCTGCGCACCCCGCTGGACTGGGCGGAGGGCCGGCACGCCCAGCTCGACGACGCCGTCGAACTGGCCCTGGACCTGCTGCGCGAACAGGGCGCCCTCACCCCGCCCGACTACTCGGACGTACCGGACCGGCGACGGCCCCAACTGCCGCCCAGGTGAACGGGGATCGGGCCCCACCCGTGAGTTCCGGGTGGGGCCCGATCATGTCCGTGGTGCGCTCAAGGAGCGCTCAGGACGGGCAGAGCCTGCTCATACGTCAGACACCGACGCGCGGGTCAGGAGTCCTGGTCGAACTTCTCCCGGGCCTGCTGCGAGCGCTCGCCCGCCTCGTCCTGCATCTGCTGAGCGCGCTCGCCGGCCTGGTCCTGGGCCTGCTGCGAGCGCTCGCCCGCCTCGTCCTTGGCGCCGCCGAGCTTCTCCTTGGCCTGGTCCTGGAGCTGGTCGGCCTTGTCCTTGAACTGGTCCATGATGCCCATGCTTGTTCACTCCCGTAGTGGGTGAGGGGTTGGGGCCTCGACCAGACTGACACGGGGTGACATAAGCCGCATTTCGATCAATGACCGACCGTACAGGCCGCACGAAAGCGCAGGTCAGCCGCCCCGCACCGATTCGTCGGCAGCCCCTCCGGCGCCCACCAGACCCTTCGGCACATGACCGAGCCGGCCCTCGAACCGGCGCATCTCGCGCTGCCCGACCGTCCCGATCAGCGCGGGCAGATAACCCCGGATGCCCTGCATGCCGCGCAGCCACCACTGCGCGTACACGTGCGCGGACCGCCGCTCGATGCCGTCCACGATCCGGTCGACCGCCGGGCCCAGCGGATACGTCTTGTTCGTCGGCCACGGCAGCCGCTGGCGCAGCTCGCGCATCACGTCGTCCTGGTCCGCGCCGCGCACCATGTCCGTGTCGGTCCACGACAGATAACCGACGCCGACCCGCACGCCCTTGTAGCCGACCTCGCCGCGCAGGCTGTGCGCGTACGCCTCGACACCCGACTTCGACGCGCAGTACGCGCTCATCATCGGCGCCGGGGTGAGCGCGGCGAGCGAGGCGATCTGCAGCAGATAGCCGCGCGACTCCATCAGCACGGGCAGGAAGGCGCGGCCGGTGACGGCCGACCCGATGAGGTTCACCTCGATGACCCGCCGCCAGGCGACGGGGTCGGAGTCCACGACCGGACCACCGGTGGCGACCCCCGCGTTGGCCACGACGATGTCGACCTTCCCGAACCGCTCCTTCACCTCCTGCGCGACCCGCGCCATCGCCACGTGATCGGTGACATCGGCGTGCCACCAGTCGGCGTCGGAGTGCAGCCGCCCCGCGACCTGCTTCAGCTCGTCCGGCTCCAGACCGACCAGCGCGATCTTGGCGCCGCGCGCCGACAGCTTGCGGGCGAGCAGCTCGCCGACCCCGCGCGCCGCGCCCGTGACGACCGCGACCTGACCCTCGAGACTGACCTTGCTCATGCGGCGTCCACTCCTTCGCGGTCCTGTTCCACCTGTGCCGGTGTCGGTATGTACGTACGGGACAGTTCCCGGATCTTCCCGGTGACCGCCTCCGGCGCCTCGATGGGCGTCATGTGGCCGAGTCCCGGCAGCTCGGTCAGACCCACGCAGTTCGGCAGCTCGGCGGCGATCCGCCGGGCCAGCACCACGGGCGTCATCCGGTCGGCGGTGCCCGCGAGCACGGCCACCGGCATGGTCAGCTCCCGCACCCCGGCGTCGACCTGGAGCTGTTCGAGCACCTGCGACCAGCCGTACCGCACCTCGCGCGGGCACGCGTGCACGATCCGCGCGCACGCCTCGACCTTGTCGGGCGAGGAACCCGGGCCCATCGTCGCGTACCTGAGGACCTTCTTGCCGACCGGCGTGACCGGCCCGAGCGGCGCCTTCGAACCGAGGACCGCCCGGGTCAGCCGGGTGCGCAGCCCGCCCGGACGCAGCAGCGGCACCACGGTCGACTCGGCCACCAGACCCGAGCTGCCGGTGCTGCACAGCAGCAGCGCGGCCGCGTGCTCCGCGACCTTCGCCCGCCCCGCCGCGGCCATCAGCGTCATACCGCCCATGGAGTGCCCGGCGAGCACGGCCCGCTGCCCCGGCGCGAGCGTCGCGCCCAGCACCGCCTCCAGGTCGTCGGCCAGCATGTCGGTGGTGTACGGGAGTTGGGCGGAGGCCGGGCTGCGGCCGTGCCCGCGCTGGTCGTACACGATCACCCGGTGGTCGGTGGCGAGGGCCCGGGTCTGCGCCGCCCAGAAGGCGGTCGAGCAGGTCCAGCCGTGCGACAGCACGACGGCGGGCCCGTCGGCCGGACCGTGCACCTCGACATGGAGCCGGGCACCGTCCGCCGAGGTGACGGTCAGTTCGTCGACGGCCACGGGCGGCGCGTACGGCCCGGTCCGGACATGGGTCAGACGGCTCACGCGGCACTCACCTTCGTCTTCTTCTTCGTACGGGACTTTCCGGACTCCGCTTCGACGGGCGGGCGCACCACCTCGTACTCCCCCACGTCCACGCGCCGCGTGGCCTGCCGGAACTCGGTCGTGGTGCCCGGCCACACCGTCGTGTTGCGGCCGTTCTCGTCCAGGTACCAGCTGTCGCAGCCGCCGGTGTTCCACACCGTGCGCTTCATCCGGTCCTGTACGCGGTTGTTCCAGCCGGAGACGGCGGTCTCGCGCGGCGTGAGGGCGACCCGCCCGCCGAGCACGGTCAACTGCCGCATGTAGTCGGCCAGATAGTTCAGCTGGGACTCGATCATCAGGATCATCGAGGAGTTCCCGAGCCCGGTGTTCGGGCCGATGATCGTCATGAAGTTCGGGAAACCGGCGGCCGTGGCACCGCGCAGCGCCGCCATCCCGCCCTTCCAGCTCTCGGCGAGGCTGACCCCGTCCGCGCCGACGACCCGCTCCGCGATCGGCATGTCCGTGACGTGGAACCCGGTGCCGAACACGATCGCGTCGACCTCGGCCTCGGTGCCGTCCGCGGCGACCAGCGTGTTCCCGCGGATCTCGCTCAGCCCGGACGCGACCACGTCGACGTTGGGCTGCGCGAGCGCCGGATAGTACGCGTTCGACAGCAGGATGCGCTTGCAGCCGATGCGGTAGTCGGGGGTGAGCTTGGCGCGCAGCGCCGGGTCCTTGACCGCCCGGTGCATGTTCCGCTTGGCGAGCTGCTCGACCATGCCCAGCTCGTTGGGCCGCTTGGTGAACGCCTGGACCTGCAACTCCCGGATGCCCCACAGCAGTCCGCGCCGCGCCTGCGTGGTGAACGGCAGCTGCCGGTGCAGCCAGCGCTCGGCCCTGGAGATGGCGCGGTCGGCGCGCGGCATGACCCACGGAGGCGTCCGCTGGAAGAGGGTCAGCCTCCCGACCTCCTTCTGGACGGCGGGCACGATCTGGATCGCGGACGCGCCGGTCCCGATCATCGCGACGCGCTTGCCGCGCAGGTCGTAGTCGTGGTCCCAGCGCGCCGAGTGGAAGACCTTGCCGGGGAAGGAGTCGAGCCCCTTGATCTCCGGGATCTTCGGGTCGGACAGCGGCCCGGTGGCGGAGACGACGACATCGGCGGTGATGACGCCCTGGGCGGTCTCGACCTCCCACCACAGCTTCTCGCTGTCCCAGCGCGCCTGCTTCACCTCGGAGTCGAAGCGGATGTGCGGGCGCAGCCGGAAGGTGTCGGCGACCCCCTCCAGGTACTCCTGGATGCGCTCCTGCCCGGAGAAGGTCCGCGGCCAGTCCGGGTTCGGGGCGAACGAGAACGAGTACAGGTGCGACGGCACGTCACAGGCGCAGCCCGGGTAGCTGTTGTCCCGCCAGGTCCCGCCCACCGTGGAGGCCCGCTCCAGGACCACGAAGTCGGTGATGCCCTCACGGCGCAGCCTGACCGCCGCGCCGAGCCCGCCGAACCCGGACCCGATCACCGCCACCCGTACGTGCTCGTGCTCGGTCATCCCGGGGCCTCCCTTGCCGCACGACTCCGCCAGTAAACACTGGCGTAGTCCGGAGGGTAGAGCAGCTGATTACCGAGCGGTAGGGGTAGGACCGAGGAAAGTTACCGGCGGTACAACATAGGGTCGTGCCGTGCCCACAGAAGCGACGGAACCCAGCGAGCAGCGCGAGTACCGCATGGAGGAGCTGGCCAGGGCGGCCGGCATCACGGTGCGCACCGTGCGCTTCTACCGCGAGCGCGGCCTCATCAAGCCCCCGCGCCGCGAGGGCCGCATCGCCTGGTACGACGACACGCACCTGGCCCGCCTGCACACGATCGCCCAGCTCCTGGAGCGCGGCCACACCCTCAACGGCATCGCCGAACTCTCCGAGGCCTTCGACCGCGGCCGCGACGTCGCCGAACTCCTCGGCATCGGCGAACCCACCGAGGAGATCCCGGTCCGCCTGACCGCCACCGAACTCGCCGACCACTTCGCCGGCGACGTCACCCCGGAGAACCTCCAGGCGGCCCTGGACCTCGGCTACCTCGGCACCGACGGCGAGGAGATCGTCCACATCAGCCGCCGCCTGCTCGACGTCTCGGCGGCCCTGGTCCGCGAGGGCATCCCGCTCGCGGAGGTCCTGGCCGCCGCCCGCACCGTCCGCGAACACGCGGACGCACTCGCCACCCTCTTCCACGAACTGGTCCTGGCCCACGGCGACGAAAAGGACGTCCAACGCCTGCGCCCGCTGGCCAAGTCGGTGGTGGAGGCGGAACTCTCGATGGCCCTGGACCGCAAACTCAGCCCGCCCCCGGGCGGGTCCTACTCGTAGACGACGGTGACCGGGGCGTGGTCCGACCAGCGCTCCGCGTGGGTGGCCGCCCGCTCCACGAACCCCTTGACCGCGCGCTGCGCGAGCCCCGGCGTCGAGAGCTGATAATCGATGCGCCATCCTGCGTCGTTATCGAACGCACGTCCGCGATACGACCACCACGAGTACGGCCCCTCGACGTCCGGGTGCAGCGCCCGCACCACGTCGACGTAGCCGCCGTCGTTCGCGTCGAGGACCTGGCCCAGCCACTCCCGCTCCTCGGGGAGGAAGCCGGAGTTCTTCTTGTTGGCCTTCCAGTTCTTGAGGTCGGCCTCCTGGTGGGCGATGTTCCAGTCGCCGCAGACGACGACCTCGCGGCCGTCGGCGGCGGCTCGCTCGCGCAGGTCCTTCAGGTAGGCGTGGAACTCGGTCATGAACCGGATCTTCTCGTCCTGCCGCTCCGTGCCGACCTCGCCGGAGGGCAGATAGAGGGAGGCGACGGTGACGCCGGGCAGGTCCGCCTCCACGTACCGGCCGCTGCCGTCGAACTCGGCCGACCCGAACCCGATCCGCACCCGCTCCGGCTCGCGCCGCGTGTAGAGGGAGACTCCGGCGCGACCCTTGGCGGCGGCCGGGGCGTGCACGACGTGCCACCCCTCGGGTTCGCGCACCTCGTCGGGCAGCTGGTGCGGCTCGGCCCGCACCTCCTGGAGGCACAGGACGTCGGCGGAGGTCTCGGCGAGCCACTCCACGAAGCCCTTCTTGGCGGCGGCCCGCAGCCCGTTCACGTTCACACTGGTCACAGTCAGCACCCGGCCACGGTACCGGCACACTGGACGGACCAGCCGCAAGCGCTTCAGCATAGAGTTACGATGGAACGTATGAGTATCCAGTCCGCGCCGTCCGCCACCACCGCCGGGATCACCGTGCGGCAGGTCTCCTTCGGCCACCCCGACGCGGTCGCCCTGAACGACCGCGTACAGCTCGAATATGCGGAGCGCTACGGCGACGAGGGCGATGTCACTCCCCTCGACCCGACGATGTTCGACGCCCCGCGCGGCCACTACCTGATCGCGTACGACGCGGCGGGCGTCCCGCTGGCCACCGGCGGCTGGCGCACGCAGGACGAGAACGACGAGGGGTACGCGGACGGGGACGCCGAGCTGAAGCGGATGTACGTCACCCCGGAGGCCCGCGGGCTCGGGCTGGCCCGCCGCATCCTGGCCGCCCTGGAGGACGACGCCCGCGCGGCGGGCCGCACCCGCATGGTCCTGGAGACCGGCACCAAGCAGCCCGAGGCCATAGCGCTGTACCTGTCGAGCGGGTACGAGCCGTGCGCCAAGTTCGGGCACTACCGGTTCGAGGAGCTCAGCCGCTGCTACGCCAAGCCCCTCCAGGGCTGACCGTCACAGCAGTCCGGGGCGCTGCCACTCGGTGCCGAGCACGTGGTGGTCGATGAAGTTCAGGAACGTCTCGTACCAGACCTTGATGTGACCCGGCGAAAGGATCCAGTGGTTCTCGTCCGGGAAGTAGAGGTACTTCGCGGGGACTTCGAACCGCTGGAGGTCCTGGAAGAGCGCCGCGCCCTGGCCGACGGGCACCCGGTAGTCCTTCGCGCCGTGGATGACCAGCATCGGGGTGCTGATCTTCGCGGCGTTCTCGTACGGGGAGTCGGCCTCGTACCGCTCGGGGCGGGTCAGCGGGTCGCCGAAGATCCGCTGGAAGTACCAGGGGACGTCGGTGTCGCCCTGGAACATCCGCAGGTCCCACAGGCCCGCGTGGCTGACGATCGCCTTGAAACGGTCGGTGCTGGTGGCGACCCGGTTGGCCATGTAGCCGCCGTAGGAGCCGCCCGCGAGCCCGGTGCGGGTGGCGTCGATGTCGTCGCGGGCCTCGGTGGCGTCGGTCAGCGCCATCACGTCGTCGTACGGGCGCCCGCCCCACTGCCCCCAGCCGCGCTCGTGGTTGCGCTGCCCGTAGCCGGTCGACAGGGCCGGGTCAGGGAGCAGCACCGCGTAGCCGCGCGCGGCGAACGGCCACGGGTTCCACCGCCAGGTCCAGGCGTTCCAGGAGCCCTGCGGTCCGCCGTGGACGGAGACGAGCAGCGGCGCGGGCCGCTCGGCACAGGCGCCCTCGGGCAGCACGAGCCAGCCGCGCAGGGGGAAGCCGTCGTCGGCCTCGACGTGCACCTCGGTGAGGGTGCCGGGCAGGGCGCCGACTCCGCCCGGGGCGGGCAGTTCGGCCGGCGTCTGGTCGGCCGTCGCGGCGTCGAGGCGGACGGGGCGCGGCGGTGAGTCGATGGCGTTGCGCAGGGCGTACAGGGTGCGGCCGTCGGGGGCCACGCACAGGGAGCCGTACGCGCCGGAGGCGGTGAGCCGGGTGACGGTGCCGTCGGGGTCGCGCCGGAAGACGGGGCTGTGGCCCTTCTCGTCGGCCGTGAAGAAGAGGGTGTCGTCGGCCGGTGAACAGACGGTGCCGCCGGGCCAGTTGTCGAACCCGGGCAGCAGGTCGGTGACCTCGCCGCTCGCCAGGTCGATGCGGACGAGCGTGCCGTCCCAGGGTTCGTCGTAGGTGGGGTAGAACATCCGGCTGCACACGACGGCGGTGCCGTCGCCGGTGAAGACCGGCGCCTCGTAGAGGTGGACCAGGTCGCCGAGGACGTGGAGCGGCTTGCCGGTCGTCGCGTCGGCGATCACCACGGCGGTGCGGTTCTCGTCGGGGACGCGGCCGGCCTCGAACCGGGTGTACGCCACCCGCGTGCCGTCCGGCGACAGCACGGCGTCGCCGGCGTCCTCCAGGCCGGCGCCCTGTCCGCCGGCGTCGACGAGGGAGGCGTCGGCGGTGGCGCGGACGAAGACGTGCGGGTCCTCGGGGCCGAGGTCACGGTCCCAGGCACGGGTCGGCCCGGCCTCGTAGAGGATCGCGGTGACCTTGGCGTCCTCGCGTTCCTTGCGGAGCCTGTCGTGTGCCTCGGCGTCGGCGGTGCCGGGCAGCAGTCCGGCGACATGGGCGAGGGCGCCGGAGTCGCGGGCGACGGTGTACGCCGCGATGCCGCCCGGGTGGCGGGCCACGACGGCGGCCTCGCCGCGCGGGGGCAGCGCCCACAGCGCGGGCCCCTCGTGCTTGCCGTCGTCTCCGTCGCTGTCACCGGGGCGGCCGGACAGGAAGTACAGCGCTCCGTCCGGGCCGAACGCGGGCCCGGACTCGCCCTTGTCGGACCGGGTCAGCCGGACCGCCTCGCGCGTGCCGGCGGGGTCGAGCTCCCACAGGCCGGACACGAAGCGGGTGCCGTCGCCGGACAGGTTCTGCACGGCGGCGACCAGCCGGCTGCCGTCGCCGGACAGGGCGAGGGAGTTGACGCGGGGCAGGGCGAGATAGGCGGAGAGGTCGTGGAAGGCGGAGGCACCACCGGCGGTGTCAGGACTGTCAGGGGTTTCAGGCATGGTCGCGATTCTCGCGCGCGAATGCCGTGCGGGACAGGGGATTTCACCGTCGGCCGACCCGTCGACGCAGCCGACCCGTCAACGCAAAAATCCCGTCAACGCAAAGATCCCGCCCGATCGTGATGATCGGACGGGATCTTGTCCACCGTCTGCGAGTCGCCTCACAAGCGGTGTTGCAGTGGACCTGAGGGGATTCGAACCCCTGGCCCCCTCGATGCGAACGAGGTGCGCTACCGGACTGCGCCACAGGCCCTTGCAACGAGTGAAACTCTAGCACCCCGGCCGGGGTGCTCGGAAATCCGTTACGGGCTGGTCAGCCCGGTCACTCGTTGGCGGCGCGGGGCCGGCCGTCCGCACCGTCGTCGTACTGGTCGAAGAGCGGGGTGCGGCCGCGCTCGCGCGAGCGGCGGGCGGAGGCGGCGCGGCGGGCGTCGCTGCGTCCGTCGTCGGCGGTGGGCGCCTCCTCGGCGTGCTCCTCCTCGACGGCCGACGAGCGGGCGGCGCTCCAGGTCTCGGGGGCGCCGTAGTCGATGCCGCCGCCGGCACGCGGGGCGACCGGCGCCGTCACGTAGGTGGGCAGCGGGACCGGCACCGGGTCCCAGCTGTCGCCGGGGCCGGGGTGGCGCTGGCGCTCGCGCTGCTGGTCGACCCACTCGGCGTGGTCGGTCTGCTCGACGAGGGCGCGCCGGTCGGCGGCGAGCGCTTCGAGTCCGGGGTCGGTGGCGCTCTCCTCGGTCTCTGGTCCTTCCTCCGCGGTGTCGGAGTATTCAGCGTACTGGCCGTGCTCGGCCGTGGCGCGGCCCGCGGCCGCCTGGCGCCTGCGGGGCTGCCGCTCGCGGAGGCGCTGCGCCGCGATCTCGGCGCGGCGGCGGTCCATGACGTAGGCGAAGCGGCGGCGCTCCTGGGCGCGCAGATAGACGATGTACGCGCTGAGCAGCAGGGCCGGTGCCGCGGGTGCCCACAGGAACGCGATGCCGCCGACTCCGGCGACGACCGCGCCGACGGTGAACGCGATGAAGAGCATCACGGTGGTACGGCGGCGGCGGGCGAGCACCTTGGTGCGGCGGGCGCGGGCCTGTGCCTCGGCGGAAGCCGCACGGGCGGCGCGGGACTTGGCGGCCGCCTGCGCCGGTTCGCGGACCGGTTCGGGGTGGTCGCGTCCGGGGGCCGGGGGGCGCTGGGCGGGTGCCGGGCGCGGGGCGGCCGGGGGGCGGTGGGTGGTCGGGGGGCGGTCGGCGGCCGGGGGCCGTTCGGTGACCGCGGGGGGCCGCTCGCCGGCCGAGGGCGCGACGAAGGCCCGGACGTCCACCGGATCGGTGGGCGCGTCCGGGTCGACCGGGTCGCCGCGCCGCTCGTCCTCGGGCGAGCGTGCCTGGAGGTCCTTGGCGTAACGGCGCTCCATGCCCGCCCGACCGGAGAGAAGTCGGATCGCGGTGCTGAAGCGTTCCGTCGGACGGGCTTCGTTCAGCTCGTCCTGCCTACGGAGCCACATCGGCACCAAGTAGGCGGCCCAGGCCCCGACGATGACTGCGTAGATGAGGCCGCTGCTGCTCACGGTCACACCGTAGAGGGGTTTCCGTGAGGGGATCCGCCAATTGAGTCGGTGTGTCGCACGATCTGGCTGATATTTCGAGCTTTTTTTGCGACTGGTGCGATCAACTGGCCGACCGGAGCGGGAATTTAATGGCTCTCACGGTCCACCGACGATCAAATTCGAACATTTATTTTATTTCGAAGGGGTTCCCGGGTCCACCGTGTTGGGTGCCCCCGGACCTGCGCTGTTGCCGGGACGCTCGCGCCGCCAGCGCCTGAGCATGCCCTCAGGGACCTCTTCGGCGGTGAGCGCGAAGACGAGATGATCGCGCCAGCCGCCGTCGATGTGAAGATACCGTGGACGCAGCCCCTCCTCGCGGAATCCGAGTTTCTCCACGACCCGGCGGCTCGGCCCGTTCTCCGGCCGAATGCAGACCTCGATGCGGTGCAGGCCCACGGTGCGGAAGCAGTGGTCGACGGCGAGCGCGACGGCCGTCGGCATCACTCCGCGCCCGGCGACGGACTGGTCGACCCAGTAGCCGACGTGCCCCGAGCACATCGACCCCCAGGTGATCCCGGCCACGGTCAACTGACCGACCAGGCGGCCCTGGTACTCGATGACGAAGGGCAGCATCCGGCCCGCGTTGGCCTCCGCGCGCAGATGGCGGACCATCTGACGGTAGGTCGGGCGGTGCGTGATCGGGCCGCTCGGGGTCGGCGGCGGGATCGTCGCCTCCCAGGGGCGCAGCCAGTCGCGGTTGCGCCGGTTCACCTCGCGCCAGGCACGCTGGTCGCGCAGCCTTATCGGGCGGAGGACGACATCGCCGTCCGCCAGGACGACGGGCCAGGACGGGCTGTTCAGAGCGCACCCCCGGCGTGGGCATCCGGTCCGGTGTCCGGTCCGGGATGGTCGCCGCCGCGGAGCTGGTCGACGGCGTGGGTGAGCAGGGGGGCCAGGACGGCGAGGCCGTCCTTCACTCCCCCGCTCGACCCCGGAAGGTTCACGATGAGTGTGCGCCCGGCGACCCCGGCGAGGCCACGGGAGAGCGCCGCCGTGGGCACTTTCTCCCGGCCGTACGCGCGGATCGCCTCGGGGATGCCCGGCACCTCGTGGTCGATGACGCGGGCGGTCGCCTCGGGGGTGCGGTCGGTGGGCGAGATGCCGGTGCCGCCGGTGGTGACGACGACGTCGTACGCCGCTTCCACCGCGGCCCGCAGGGCGGCCTCGACGGGGTCGCCGTCCGGGACCACCTGGGGCCCCTCGACCCGGAAGCCCATCGCCCGCAACCCCTCGGCGATCAGGGGACCGCCCTTGTCGGCGTAGACGCCCGCGGCGGCCCGGTTGGAGGCGGTGACGACGAGGGCGCGGTAGGTCTCAGACATGGCGGCCTCCCTGCCCGAGCCCCGTCAGGGGCGCGGGGAACTGCGCGCGGCGGAGCCACCGGCCCGCGGACGCCGACGAGAGCGGACACACCCGCCCCTCGGGCGAACGCGGCGTGAGCCGCCCGGAAACCCGCCGAACCGACGGAGTCACCGTCATGACCGGCTCCAGGTGCCCGACTTGCCGCCCGTCTTCTCCTCGACCCGCACGTCGGAGATGACGGCGCCCTTGTCGACGGCCTTGACCATGTCGACGACGGTGAGGGCGGCGACCGAGACCGCGGTGAGGGCCTCCATCTCCACGCCCGTACGGTCCGTCGTCTTCACCGTGGCCAGGATCTCGACGGCGTCGTCCGCCACGGACAGGTCCACCTTCACGCCGGACACGGCGAGCGGGTGGCACAGCGGGATCAGGTCGGGGGTGCGCTTGGCGCCCATGATCCCGGCGATCCGCGCGGTCGCGAGGGCGTCGCCCTTGGGGACGCCCTCGCCGCGCAGCAGCTCGACCACGCGCGACGACACGAGCACGCGCCCGCTGGCACGCGCGGTGCGTGCGGTGACGTCCTTGCCGGACACGTCGACCATGCGGGCCGCGCCCGCCTCGTCGAGATGGGTGAGGTGTCCTTGCGAAGTGCTCATGGCGTGGTGGCGCTCCCGATCCGAGCCGTGCGCGGTGCGGGCGCGCCGGACTGTTGTGCGCGACACGGTATCGCGAGCCCGCGGCGGCCGGGCGGGTCAGCCCAGGACGACCACGTCGACCTCGGTGCCGGGCTCGACCGACGTGACGTCCTCGGGGACCACGATCAGCGCGTCCGCCTGGGCGAGCGCCGCGATGAGGTGGGAGCCGGAGCCGCCGACGGGCGCGACCCGGCCGGCCTCGGCGTCGTACACCCCGCGCAGGAACTGGCGGCGGCCGGACGGCGAGGTCAGGGCCTTGTCGGTGGCCAGCTCCGCGCGGGCCCTGGGGCGCTGGACGGTCTCGGCGGGCAGGCCCATCAGCGTCCGGACGGCGGGGCGGACGAACAGTTCGAAGGAGACGTAGCTGGAGACCGGGTTGCCGGGAAGGGCGAGCAGCGGGGTGTGGTCGGGGCCGACCGAGCCGAAGCCCTGCGGCTTGCCGGGCTGCATGGCCAGCTTGCGGAACTCGACGCCGCTGCCGGCGCCGAGGCCGTCCTCCGCATCGGGGTCGCCGATGGAGGTCAGGGCCTCCTTCACGACGTCGTACGCGCCGACGCTGACGCCGCCGGTGGTGACGATGAGGTCGGCGCGGATCAGCTGGTCCTCGATGGTGGAGCGGAGCGTCTCGGCGTCGTCGGCGACCGCGCCGACCCGGTAGGCGATGGCTCCGGCGTCGCGGGCGGCGGCGGTCAGCGCGAAGCTGTTGGAGTCGTAGATCTGGCCGTCGGCCAACTGCTCGCCGGGCTGGACCAGTTCGCTGCCGGTGGAGACGACGACCACGCGCGGGCGCGGGCGTACGCGTACGGTGCCGCGGCCGATGGCGGCGAGGAGGGCGATCTGCGGCGGGCCGAGCACGGTGCCGGCGGCGAGCGCCTTGTCGCCGGCCCGGACGTCGCTGCCCTGGGCGCGGACGTGCGCGCGTGCCGGGGCGGGGCGGTGCACGCGGACTTCGCCGGAGGCGCCCTCGGGGGCCGCGCTGTGGGCGGTCATGGAGGCGACCGGTCCCGCGCCGAGGCCGCCGTCGGTCCACTCGACGGGGACGACGGCTTCCGCGCCGGGCGGCAGCGGGGCGCCGGTCATGATGCGGGCGGCCTGGCCGGGGCCGACGGTGGGCTGTCCGTCGGGTCCGGCCGCGCCCGCCGCGACGTCGCCGATCACCGTGAGCACGGCGGGGAACTCCTCGCTCGCGCCCGCGACATCGGCGACGCGCACCGCGTAGCCGTCCATCGAGCTGTTGTCGAACGGGGGCAGCGAGACCGGCACCGTCACGTCCTCGACCAGCACACAGCCCTGGGCGTCGAGGAGTTGCAGCTCGATGGGGTCGAGCGGGTGGACGGTGGTGAGGATGTCGTCCAGGTGCTCGTCCACCGACCACAGCTGGTGCTGACCGGTGGCGGACGGGGTGGTCGCGCTGCTCAAGGTGCTACATCTCCTCGGTGACGTAACTGCGAAGCCAGGTCCGGAAGTCCGGGCCCAGGTCCTCACGTTCGCACGCGAGTCTGACAATGGCACGCAGATAGTCGCCGCGATCGCCGGTGTCATAGCGGCGGCCCTTGAAGACGACGCCGTGCACGGGGCCGCCGATCGTCCCCGCGACGGTAGTCGCTGATTGATGCTGCGCGGCGAGCTTCTGCAGCGCGTCGGTGAGCTGGATCTCGCCGCCGCGGCCCGGCTCGGTCTTGCGCAGTATGTCGAAGATGTTCGGGTCGAGGACGTAGCGCCCGATGACCGCGTAGTTGGAGGGTGCGTCCGCCGGGTCCGGCTTCTCGACGAGGTCGGTGACCTGGACGACGTCGCCGTCGGCGGTCGTCTCGACGGCGGCGCAGCCGTAGAGGTGGATCTGCGAGGGCTCCACCTCCATGAGCGCGACGACGCTGCCGCCGTGCTGCTCCTGGACCTCGACCATGCGCGCGAGCAGCGGGTCGCGCGGGTCGATGAGGTCGTCGCCGAGGAGGACCGCGAAGGGCTCGTGGCCGACGTGCGGGGCGGCGCACAGCACGGCGTGGCCGAGGCCCCTGGGGTCGCCCTGGCGGACATAGTGCATGGTCGCGAGGTCGCTGGATTCCTGGACCTTGGCGAGGCGGCTGGCGTCGCCCTTGCGCTGGAGGGCCGACTCGAGCTCGTAGTTGCGGTCGAAGTGGTCCTCGAGGGGGCGCTTGTTGCGGCCTGTGATCATGAGTACGTCATCGAGACCCGCTGACACGGCCTCTTCGACCACGTACTGGATCGCAGGCTTGTCGACGACCGGGAGCATCTCCTTGGGAGTCGCCTTGGTGGCCGGCAGGAACCGGGTCCCGAGGCCCGCGGCGGGGATGACAGCCTTGGTGATCCTGGTGTGCGAGTCAGTCATGTCGGTCACCATATCCGGCGCCAATGGGCGGAATCTGTGGGTCCGCTTTGTTGGCACATATATGAGTGGATGAGGAGAGGTTTGTGAGTTCCCTATGAGCCCGCACCCACGTGACGCGCGTGCCGCCGAGCCTGACAAGCGCACATTGCGGCGGGAGTTCCTCCTGGTGAGGAAAGCGTTGCCAGAGGATGACGTGCGGGAAGCGCAGGCAATTCTCGCCCGGCGCGCCCTCGGCCTCGCCGAGCTGGCGACGGCGTCCACCGTCGCCGCCTACGTGTCCGTGGGCACCGAGCCGGGCACGGGCGCGCTGCTCGACGCGCTCCACGCGCGCGGGACACGGGTGCTCCTGCCGGTGCTGCTGCCCGACAACGACCTGGACTGGGGCGCGTACGACGGGCCCGGTTCCCTCGTGGACGTACGGCATCCGGGCCGGATGACGCTGGCCGAGCCGGGTGGCGAACGGCTCGGGCGGGACGCGGTGCTCGCGGCGGACGCCGTCCTGCTGCCGGGGCTCGCGGTGGACGCGCGCGGGATGCGGCTCGGCCGCGGCGGCGGCTCCTACGACCGCGTACTGGCCCGGCTGGAAGCCTCCGGCGCACACCCGGCACTCGTCGTGCTCCTGTACGACGGCGAGGTGGTCGCGCACCTCCCGCACGAGGCGCACGACAAGGCCGTGCACGCGGTGGTGACGCCGTCGGGCGTGCGCCGCTTCTAGGCGCCCCATGAAGAGGGGCCTCCACGCGCGCGTGGAGGCCCCTCTTCATGTCTTCATGCGTCCGGTGTCACGGCTTGAGCACCAGCGTGTCCGACGTCGTGTCGTCGACGGCGTCCTTGGAGAACGCCCACGGCAGCAGCTCGCCTTTGACCCACTTGTCGGTCTGGTCCGTGTAGTGGGAGCTGAAGGTGTGGCCCGAGGCGCCGGTCAGGTTGATCCACTGGGACTTGTCGAGGTCGTCCAGGTTGACCACCATGCGCATCGACGGCACCCAGTCGACGCCGTATCCGCCCGCCGCGTTCCAGCCGGTCGCGTCGACGGCCGCCTCGCCGCCGCCGAGCTTCCAGGGGCCGCGGTTGAGCACGTACTGCAGCCAGCCCGGGCCCTCGGTGCCGAGGGTCTGGTTCTTCAGCTCCAGCTTGTGCAGGCGGCCCCAGCTCCAGGTGTCGATGTCCTTGCCCAGCTTGGCCGTCAGGTCCCAGCGGGCGTCCTCCATGGCGCGGTCGAACAGCTGGTCACGGTTGTGGGTGGCCTTGTCGGTGCGCGACCTGGGCGCCTTCCACCAGTCGTTCTTCTCGTCCTTGAGGATGGTGCGGACGACCTGGAACCAGCGGTCGCCGCCGTCGGGCTGCGCTGAGTCCGTGTCGCGCTCGCCGCACTCGCGGACCTTGCGGTCCTCGTCGGCCGGGCCGGTGTTGTCGACCGGGTCGACGGTCAGGCACTGTCCCTCGACGCGCAGCTCCTTGGGCAGCTTGTTGCCGAAGGCCAGCTTCAGGATGTTGCGCCAGACCGAGTTGAAGTAGGCGGCGGCCGCCGAGTCCGGGTTCTGGGTGTAGTCCCAGTTCTCCAGGAGCTGCTGGGCCTGGCGGACGTCCTTGTCCTCGACGTCGATCTTCAGCAGGTAGGGCACCAGCAGCTTGGCGATCTCGCTGCTGTTGTCCATCTGCGTGGTGCGCATGTCGTCGGTGGAGACCTTGCCGCCGTCCTTGATCTTCGAGGCGATCAGGTCGGAGATGCGCTGGCTGCGGGTGCCGTAGCCCCAGTCCGTGGTGAGCGTGTACGGGTAGTCCTCGCCGACGACGGCCTGGTTGGCGGTCACGATGTAGCCGCGCTCGGGGTTGTACTCGTAGGGCAGCTCGGACTGCTTGATGTAGCCGGTCCAGCGGTACTTCGAGTCCCAGCCCGGCGACGGCAGGGAGCCGTCGTCGCCCTCGGCGCGGGTCGGGATGCGGCCGGGCAGCGTGTAGCCGATGTTGTTCTGGGTGTCGGCGTACGTGAGGTTCTGCGAGGGCACCTGGAAGTCCTCGGCGGCCTTGCGGAACTCGGTCCAGTTCGACGCCTTGTCGATCTCGAAGACGGCGTCCATGGTGTTGCCGGGCTCCAGCGCGGTCCAGCGCAGCGCGATGCCGTAGCCGTCGCCGCGGTCGGGCGCCGAGGAGCCGACGGACGCCTTCTTGCCGACCTTCACCAGCTCGTCGTTGCGGTCGGACAGCAGCGGGCCGTTGTTGGTCTCGCGGACCGTGATGGTCTTGGAGTCGCCGCCCGCGACCTTGATGACTTCCTTGCGGGTGGTGAACGGCTTGGTCCTGTCGTCGTACAGGTAGCCGTCGCCGCTGAACTTCTCCAGGTACAGGTCGGTGACGTCGACGCCCGAGTTGGTCAGGCCCCAGGAGATGTTCTGGTTGTGGCCGATGACCACGCCGGGCATCCCGGCGAAGGTGTAGCCGGTCGCGTCGTACTGGCACTTCGGGCCGACCTTCGTGCAGTGCAGGCCCATCTGGTACCAGACCGACGGCAGTTGCGGCGCGAGGTGCGGGTCGTTGGCGAGCAGTGGCTTGCCGCTGACGGTGTGCTTTCCGGAGACGACCCAGGAGTTCGATCCGATGCCGTTGCCGTTCGGTCCCAGGCCCGCGGAGTCGGGGATCTGGTCCAGGACGTCGGAGAGGCCGCCCAGCTGGCTCTGGAGGCTGCTGGGGGCCTGCGTGCCGCCCGTGAGGCCGGTGCCCGCCGTCCCGCCGGAGGTGCCGGACTGCGTGGAGGTGTCGGTGGCCTTCGGGTCGTACTCACCGGTGGCGCTGTTGTAGGCGCCCTCCTGGACGATCGGCTTGTTCCGGTCGTACGGGTAGTCGGGGTAGAGATCGGCGATCTGCTTCGGGCCGAGGCGGCTCGTCATCAGGGAGCGGTCGATCTCGTCCTGCATGTTGCCGCGCAGGTCCCAGGCCATCGCCTTCAGCCAGGCCACCGAGTCGACCGGCGTCCACTTCTGCGGCTTGTAGTCGTTCTCGAAGCCGAGCGCGACGTACTCCGCGGAGATCTCCTTGCCGCTCTTGCCCGACAAGTAGGCGTTGACTCCCTCGGAGTACGCCTGGAGGTACTTCTTGGTCTCCGGCGAGAGCTTGGAGTCGTACTCCTCCTGCGCGACCCGGTGCCAGCCGAGCGTGCGCAGGAACTCGTCGGTCTTGACCTGCCCCTTGCCGAACATCTCGGAGAGCCGGCCGGAGGTGGTGTGGCGGCGCACGTCCATCTCGTAGAACCGGTCCTGCGCCTGCACGAAGCCCTGGGCCTTGAACAGGTCCTCGTCCGAGGACGCGTAGACCTGCGGGATGCCGTAGCCGTCCCGTTTGACCTGAACGGGCCCGTCGAGACCGTCGATCTTGATGGAGCCCGTGGTCTGCGGCAAGGAGGCACGGACGCTGTCGACGCTCCAGTAGGCGCCGTACCCGATGCCCGCGATCACCGCCAACACCAGGACGATCACGATCAGTCGGGCTCGGCGCCCCTTCTTCTTGCGCGGCTTGCTGCCGGCAGAGGCGTTCGTAGTGGAGGGCATCGCGATCCTTGCTGTCCTTCGCTAGCGGCGGGCGAGAGCAACCATACGAGCAGTGCGCAGCGCGCTCGGACGCGGAGTCAGGAAGGAGGCACCCGCGAGCGGTCGGCGAAACGGCCCTCGCGTCAAGAAAGCGTCAAAGATTAGGTAAGGTAACGAAGTAACTCCCCCCACGCCGACCGTGCGAAGCCTCCTCGCGGAAGGAACGGCCCCTGACTGTCCACCACCTCAACCAGCTCCTGCTCGTCAGCGCCCTTGTGCTGCTCATCGCGGTCGCCGCGGTGCGCGTCTCGTCGCGCAGCGGGTTGCCCAGCCTGCTCCTGTACCTCGGCATCGGCATCGCCATGGGCCAGGACGGGATCGGCGACGTCTCCTTCAGCGATGCCGAGATGACCCAGGTCATCGGATACGCGGCTCTTGTCGTGATCCTGGCCGAGGGCGGCCTCGGCACGAAGTGGAAGGAGATCAAACCCGCGCTCCCGGCGGCCGTCGCACTGTCCCTCGTGGGCGTCGCGGTGAGCGTGGGCGTGACCGCGGCGGGCGCGCACTATCTGGTGGGCCTGGACTGGCGGCCGGCCCTGATCATCGGCGCGGTGGTGTCCTCGACGGACGCCGCGGCCGTCTTCTCCGTGCTGCGCAAGGTGCCGCTGCCGGCCCGCATCACCGGCGTCCTGGAGGCCGAGTCCGGCTTCAACGACGCCCCGGTCGTCATCCTCGTGGTCGCCTTCTCGGCCGCGGGCCCCGTGGAGCACTGGTACGTCCTCATCGGCGAGATCGCCCTGGAGCTGGCCATCGGTGCCGCGATCGGCCTCGCGGTCGGCTGGCTCGGCTCCTACGGGCTGCGGCACGTCGCGCTGCCCGCCTCCGGCCTCTACCCGATCGCCGTGATGGCCATCGCGACCGTCGCCTACGCCGCGGGCGCCATGGCCCACGGCAGCGGATTCCTCGCCGTCTATCTGGCCGCCATGGTGATGGGCAACGCCAAGCTGCCCCACTGGCCGGCCACCCGCGGCTTCGCCGAAGGGCTCGGCTGGATCGCGCAGATCGGCATGTTCGTGCTGCTCGGCCTGCTGGTCACCCCGCACGAGCTGGCCGACGACATCGTGCCCGCGCTCCTCATCGGACTGGTGCTCACGATGATCGCCAGACCGCTGGAAGTGCTGATCAGCCTGTTGCCGTTCCGGATGCGATGGCAGGAGCAGGCCCTCATGTCCTGGGCCGGCCTGCGCGGCGCGGTGCCCATCATCCTGGCGACCATCCCGATGGTGACCGGCGTCGCCGACAGCCAGCGGATCTTCAACATCGTCTTCGTACTGGTCGTCGTCTACACGCTCATCCAGGGGCCCACACTGCCCTGGCTGGCCAGGAAGCTGAACCTGGGCGACTCCGCGGAGGCCGCCGACCTGGGCATCGAATCGGCGCCCCTGGAGCGGCTGCGCGGGCATCTGCTGTCCGTGTCCGTGCCCAAGGGCTCGCGAATGCACGGTGTGGAGGTCGGCGAGCTGCGGCTGCCCAAGGGCGCCTCCGTGACGCTCGTCGTCCGCGACGGCGAATCGTTCGTCCCCGGCCCGACGACCGTGCTGCGGCGCGGCGACGAACTGCTCGTGGTCGCGACCGACCCCGTGCGGGACGCGGCCGAGGCCCGGCTGCGCGCCATCGGCCAGGGCGGCAAGCTGGCCGGCTGGCTGGGCAGCGGACCGGAAACCGGCCGTTAACATGGAGACCGGATCCGTGTACATGGGCGAATGACCAGACCCGCGCACCCGGCTCCCGGACCGACGTACGACGTACACGTACGCACCCCTACGTACCACCGACTCTGCCTGAAGTAGAGCCGGCGCGACCGCAAAGCGGCCGCGGTCCCCTTGCGGCGCCCGCCCTCACGCGCGCGAACCGCTTGGCCAGGGCCTCTCCTGGCGCGGACCGCAGGTATCACTCGGTTCCCGGCGCATGAGGACGGCTCTCGGTGCCCCCTCCCCGACCGGGAGGCGGGCACTACCAGGCGGCAGAAAGGCAAGGGCCGTGCCAGAGAAGGCCACGGTCACCGATCCCGCCGACCAGGGGCGGACCAAGCGCCCCGGCTACGGCCGGCTGCTGCGCACCCGCGGCGCCTGGACGTTCCTGCTGCCCGGCTTCGCCGCGCGCCAGCCGTTCGCGATGCTGACCATCTCGATCGTGCTGCTCGTCCAGCACACCACCGGCTCCTACGGCACCGCGGGCGCGGTCTCCGCGACGACCGGTGTCTCCATGGCGCTGTTCGCGCCCTACAGCGGCAAACTGGCCGACCGCTTCGGCCAGCGGGCCGTGCTGCTGCCCGGCGTCCTGGTGCACTCCGCCGCCGGACTCACGCTGACCGTGCTCGCACTGTCGGGGGCGCCCACCTGGACGCTGTTCCTGGCCGCCGTGCCGACCGGTGCCTCCACGCCGCAGATCGGGCCGATGGTGCGCGCCCGCTGGGGTGTGCGGCTCCAGGGCTCGCCCCTGATGCAGACCGCTGCGGCCTTCGAGTCGGTCACCGACGAGTTCACCTTCGTCCTCGGCCCGCTGTTCGCCACCGCGCTGTGCACCGGCGTCGACCCGGCGGCGGGCCTGATCGCCGAGGCCGCGCTCACCCTGGTCGGCGGTCTGCTGTTCGCCGCCCAGAAGAGCACCCAGCCTCCGGTGCGCCCGTTCGACCAGCACGCGCGCGTGGAGCACGTGTCCGCGCTGCGGGTGCCCGGCGTGCGCGTCCTGATCGTCACGTTCCTCGGCATCGGCGCCGTCTTCGGCGGCATGCAGGTCTCGCTCGCCGCCTACACCGAGGCGATGGGCCGGCCCGGTCTGAACGGTGTCCTGTACGGGATCTTCGCCGCCGGCAACATGCTCTCCGGCCTGGTCTGCGGCGCCGTCGCCTGGAAGATCGCCCCGCAGCGCCGCCTGCTCATCGGCTACACGGCGCTCGCGATCACCGCGTCCGGGCTGTGGGCCGCGCAGTCCGTCGTCGTGCTCGCCGGGCTGGGCCTGCTGGTCGGTGTCTGCATCGCGCCGTCCCTGATCACCGGCTACACGCTCGTCGAGAAGATCGTGCCCGCGACCTCCCGCACGGAGGCCTTCACCTGGCTCACCGGCGCCGTCGCGCTCGGCCAGGCGGCCGCCGTGACGGTGGCCGGACAGCTGGAGGACGGCTTCTGGGACGGGGCCGGTTTCCTCGTCCCGATGGGCGGCACCGTGCTGGCCCTGGTGGTCATGTTCCTGCTGCGCTCGCGGCTCGTTCCGCCGTCCGCGGGGCGCACCGTGGCACGTGGTGTCGGTCACCGAGTGCCGGTGGCAGTGGACTGATCCCGTGGAATAGGCCACTATGGACCGTCGTTAGCACTCATTGAGTGAGAGTGCCAGGAGGAAGACACAGTGCCGACTTACCAGTACCAGTGCACCGAGTGCGGCGAGGGCCTCGAGGCGGTGCAGAAGTTCACCGACGATGCCCTGACCGAGTGCCCCAACTGCGGTGGCCGCCTGAAGAAGGTGTTCTCGGCCGTCGGCATCGTGTTCAAGGGCTCCGGCTTCTACCGCAATGACAGCCGCGGCTCGTCGTCGAGCAGCAGCCCGGCGTCGTCGAAGTCCGACTCGAAGTCGGACACGAAGTCGGGTTCCTCGACCTCGTCGTCCTCCTCGGCGTCGTCTTCTTCTTCGTCGTCCTCTTCGTCCTCGGACTCGAAGTCGAAGTCGTCGTCCTCCAGCACGTCGAGCTCTTCCAGCTCGTCGTCCGCCGCGTAGGCGCGCGCCTCTCCGACGTCTTACGAGACCCTGTCGTCCCTGACGGCGGGGTCTTTGGCGTGGGCGGGCTTGGTTAGTGTGCTGACCATGGCGACGAACGCGAACACAAGTGCCAGCGCCGATATCGGCGTGATCGGCGGCTCCGGCTTCTACTCCTTCCTGGACGACGTGACCGAGGTCCAGGTGGACACTCCCTACGGCCCGCCGAGCGACTCGCTCTTCCTCGGTGAGGTGGCCGGGCGGCGCGTCGCCTTCCTGCCCCGGCACGGGCGCGGTCACCATCTGCCGCCGCACCGCATCAACTACCGCGCGAATCTGTGGGCGCTGCGCTCGGTGGGGGTGCGCCAGGTGCTCGGCCCGTGCGCGGTGGGCGGCCTGCGGCCGGAGTACGGGCCGGGGACGCTGCTGGTGCCGGACCAGTTCGTGGACCGGACGAAGTCCCGGGCGCAGACCTACTTCGACGGGCATCCGCTGCCGGACGGCACCGTGCCGAACGTCGTGCACGTCTCGCCCGCCGACCCGTACTGCCCCGTGGGGCGCAGGACCGCGGTGGCGGCGGCGCGCGGCAAGGACTGGGAGCCGGTGGACGGCGGCACCCTCGTGGTCGTGGAGGGGCCGCGCTTCTCGACGCGTGCCGAGTCGCAGTGGCATGCCGCCATGGGCTGGTCCGTGGTGGGGATGACCGGGCACCCCGAGGCGATGCTCGCCCGTGAACTGGAGCTCTGCTACACGTCGATGACGCTCGTCACCGACCTGGACGCGGGCGCCGAGAGCGGTGAGGGCGTCTCGCACGACGACGTGCTCAAGGTGTTCGCGCAGAACGTGGACCGGCTGCGCACCGTGCTGTTCGACGCGGTGGCGGCGCTGCCGGCGACCGGGGAGCGGGACTGTCTCTGCGCGAGCGCGCTCGGCGGGATGGACCCGGGATTCCGGCTGCCGTAACGCGGAACTCCCCTTTCGGATGAGGGAGTTGTCCACAACCGCTCGGTAGTGCACGGGGCCCGGCGGGACGGGGCGCGGGGGCGGATCGTGGTCGGCGAGACGGGCGCGGTGCCCGGCTCGGCCGGTCACGGCCCTCCTTCCGACCGTCTGGCGGTGACATCCGTGGTGTCCGAGTTCGCTGATCCCCCTGATTTCGCTGGTTCCTCCGGTGCGCCTGCTCCGGGCCGGTTCGGCGCTCCGCCGACGTCGGTGGTGCCCGCCTTCCCTCCGGTACGGGTGCGGGGCGGGCGGTGGCGGTCCGGTGCGGGGCGCCGGCGGCGGGCCGTGGTCGGCGCCGGACTCGCCCTGACGGCGGCGGCGTTGGTGGCCGCCGTGCCGTCGTCAGGGCCTGAGCACGGGCATGAGCGCGCGCAGGCGCCGCCGGGCGGGCGTGCGGGTGCGTCGCGCAAGCATGCGCCCGCGCCGGTGTCCGCGCCGGTGCGGATCGCCGACGCGGGAGCGGTGCGGCTGTTGCGGCCGGGCGACCGGGTCGACGTGGTGGCGGCGCGGGCGGACGGGGTGCCGGGGGTGCGGGTGCTGGCCTCGGGGGCCCGGGTGGTCTCGGTGCCGAGGGCGGCGCGGTCGGGGCCGGGGGACGTCGCGGCCGACGGCGGGGCGCTGGTGGTGCTCTCGGTGGAGCGGGCGACGGCCGCGCGGCTCGCGGGCGCGGGTGCCGCCTCCCGGCTGGCGGTGACGGTGTGGTGAGCGGATCCGTGCCGGTCGGGCCCGCAATTGCGACGGCCTTGCGCCGTGGTCACCCGCGAGGAGTACAGGATTGGACATGCTCGGAACAGCCCGACTTAGGTGACGCGGGGGTCTCGTACCCCTCCCCCACATGTCGAGAAGGGCTCCAGAGTGACCGAGGAAAAGACAAGCGTCCTGGAGGGCTTCAAGGCCTTCCTGCTCCGTGGCAACGTGATCGACCTCGCGGTCGCGGTGGTCATCGGCGCCGCGTTCACGAACGTCGTGAACTCCGTGGTCAAGGGCGTGATCAATCCGCTGGTCGGCGCGTTCGGCACCAAGGACCTCGACCACTACCAGTCGTGCCTGAAGGGCCCGTGCTCGGTGAACGACGCGGGGGAGGTCACGAGCGGCATCCCGATCCTGTGGGGCACCGTGCTCAGCGCCGTCCTCAGCTTCGTGATCACCGCCGCGGTGGTCTACTTCCTGTTGGTGCTGCCGATGGCCAAGTACCTGGCCAGGGCCGCGGCCCGGAAGGCGGAGAAGGAGGGCGTCCAGGAGACGATCGAGGTCTCGGAGCTGGAGGTCCTCAAGGAGATCCGCGACGCGCTCATCTCGCAGCGCGGTTCGGGGCACAGCACCCCGTAGCGGATCAGATGTGGTGGGGCGGCTTCTCGTCGAGGAAGCGGGCCAGGTCGGCGGCGCTGTTGTCGGACGCCGTCGGCCTCTCGCCCCACCCGCGGTCCGAATCGTCCGCGGACTGCGCGGTCAGCGGATCGTCGAAGATGAGCGCGGCCTTGGGGTCACGCTTCTTCGGGTCGCGCTTCTTGGGGTCGGGGGCGGTGCTGCTCATGGCTCCAGGGTACGTCTCCGGCGGCGGAGCGGGATCAGACCGCCCGGAGGCCGTGGGACTCGAAGATCGACTTGGCGGCGGCGACCTGCTCGGGGGTGGGCGCGGGGGTGTCGTGCAGGGTGAAGGTCTTGCCGAGCGCCTCCCACTTCGCCTCGCCGAGCTTGTGGAAGGGCAGCACGTCGACCCGGGAGACGTTGCCCAGGGAGCCGGCGAAGGCGGCGACGCCCTCGATGTTGGCGGGGTCGTCGGTCAGCCCGGGGACGAGCACGAAGCGCACCCAGACGTTCTTGCCGAGGTCGGCGAGACGGTGCGCGAAGTCGAGGGTGGGCTGCAGCGGGCGGCCGGTGACCTTCTTGTAGGTGGCGCGGTCCCAGGACTTGATGTCGAGCAGGACCAGGTCCACGTCGCGCAGCAGGGCGTCGGTGGCGCGCACGCCGAGGAAGCCCGAGGTGTCCAGGGCGGTGTGCAGGCCCAGTTCGTGCTTGAGGCGGTGCAGCAGCTCTCCGGCGAAGACGGGCTGGAGGAGGGGTTCGCCGCCGCTGATGGTGGCGCCGCCGCCCGCGGCCTCGATGAACCGGGTGTACTTGGCGGCTTCCGCGACGATCGCGTCGGCCGAGGTGCGCTTGCCGTCGCGCATCCGCCAGGTGTCGGGGTTGTGGCAGTACAGGCAGGTCAGCGGGCAGCCGGAGAGGAACGTCACGAACCGTGTGCCCGGTCCGTCGACCCCGGTCGACAGGTCCCAGGAGTGCACCGAGCCCTCGATGGGGCGGTGCGTCGCGGCGGCGGCCGGGGTGGCGGCGTCGTTCGCGGTCAGGTTCTGGGTGAGCAGTGTGGTCATGACGTTCCTCCTCGTACGGTTCCGGCGGTCTCGGTCAGGCGGACCGGATCACAGCGAGCCGTGGAAGGTGCGGTTGATGACGTCCAGCTGCTGCTCGCGCGTCAGGCGGACGAAGTTGACCGCGTAGCCGGAGACCCGGATGGTCAACTGGGGGTAGTTCTCCGGGTGTTCCATGGCGTCCTCCAGGGTCGCCTTGTCGAGGACGTTGACGTTCATGTGGAAGCCGTCGCTGGCCATGAAGCCGTCGAGCACGCCGGAGAGGTTGCCGATCCGCTCGGTGGGCGTGCGGCCCAGGGCGTCGGGGGTGATCGTGTTGGTCAGCGAGATGCCGTCCTCGGCGTCGTCGTAGGGCAGCTTCGCGACCGACAGCGCGGAGGCGATGTAGCCGTGCTCGTCGCGCCCGTTCATCGGGTTGGCGCCGGGGGCGAAGGGGGTGCCGGCGCGGCGGCCGTCCGGGGTGTTGCCGGTCTTCTTGCCGTAGACGACGTTCGAGGTGATCGTCAGTACGGACTGGGTGTGGACCGCGTCCCGGTAGGTCGGGTGCTTGCGGACCTTCTCCATGAAGCCGTGCACGATCGACTTGGCGATCTGGTCGGCGCGGTCGTCGTTGTTGCCGTAGGCCGGGTAGTCGCCCTCGATCTCGTAGTCGACGGCGAGGCCGGTCTCGTCGCGGATCACCTTGACCTTCGCGTGCTTGATCGCCGAGAGGGAGTCGGCGGCGACCGACAGACCCGCGATGCCGCACGCCATGGTGCGCAGGATCTCCTGGTCGTGCAGGGCCATCTCGATGCGCTCGTAGGCGTACTTGTCGTGCATGTAGTGGATGACGTTGAGCGCGTGGACGTACGTCTTCGCCAGCCAGTCCAGCATCGCGTCGTAGCGCTCGGCGACGGTCTCGTAGTCCAGGTAGTCGCCCTCGACGGGCTCGAAGCCCTCGACGACGCGCTTGCCGGACTTCTCGTCGCGGCCGCCGTTGATCGCGTAGAGCAGCGCCTTGGCGACGTTCACGCGGGCGCCGAAGAACTGCATCTGCTTGCCGACGGCCATCGCGGAGACGCAGCAGGCGATGGCGGTGTCGTCGCCGTACTTGGGGCGCATCAGGTCGTCGGACTCGAACTGGATGGCCGAGCTGTCGATGGCGACCTGGGAGGCGAAGTCCTTGAAGCCCTTGGGCAGGGCGCGCGACCAGAAGACCGTCAGGTTCGGCTCGGGGGCCGGGCCGAGGTTGTAGAGGGTCTGGAGGGCGCGGAAGGTGGTGCGCGAGACGAGCGGGCGGCCGTCCTCGCCGATGCCGGCCATCGACCAGGTGACCCAGGTCGGGTCGCCGGAGTAGAGGTCGTTGTACTCGGGGGTGCGCAGGAAGCGGACGATGCGGAGCTTGATGACGAAGTCGTCGATGAACTCCTGGGCCTCGGCCTCGGTGATGCGGCCGGCCTCGATGTCGCGCTGGAGGTAGATGTCGAGGAAGTTGTCGATGCGGCCGATCGACATGGCCGCGCCGTTCTGCTCCTTCACGGCGGCGAGGTAGCCGAAGTACAGCCACTGGACGGCCTCGCGGCCGGTGCGGGCCGGGCCGGAGATGTCGTAGCCGTACGACAGGGCCATGGCCTTGAGTTCGCCGAGCGCCTTGATCTGCTCGGAGATCTCCTCGCGGTCGCGGATGACGTGCTCGGTGGGCCACTCGGCGGCGGCCCTGTCCTTGTCGGCCTGCTTGGCGGCGATGAGCCGGTCGACGCCGTAGAGGGCGACGCGGCGGTAGTCGCCGATGATGCGGCCGCGGCCGTAGGCGTCGGGCAGGCCGGTGATGATGCCGGAGGAGCGGCAGGCGCGGATCTCGGGGGTGTAGGCGTCGAAGACGCCCTCGTTGTGGGTCTTGCGGAGGTGGGTGTAGATCTCGCGGACCTCGGGGTCGGCCTCGTAGCCATAGGCGTTGAGGGCGCCCTCGACCATGCGCCAGCCGCCGTTCGGCATGATCGCGCGCTTGAGCGCGCCGTCCGTCTGGAGGCCGACGATGAGGTCCTGGTGGTCCTTGGCGTCGCCGGCGATGTAGCCGGGTCGGAAGGCGTCGATGCGGGACGGGGTCTTCACGTCCACGTCGTAGACGCCGCGCTCGATCTCGGTGGGGAACATCGACAGGAGCTTGTTCCACACGGCGGTGGTGCGCTCGGTCGGGCCGGCGAGGAAGGAGCCGTCGCCCTCGTAGGGGGTGTAGTTCTGCTGGACGAAGTCGCGGACGTCGACGGTGTCGCGCCACAGGCCTCCCCTGAAGCCGTTCCAGGCCTCGCCGTGCGTCGTGGTTTCCGTCGTCTTCTCCGCGGGAGTGGCAGTCATCTGCGGCACCTTCCCCATCTCTTCGACCGGTTCGTTGCTACGTATTCATTGGACTCCCGTCGCGCCGCCGCCGGGGGCCGCAATGGTCCTGAATTCGGGACCATTGGACCCACTTTTGGGGAGGGCGCGATCGGGATCTACCGTCTGACCTGGGGTTTCCTTCGGGACTTTCGACCCAGGTTCGCTTGTGAACGCATTCACAAGAATTTGCCGAAAAAATCAGCTCGGGGACTCGGCGCCCTTGCGGGCGTAGAACCACCAGCAGACGACGACGCAGGTGGCGTAGAAGCCCACGAAGCACCACAGGGCGCTGGTGACCGCGAAGTTGGCGAACATCGCGGGGATGAAGAAGAAGCCGTAGGCGGCGATCGCCGAGGTGAATCCGGTGACGGCGCCGGACTCCATCTCCGCCTGCTTGAGCGCCTTCGTGTACGCGGGCGTGCCCTCGGTCAGGTTCTTCAGGTGCTGCCCCCGGAAGATCACGGGGATCTGGCGGAACGTGGAGCCGTTGCCGAAGCCGCTGAAGAGGAAGGCGGCGTAGAAGCAGAGCAGGAAGCCGACGAAGTTGCCGCCCGCGCCGTTCGACGGCATGAAGTTGATGACGCCGATGATCGAGCCGGCCATGCCGACGAACGAGAGGATCGTGACGCGCGCGCCGCCCAGCTTGTCGCCGAGCCAGCCGCCGCCCCAGCGGGCGAGGGCGCCGATGGCCGGGCCGATCCAGGCGTAGGTAGCGGCGGTGTAGGCCGCGTCGATCGGGGTCCAGGTGGTCTTGATCAGCATCGGCAGGGCGGCGGCGAAGCCGATGAAGGAGCCGAAGGTGCCGACGTAGAGCCAGGTCATCAGCCAGTTGTGCTTGCGCTTGAAGATGACCTTCTGCTGCTTGAAGGGGGTGGAGGCGACCTTGAGGTCGTTCTGGCCGAACCAGGCGATCACGGCCAGGACCACGAGCACGGGCACCCAGAGGAAGGCGGCGTTCTGCAGATAGACCGGCGTGCCGTCGGCCTTGTGCTGGGCGGAGCCGAGCGCGATGACCGAGCTGGTGATGACGATCGGGGTGAGCAGCTGGACGACGGAGACGCCGAGGTTGCCGAGGCCGCCGTTGATGCCGGTCGCGTTGCCCTTCTCCCGCTTGGGGAAGAAGAAGCCGATGTTCGCCAGCGAGGAGGCGAAGTTGGCGCCGCCGAAGCCGCAGAGGGCGGCGATGGCGACCATCACGGCGTACGGGGTGCCGGTGTCCTGGACGGCGAAGCCGAGCCAGATCAGCGGGATCACCAGGACCAGGGTGGACAGCGCGGTGAAGCGCCGCTGTCCGATGCGCGGGCCGAGGAACGTGTAGAAGATCCGGGCCGTGCCGCCGGTGAGACCGGGCACGGCCGTCAGCCAGAAGAGCTGGGAGGTGCTGAAGCTGAAGCCGACGTCGGCGAGGTTCGTCGCGGTGACGCTCCACACCTGCCACACCACGAAGGCCACGAGGAGTGCGGGGACGGCGATCCAGAGGTTGCGGGTGGCGACCCGCTTGCCGATGGACTTCCAGAAGAGGTCGTTCTCGGGTTCCCAGTCGGCGATGGTGCGGCCCGGGCGGTACTGACCCGGGTCGTAGGACGAAGTGACGTCGTCGACCGCGGCGTCCCTGACGGCAGGACTCATGACGTGTTCCTGGTGGTGAGGAGGGGATTCCTGACAGGTGTTGCTCCTCAAGCGTCCCGCCGGGGTAAATGGGGCGTAAGGGGACTTCGTCGGGTGGCGGGCGCCCCGAAAGTACGGGTTCGGGGGCGACCAAGGTCCTGCCGTCGGCACCGCGTTGACGGCCGCCGTTCGTCCGTGGTGTCCGCGCATACCCCCGCTGATCTGCTGTGCTTGTCCCATGACGTCGTCCACACCACACGATCCGCACGCGCACCACGGCCCGGATGCGCACCACGCGCCACCGGCACCTGGCACCTCCTCCCCGCATCGGGAGCGGACCCGGCCGTCCCCCGTCCGCCGCATGGTCGAGCGGGGGCGGGACGAGCAGCACCGGGTGGCCTCGTCGCTGGAGCTGTTCTTCGACCTCTGCTTCGTCGTGGCGGTCGCCCAGGGCGGGGTGGAGCTGGTGCACGCCATCGCCGAGGGGCACGCGGGCAGCGGCGTCATCAACTACGCGCGGATCTTCTTCGCCATCTGGTGGGCGTGGATGAACTTCACCTGGTTCGCCTCCGCGTACGACAACGACGACGTGATCTACCGGGTCGTGACGCTCGTCCAGATCGCGGGTGTGCTGGTGCTCGCGGCGGGTGTCTCCCGCGCCTTCGAGGACGACGACTTCACCGTCGTCTGGCTCGGCTACCTGATCATGCGCGTCGCGATGGCGGCGCACTGGCTGCGGGCCGCCCGGTCGAGCGGCGGAGCGGAGCGGAAGGTCGCCCTGCGGTACGCGGGCGGGGTGCTGGTGTGCCAGGTGGGCTGGTTGGCCCTGATGCTGACCCCCGACTGGGCCGTGCAGAGCTGGATCTTCCTGGCGATGGCCGTCCTCGAGATGTGCGTGCCCGTCTTCGCGGAGCGGGACCGGCAGACGTCCTGGCACGCGCACCACATCTCCGAGCGGTACGGCCTGTTCACGATCATCGTGATCGGCGAGTCGATCGCCGCGGCGACGGTCGCGGTGAAGTCGGGGATCGAGGAGCACGACGCGCTCGGCGAGCTGCTGCCGATCGCGGCCGGCGGGCTGCTCATCGTCTTCGCCGCCTGGTGGATCTACTTCGCGGTGCCGATCCACGACCGGCTGCACGACAACCGGCAGGCGTTCGTGTGGGGATACGGCCACTACCTGATCTTCGCATCGGCGGCGGCGATCGGCGCGGGCATCGAGGTCGCGGTCGAGCAGGCCGTCGGCGAGGCGCACCTGAGCCGCACGGCCGCGTCCGCCGCCGTGACGGTCCCGTGCGCGGTGTTCCTGGTCATGGTGTGGGCGCTGCACGCGCGGTTCTTCAAGACGGGCCTCGCGCAGCAACTGACGCTGCCGGTCAGCGCGCTGGCGGTACTCGCCTGCACGTTCGCCGGGCACTGGGCGGTCCTCGCGGCGGGGATCGTGACGACGCTGACGGTGGCGACGGGCATGGCGCTGTCGGCGCGGGGCGGCCGGGAGGAGGAGGCCGCGGCCGCGGCCTTTTAGACCAACTGCCGTGTTAGGCATGGTCCATGACGCTTATCCATGACGCTCTGACCGATGTGCGCGGGCTGCGCGTGGGGCATGCCACGTGTGCGGGGGACGGTTCGCTGACCGGGACCACGGTGGTGCTCGCCCCCGAGGGGGGTGCGGTCACCGCGGTCGATGTGCGCGGGGGCGGGCCCGGCACGCGGGAGACCGACGCGCTCGATCCGCGCAATCTGGTGCAGCGGATCGAGGCGATCACGTTGACGGGCGGCAGCGCGTTCGGGCTCGACTCGGCGTCGGGGGTCGTGGCGTGGCTGGAGGAGCAGGGACGCGGGGTGCCGGTGGGTGGTCCCGGGCAGGTGGTGCCGGTGGTTCCTGCGGCCTGTGTGTTCGATCTGGGCCGGGGCGGCGACTGGCGGGCGCGGCCCGGGGCGGGCACGGGGCGCGCCGCGGTGGAGGCCGCCGCGGGGAGCGAACTCGGCGCACCCGTTCAGGAGGGGAGCGTGGGCGCGGGCACCGGGGCGCTCGTCGGCCGGGTGCGGGGCGGCATCGGCACCGCGTCGACCGTGCTCGACTCGGGGATCACGGTCGGGGTGCTGGTCGTCGCCAATGCGGCGGGGTCGGCGATCGATCCGGCGACGGGGGCGCTGTACGGGGACTTCTTCGCGGGGCGCGGCCCGGTGACGTACCCCTCCCCCGCCGTGCACGAGGCGGCGGAGGGGCGGCTGGCGCGGGCCCTGGCGGAGGCCGAGGCGGCGCACGGCCCGGCGCCGCTGTCCGAGCGGCGGGCGGCGGACCCGGCGGCCGGTCCGGGCCCCGACGCGGCCCGGAAGGCGCCGCCGTCGCCCCCGCTGAACACGACGCTCGCCGTCGTCGCCACCGACGCCGATCTGAGCCGCGCCCAGGCGCAGAAGGTGGCGGGGACCGCGCACGACGGGATCGCGCGGGCCGTGCGCCCCGTGCACCTGCTCAACGACGGCGACACGGTCTTCGCGCTCGCCACCGGGGAGCGGCCGCTCGACGCAGCGAACCCGCTGGCCCTGAACGAGATCCTGGCGGCGGGCGCGGACCTGGTGACGCGGGCGATCGTGCGGGCGGTGCGGGCGGCGGAGTCGGTGGTCACGCCCGGCGGGACGCATCTGGCGTACAGCGACCTCTACGGGACGCGGGGGCAGCCGGGGCCGTCGTCGTAGGACGGTTGCGTAACAGACGTAACAGGACTGTCCCTGTGGCTGCCTTCACAACAAACGGAAGGAACTCTTCCGGTCTCATCGGACTCTCTCCTCGTACCGGAGAAACCGCCGGGACCACCTGATATGACGTAAAAGGAGCAGACCGTGAGCAGGCAGAAGACAGCCGTCATCGGCGCGGCCCTCGCCCTTGGCGCGCTGACCCTCACGGCCTGCGGGGGCAGCGCCACCGCGGACAACAAGAAGGGCGGGGAGGGCGGCGACGCCCCGCGCATCACGATCTCCGCGAAGGACGGCTCCACCAGCGCCTCGATCAACGCCACCGGCGTCAAGGTCGCCGACGGCAGGCTCACCGACGTGAAGATGACCGAGGTGGCCGGCGGCAAGACGGTCGCCGGGACCATCGCCGCGGACGGCGCGGCCTGGAAGCCGAAGGAGCAGCTGGAGCGCGGCACCAAGTACCGCATATCGGCGACCGCCAAGGACGGCGACGGGGACACGGCCGCCGCCAACTCGATCTTCACGACGGTGACCACGGCGAACAGCTTCATCGGCACGTACACGCCCGACAACGGCACGACGGTCGGGGTGGGCATGCCGGTGTCGTTCACGTTCGACAAGGCGATCACCCGGCAGAAGGACGTGCAGGCGCACATCAAGGTGACGTCCAGCAGCGGCCAGCAGGTCGTGGGGCACTGGTTCGGCGCGCAGCGCCTCGACTTCCGGCCCGAGGAGTACTGGAAGGCCGGCTCCAAGGTCACGATGAAGATCGACCTCGACGGGGTCGAGGGCGCGAAGGGCGTCCACGGCGTGCAGGACAAGACGGTCACCTTCACCGTCGGCCGCGCCCAGGTCTCCACCGTCGACGTGAAGACGCAGAAGATGACCGTGGTGCGCGACGGGCAGACGCTCAAGACGGTTCCGGTCTCGACCGGCAGCGCGGCCCACCCCACCTACAACGGCCAGATGGTGATCTCCGAGAAGTTCGTGCAGACGCGCATGAACGGCGACACGGTCGGCTTCGGCGGCGAGTACGACATCGCGGACGTGCCGCACGCGATGCGGCTGTCGCAGTCGGGCACGTTCATCCACGGCAACTACTGGAGCTCCCCCGGCATCTTCGGCGCGCAGGGCACCAGCCACGGCTGCGTCGGCATGCGGGACGTGCGGGGCGCGGGCGGCGACACGACGGCGAAGTGGTTCTTCGACAACTCGCTCGTCGGGGACGTCGTCACCGTGAAGAACTCCCCCGACAAGACGATCTCCCCGGACAACGGGCTCAACGGCTGGAACATGCCGTGGAGCCAGTGGACGGCCGCCAGCGCCGGCTGACCGGTTCCCGCCCCTCCTCGACACCGTGCGGGCCGTGCCGGAACAACCGGCACGGCCCGCACGTTGACCGAGTGCGGGAGCACAGCCAAATCCCCTTGCTTGTTTGCGATTTCACGGACACGATGTCCGACCGAGGCGCTACGGTATGCACCCACTAGGTGACATGCAGCGATGCCGGGAGGTGTCTTGAGCGTTCCGTACGACGACGAGTCCCGCCACCCGTACGACGCCCCGTCTCACAGGTCACCCGAGGAGCATCTGGCGCGCCTTCTGGGCCGTTCGATCAACTCCTTCGAGCTGCCGGACGAGACGCTGGAGGGCATCGACTGCGCGCTGGCGTACGACAGTTCCCTGCACTCGGCCCACCACAGCGCGGGCCTGCACCGCGAGACGTACCGGCACACCTGGCTGCTCGTCGACGGCAGCCCGCTGACCCTGTGGGAGCTGGTGCACAACACCGGCCGGGACGGCGTCACCCAGCACGAGGTCTACGTCACCGCGGACGAGGTACATCTGGCGACCGGCCGGCTCCCGATGCCGCCGGAGGCCGCGCCGGGCTTCGACCTCGACGTGTCCCTCAGCGCCGAGACCCTCACGGCCTTCACCGGCTCGCAGATCCCGGACCCCCACGAGCTTCCCGAGTTCGCGGAGCTGTCACAGATCACCGAGTTCACCGAGTTCACCGGGCTGAACGGGTCCACTGAGTTCGCCGAGTTCAGCGAGTTCGGTGAGTTCGGTGAGTTTTCGGACTCCGTCGACTCCCCCGGCGTTCATGTGCAGCTGCCCCCGGTCCCGCCGCAGCGCCCCGCCTTCGGGCCCGCCGATCCGGACAGCTCCGTCGACCACGCCCGCCGTCTGCTGCGCCGCGCGGAGAACCCGGAGGCGGAGACGCGCCCCGGCCCCGGCACCGCGAGACTGCTGCGGGAGGCGTGCGCGCACCAGATCACCCAGGCGTTCGGCTGCCGGCTCAGCCCGGGATTCTCGCTGTACGAGCACGCGTTCCTGCTGCACGACGGCTGTGAGGTCAGCCTGTGGGAGGTGGAGCACACGGCGACGCCGGACGGCTCCCACCTGTGCGAGGTGTACCTGACGCAGGAGGCCGCCCGGGCCGCGATCGACCGTCGGGTCGCCTCTCGGGTCCGTAGATGACCCGCTCCGGCCGATGACCCGGCCTAGCGGCGACTGAACTGCCGCACCAGTCCGGCGAACGCGTCCTGCTCGTCGGCGGTCAGCGGCACCGACTCCACGGCCGGCGCCTGGGCCTGACCGGGCAGGGCGCCCAGCGGCAGCCGCCGGGGCGGCTCGGGCGGGGCGACGGCGACGACACGTACCAGGCGGACCAGACCGACCACCCAGGCCACGGTGACGAGCGCGAGCGCCGCCAGGCCTATCTGCTGAAGGATCGACACGTGCTCAGGCATGCGGTCCAGTGAACACCACAGTCCGGGACTTTGGTCCCGGACCGTGACGTATCTCGCAGTGTTCACAGTATTCACAGTGTTCGCAGTACGCGCGGTACCGGACACTTCGCCCCCGCCTCGGAGCGGGCCGTGAAGTCGCCCTCGGCGGCGGTCGGTTCAGACCGCGGCCGGTACCTGGGGCTTCTCGGCCGGGGCCGCGGCCGCCGTGCCGTTCTCCCGCGGCGCGTTCTTGCGCATGCCCTTCAGGACGACCACCAGCGCGGCGGCGACGCAGACCCCGGCCGCGATGGCGACCAGGTAGAGCCAGGGGTTGCCGATCAGCGGCACCACGAAGATGCCGCCGTGCGGGGCGCGCAGGGTGCAGCCGAAGGCCATCGACAGCGCACCGGTGACGGCGCCGCCCGCCATGGAGGCCGGGATGACGCGCAGCGGGTCGGCCGCGGCGAACGGGATGGCGCCCTCGGTGATGAAGGAAGCGCCGAGCACCCAGGCCGCCTTGCCGTTCTCCCGCTCGGAGCGGGTGAAGAGCCTGCCGCGCACGGACGTGGCCAGGGCCATCGCCAGCGGCGGCACCATGCCCGCGGCCATCACGGCGGCCATGATCTTCAGCGAGGCGTCGGTGGGGTCGGTGAGACCGCCGACCGCGAAGGCGTAGGCGACCTTGTTGAGCGGGCCGCCCAGGTCGAAGCACATCATCAGGCCGAGGAGGGCGCCGAGCAGCAGCGCGTTGGCGCCGGACAGCGAGTTCAGCCAGTCGGTCAGACCGCTCTGGAGCGAGGCGATCGGCTTGCCGATCACGACGAACATCAGGAAGCCGACGGCGATCGACGACAGCAGCGGGATCACGACGACCGGCATGATGCCGCGCAGCACCGCGGGGACGTTCACCTTCTGGATCGCCATGACGACGCCGCCCGCGATGAGGCCCGCCGCGAGGCCGCCGAGGAAGCCCGCGTTCACGGTCAGCGCGATGGAGCCGCCGACGAAGCCGGGCACGAGCCCGGGCCGGTCCGCCATGCCGTACGCGATGTAGCCGGCCAGGACCGGCACGAGGAAGGCGAAGGCGGCCTGGCCGGTGTAGAAGAGCAGGGCCGCCCAGCTCGTCGACGAGGTCCAGTCGAAGCTGTTGAGCAGGGTCTCGACCTTCACGTCGGCGACCTTGTAGCCGCCGATCGCGAACCCGAGCGCGATGAGCAGGCCTCCGGCGGCCACGAAGGGCACCATGTAACTGACGCCGGACATCAGCCATTTGCGGAGCTTCGTCCCGTATCCGTCCCCGGATTCACCGGAGTTTTCCACAGCTGTGGATGACGGATCGGCGCCGGAACCGGCGGTGGTCTCGCCGCGGGCAGCCTTGTCGCGCACCTCGGTGATGAGTTCGGCGGGGCGGTTGATTCCGGCCTTCACGCCGACGTCGACCGTCGGCTTTCCGGCGAAGCGTTCCTTCTCCCGTACGGGCACGTCGTGGGCGAAGATCACGCCGTCCGCCGCCGCGATGACCGCCGGGTCGAGGCGGGTGAATCCGGCCGAGCCCTGGGTCTCGACGACGAGTTCGACTCCGTCGGTGTCGCGGGCCGTGTTCTCCAGGGACTCGGCGGCCATGTAGGTGTGCGCGATGCCGGTGGGGCAGGAGGTGACGGCGACGATCTTGAACGTGTCGGCCGACGCGGGCTGCCGGGGCTCGGGGGCCGCTTCCGGCTCCGGGGCCGGCTCCGGCTCGGCGTCGCCGCGGATCAGGGCCGCGGTGCGGTCGGCGTCGGACGCCTCGCGCAGGGCCGCCTTGAATTCCTCGTCCATCAGCTGGCGGGCCAGCGCGGACAGGATCGTCAGATGGGCGTCGTCGGCTCCGGCCGGTGCCGCGATCAGGAAGATCAGGTCGGCCGGGCCGTCCGGGGCGCCGAAGTCGATGCCGTGGGGTGCGCGGCCGAAGGCGAGGGTGGGTTCGGTGACGTGGGTGCTGCGGCAGTGCGGGATGCCGATGCCGCCGTCCAGGCCCGTCGGCATCTGGGCCTCTCTCGCCGCGACGTCGGCCAGGAAGCCGTCCAGGTCGGTGACGCGGCCGAGGGTCACCATGCGGGTGGCCAGGGAGCGGGCCGCCTCTTCCTTCGTCTCGGCGGACAGGTCGAGGTCGACCAGGTCCGCGGTGATCATCTGGGGGGTGGTCATCGCGGGCTCCTTTGCCTACGGGGGCACTGCGTGGCTTCTTCGGGGGCGGGGGCCGGGGCCGATGCCGGTGTGAGGGTGGGTTCCGGTGCGTGTTCGGGTGCGGGTGCGTCGTGGCTGGTCGCGCAGTTCCCCGCGCCCCTGGCCGCGATCGGATTCTGGGAGCCGGACAGCGGGCGCCCGCTGTCCGTACTCGCGCAGTTTCCCGCGCCCCTGACGGGGCTCGGAGCCGCTGATCGATACAGCGCCGCGCCCCTGGCGGGGCTCACCGTGCCGCCTCCTTCAGGGGTCGGGCCCACGGGATCTGTGCCGTCAGGGTCACCGCGTCCGGGGCCAGGTCCGCCGGGGTCGGCATCGCGCTGCCCGGGAGCTGGACCGCCGCCGCGCCGTGGGCCACCGCCGAGGCCAGGGACTTGGGGCCCTCGCCGCCCGCGATCAGGAAACCGGCGAGCGAGGAGTCGCCCGCGCCGACATTGCTGCGGACGACGGCGGCCGGGGCGCTCGCGAACCAGGTGCCGGACGCCTCGACCAGGAGCTGGCCGTCGGCGCCGAGGGAGGCGAGGACGGCGCCCGCGCCCGCCGCGCGCAGCTCTTCGGCCGCCGTGACGGCGTCGCCGATCGTGGTGAGGGGGCGGCCGACGGCCTCGGCCAGTTCCTCGGCGTTGGGCTTGACCACGTCGGGGCGCTCCTTGAGGGCCGCGAGCAGGGCCGGGCCCGAGGTGTCGAGCGCGATCCGGGCGCCCGCGTCGTGCGCGCGGGCCACCAGCTCCGCGTACCAGGAGGGGGCGAGGCCGCGCGGCAGGCTGCCGCAGCAGGCGATCCAGTCGGCGCCCGCCGAGCGCTCCGTCACCGCGGTGAGCAGCGACTCGGCTTCTTCCGGGCCGAGTTCGGGGCCCGGAGCGTTGATCTTCGTCAGGGTGCCGTCGGGTTCGGCGAGGGCGATGTTGGAACGGGTCTGGCCCGTGACGGGCACCGGCGCGACCGCGATGCCCTGTGCGTCGAGGAGGTCGGCGACCAGGGCGCCGGGGGCGCCGCCCAGGGGCAGGACCGCGAGGGTGGGGGCGCCGGCGGCGGCGACCGCACGGGAGACGTTCACCCCCTTGCCGCCCGGGTCCATGCGCTCGCCCGCGGCGCGGACGACCTCGCCGCGGTCGAGGCCGGGGATCTCGTAGGTGCGGTCGAGGGAGGGGTTGGGGGTGACGGTGAGGATCATGCCGCTGTCCAGTGCTGGGGTAGGGGGGTTCATGCGCGGATCACCTCCGTGCCGCCCGCCTCGATCTCGGCCGTGTCCGCGTCGCCGAGGCCGGTGTCCGTGATCAGCAGGTCGACGTCGCCGAGGTCGCCGAAGCGGGCGAAGTGCTCCTGGCCGTGCTTGCCGGAGTCGGCGAGCAGCACGACCCGGCGGGCCGCGGCGACGGCGGCGCGCTTGACGGCGGCCTCGGCCAGGTCGGGGGTGGTCAGTCCGGAGGCGGCGGAGAAGCCGTTGGCCGCGAGCAGGACGACGTCCGCGCGAATCTCGGCGTAGGCCCGCAGCGCCCAGGCGTCGACGGCGGCGCGGGTGCGGGTGCGGACGCGGCCGCCGACGAGGTGGAGCTGGATGCCGGGGTGGTCGGCGAGCCGGGCCGCGATGGGCAGCGAGTGGGTGACGACCGTCAGCCCGGACTCCGGCGGCAGCGCGGCGGCGAGCCGGGCGACGGTGGAACCGGCGTCGAGGACGACGCTGCCCTCGGCCGGCAGCTCGGCGAGCGCGGCGCGGGCGATGCGGTCCTTCTCGTCGGCGGCGGTGGACTCGCGCTCGGCGAGGTCGGGTTCGAAGTCGAGGCGGCCGGCCGGGATGGCGCCGCCGTGCACCCGGCGGACGAGTCCGGCACGGTCCAGGGCCTTCAGGTCGCGCCGGATCGTCTCGGCGGTGACCTGGAACTCCTCGGCGAGGGACAGCACGTCGACCCGGCCGCCGTCCCGCGCGAGTCGGAGGATCTCCTGCTGACGCTCCGGTGCGTACATGCCCGTATACCTGTGCTTCCGCCTGCGAGTGTGCCCGAATCTGTTGCTTCTCTGGCAGGCTACGGCCGAATTTCCAGAAAGTAAACAGACTCGGGCATCAGGCAGACACAAACGGGCACCCCCCGATGCCCTCCTCTACTGCCCCATGACGTACTTCACCGTCGGGCCCGTGGTCCAGCCGCCGTCCACGGCCAGCTCGGCGCCGGTCACGTACGCCGCGTCGTCCGACAGCAGGAACACCACGGCGGCCGCTATCTCCTCGGCCTCGCCGACCCGGCCCATCGGGGTGTTCGGATAGCCGCCCTCGCCGCGCGGGATGCCGAGCTGGGCGGTCATCGGGGTGTAGGTCATGCCGGGGTGCACGGAGTTCACCCGGATCCGCGCCGTGCCCTGCTCCACCGCCGCGATCTTGGTGAGGCCGCGCACGGCCCACTTCGAGGCCCCGTACGAGGAGGTGAGCGCGAGTCCCATCAGTCCGGCGGCCGAGGAGATGTTGACGATGGAGCCGCCACCCGCCTCCTTCATCGCCGGGATCGCGGTCCGCATGCCCGCGAAGACGCCGACCAGGTTGATGTCGACGACCTTGCGGAAGTGCTCCACGCTCTCCTGCTCCAGGGGCGTCCCGGTGGAGACCCCGGCGTTGTTGACGAGGCCGTGCACGCCGCCGAACTCCTGGACCGCGTACGCCACGGCGGCCTGCCATGCCTCCTCCGAGGTCACGTCGAGGGACACGAAGCGCGCCCGCTCGCCCAGCTCGGCGGCGAGCGCCCGGCCCTCGTCGTCGAGTACGTCGCCGATCACGACGGCGCCGCCCGCGGCCACCGCGCGCCGGGCGATCTCGGCGCCGATGCCGCGGGCTCCGCCGGAGACGAGGACGGTCTTGCCGGTCAGGTCGTTCATCAGGGACTCCACTTCGCTGGGGATGTACCGGGGCCGGGCGCCGCTTCAGCGGCCACACCTGCCATGTAGTCAGAATATGCCCGTGTGGCACAATGTGCCATCAAGCGAACGGTGGGGGATGGCACATGCGGCGACGGCGGTTCCTGCTGCGGACGGCGGGCCTGAGCGGGGCCGGCGCCCTGGCGCTGAGTGGCTGCGGCTCGGGCGGCGGCGAGGACGCCGTCACGCTGGAGGTGCTGCTCGCCGGTTACGACGGCACGGTCGGCACGTCCATCGAGAAGCGGTGGAACGCCGCGGTGCGGGCCTTCGAGAAGAAGCACCCGGCGATCACGGTGCGAGTGGAGCGCGTCCCCTTCCTCAAGCTGGACGCCACGCTGGCCCGCCGGGTCAAGGACGGCCGCGCCCCCGACATCTCCGAGGGCAACTTCTTCGCGCCGTACGCCGAGGAGGGCAGGCTCTACTCGGCCGACGAGCTCTTCGACGTGCCGGTGCAGGCGAACTTCATCGACTCGTTCGCCGACGCGGGCAAGGTCGACTCCGTCCAGTACGGACTGCCGACGCAGGCCAGCGCTCCGCGCCTGTTCTACAACAAGGCCCTGTTCCAGCAGGCCGGGCTCACCCGGGCGCCCGCCTCCTGGGCCGAACTCCGCTCGTGCGCGGACGCGTTGCGGCGGATCGGGGTCGCCACCCCGTACGCGCTCACTTTCGGCCCCGAGGCCGCCGAGGACGAGCTCCTCGCCTGGCTGCTCGCGGGCGACGGCGGCTACGCGTCGCCGACCGGGTACGACTTCGCGGCCGCGGAGAACGTGGCGACGCTGACCTGGCTGCGCGACAAGCTGGTCGTGCCGGGGCTCGCGGGCGCCGACCCGGCCAAGCTCACCCGCACCCAGGCGTACGCGGAGTTCCTCCGGGGCCGGGCGGGGATGCTGCTGGCCCACCCGGTGCTGCTCGCGGCGGCCGGGCAGGCGGGCCTGAAGTTCGCCACCGCGCCCTTCCCCAAGCGGGACGGCAGCGGGGCCGCGCCGCCGGTCGGCCTCAACGACTGGCTCATGGCGTTCAAGGACAACGGGCGGCTGGACGCGGCCAAGACCTTCCTGACCTTCCTGTTCACGTCACCGGCCGCCCGCACCTACGGCTCGGACACCGGCACCCTGCCGGCGACGGTGAGCGACTCGGAGGAGTTGCAGGAGGACCGCTCGCAGCGGGCGCTGTGGCCGTTCGTCCACCAGCTGCCGGACGCCGAGTTCCATCCGGTGGGGCTGCGGTCGTGGGGCACGGTCCGGGGTGCCGTCCGGCAGCGGATCGGGGAGGCCGTGGCGCCCGGGGGCAGCCCGTCGGACGTGCTGGAGGCGCTGGACCTGGTGGGGTCCAGCGCCTGAGTTCAAGCCTCTCCGGCGCCTGAATTCAAGCCTCTCCGGCGCTTGAGGAGCGGGGTCCGGGGCGGAGCCCCGTGTCGTTCGCCGTCCTCGCGCCGGCGGGGGCTGGTCGCGCAGTTCCCCGCGCCCCTAGGGGGCCGAGACGAGCTCCCGCTCGGGCTCCGGCTCGGCCGTCTCGGCGGAACCGCCGGAGGCCGCCGCCCGCTTGGGCAGGGCGAACATCAGCAGGAAGATGCCGACGAGGATGCCGGCCGCCCACAGCAGCGCGCTGCGGAACCCGTCGACGAAGGCCGCACTGCCCTGCGCCGCGTGGTCCTCGACGACGTTGAAGAAGACGACCGAGACCAGGCTCAGGCCCAGCGCGTTGCCCATCTGCATCACGGTGTTGATCAGCCCGGACGCCGACCCCGCGTGCTCGCGCGGCACGTCCGACAGGACCGCGTCGGTCAGCGGCGCGACGATCAGCCCCATGCCGAGCCCCATCACCACCAGCGGCAGCGCCATCTGCCAGGAGGCGATCCCGAGCCCGTAGTGCCCGGCCTGCCATACGTAGATCAGCACACCGGCGGCCATCAGCAGGGCGCCCGCCTGGAGCACCTTGCGGCCGAAGCGCGGCACCAGCTTCTGCACGGACATCCCGGCGGCGGCCGACACCGCGATCGAGAACGGCACCCCGGTCAGACCGGCCCGCAGCGGGCTCCAGCCGAGGCCGAGCTGCATGTAGAGCGTCCAGCACAGGAAGAAGATGCCGGTGGTGACGCCGAAGACGGTCTGCACGGCGATGCCCGCCGCGAAGCTCTTCACCCTGAACAGGGACAGCTCGATGAGCGGGGAGCCGTCGCGCCGGGTCTTGGCCCTCTCGTACGCGACGAGGGCGCCGACGATCAGCACCGAGGCCGCCATCATCACGTACCCCCAGACCGGCCAGCCGTTCTCGTGGCCCTCGGTCAGCGGGTAGACGAGCGCGAGCATCGCGAGGGTGACCAGGACGACGCCGACCAGGTCCAGCTTCAGCGCCCGGGGCGCCTTCGACTCGGTGATGACGCGGGAGCCGAGGACGAGGGCGGCGACGCCGACCGGCAGGTTGATCAGGAAGATCGGGCGCCATTCCAGGCCGCCGATGTTCCACTCGGTGAGCAGCGCGCCGAGCAGCGGCCCGGTCACCGCGCCGAGGCCGACGATCGCGCCGAACAGTCCGAAGACCTTGCCGCGCTCGTGCGCGGGGAAGGTGGCGTGCACGATCGACAAAACCTGCGGCACCATCATCGCCGCCATGCCGCCCTGGAGGATCCGCGAGGCGACCAGCATCTCCGGGTTCACCGCGAACCCGCACAGCGCCGAGGCGACGGTGAAGCCGCCGATGCCGAGCAGGAAGAGCCGCTTGCGGCCGAAGACGTCGCCGAGCCGCCCGCCCGTGATGAGCAGGGCCGCGAAGGCGAGCGCGTACCCGGCGGTGATCCACTGGATCTGGCCGGCGGTGGCGCCCTCGTCGTGCTGGATGGTGGGCAGGGCGACGTTCACGATCGTGACGTCCACGAGGTCCATGAACGCCGCCGTCATGACGATGGCGAGGGCGAACCAGCGACGGCGGTCGCCGGTGCCCGTACCGGACGGTTCGATCGTTCCGGGTGCTGCGGTTGAAGTCATGCTCCGACGTTAGAAGTCATCTAGGCCAGATCGTGTCCTAGTTCGCGGGCATGCTGGGAGACATGACGACGCCCAGCACGGACACCCCGGCCCGGCTCCTCCATCTCCTCTCCCTCCTCCAGACCCCGCGCGAATGGCCCGGCGGCGAACTCGCCGACCGGCTCGGGGTCTCGCGCCGCACCGTCCGCCGCGACATCGACCGGCTGCGCGACCTCGGCTATCCGGTGCAGGCCACGCTGGGCACCGACGGCGGCTACCGGCTGGTCGCGGGCAAGGCGCTGCCGCCGCTCGTGCTCGACGACGAGGAGGCGGTGGCCATCGCGGTCGGGCTGCGCGCCGGGGCCGGGCACGCCGTCGAGGGGGTGGAGGAGGCGTCGGTGCGCGCCCTCGCCAAGCTGGAGCAGGTGCTGCCGGGCCGGCTGCGGCACCGGGTGGCCACGCTCCAGGCGGCGACGATCCCGCTGACCTCGGGGGACGGCGCCACGATCGCGCCCGGGACACTGACGGTGATCGCCTCGGCGACGGCCGGCACGGAGCGGCTCCGCTTCCACTACCGGGCGGCCGACGGCTCCGAGACGCGCCGCCTGGTCGAGCCGTGCCGGCTCGTCTCCACCGGGCGCCGCTGGTATCTCGTGGCCTACGACATCGATCGCGCCGCCTGGCGGACGTTCCGGGTCGACCGGCTCACCGAGCCGTTCGCGACCGGTGCGCGGTTCGCTCCGCGGGAGGTGCCGGACGGGGACGCGGCCGCGTTCGTCCGGCGGTCGGTGTCGTCACGGGGCGCCGGGGCGTATGAGCTGGACGTGGAGTTCGCGGCGCCGGTGGAGGCCGTCGCCGAACGGATTCCCGCCGCGGTGGGACCGCTCGAAGCGCTGCCGGACGGTTCCGGATGCCGGTTGCGGGCCACCACGTCGGACGCGGTGGAGTGGATGGCCGTGCGGCTGGCGATGACCGGGCTCGACTTCCGGGTCCGGGGCCCGGAGGAACTGATCTCGGCCGTACGGGAGTTGGGGCAGCGCATGGTGCGGGGAGCGCCCCTTTAGGGGCGCGGGGCTGTGTCGATATGCGGCTCCGCCGCGTGGGCGCGACCAGCCACGACGAAAGCCGCGGACGCATCTGCTCATGAACCAAGCAGACGCGTCCGCGGCTTTCGTCGTGGCTGAGCGCGCAGTTACCCGCCCCCCTGGCGGGGCCGAAGCTGCCCCCCGCTCCCCCGGAGGGGCTAGGCGGCCGCGTCGAAGCCGGTGTCGCGGGCCAGCTTCTTCAGCTCCAGAAGCGCGTGCTTCTCGATCTGCCGGATGCGCTCACGGGTGAGCCCGTGCTCCTTGCCCACCTCGGTGAGGGTGCGCTCGCGCCCGTCCTCGATCCCGTACCGCATCTTGATGATCGACGCGGTGCGCTGGTCGAGCCGGCCGATCAGATCGTCCAGCTCCTCACTGCGCAGCAGGGTCAGGACCGACTGCTCCGGGGAGACCGCCGAGGTGTCCTCCAGCAGGTCCCCGAACTGGGTGTCGCCGTCGTCGTCCACCGACATGTTCAGCGAGACCGGGTCGCGGGCCCAGTCCAGGACGTCGGTGACGCGCTCCGCCGTCGTCTTGTCGAGCTGCGCGGCGATCTCCGCGGGCTCCGGCTCGCGGCCGTGCTCGCGGTTGAACTCGCGCTGGACGCGGCGGATCCGGCCCAGCTCCTCGACCAGGTGGACGGGGAGGCGGATGGTGCGGGACTGGTCGGCTATGGAACGGGTGATGGCCTGACGGATCCACCACGTCGCGTACGTCGAGAACTTGAAGCCCTTGCGGTAGTCGAACTTCTCGACGGCGCGCACCAGGCCGGCGTTCCCCTCCTGGATCAGGTCGAGCAGGGGCAGGCCGGCACGCGGGTAGCGACGGGCCACCGCGACCACCAGCCGGAGATTCGACCGGATGAAGATGTCCTTGGCCTTCTCGGACTCGGCGACCAACGCCTCCAGCTCTTCGCGGGACGCCTTCCCCGCGGCTTCACTGGCACCGAAGTCGCCCAGCTCGCCGTCGAGGATCTGCTGGGCGTAGACGCCCGCCTCGATGGTCTGCGAGAGGTCCACTTCCTTGGCGGCGTCGAGCAGCGGTGTCCGCGCGATCTCGTCGAGGTACATGCCGACCAGGTCGCGGTCGGCGATCTCCCCGCCTACGGCGCGAACACTGCGTGCCGCATCAGTCTCGCCGGAGGCGGCGGACTTACGACGGGCTACGGCACGGGTTGCCATGCGTGCTCCCTTGCGGTGGTAGGTCGGCTTGTCGCCCTTCACGGGTGCCCTGCATCCGAATGAATCAACGCCTGGAATCCGGACAGAATTCCCAAGCCGCCCATCTTTTTTGTGATCATGCAGTACCCTGTCGCGCCACACTGCGCGAGAAGGCCGACGAGATGCCGCCGGGGTCCACAGAGACGCAGGTCAGGCCGTGATGCGCGAGTGACGTCACCCTCGGTCGGCGGCGGGCCTCTGCCACCTGAGACGACCCTGGCGCTCTGATGGTTGCCTGTTCCGGGCCACCGTGGCACCCGCAAAGGTCACGAGTTCCCGGGCCTTTCGTCACCCAGCTCCTTCTCGAACCAGGCGACGTCGTGGTACCGGCCGAACTTCCGGCCCACCTCCCGGTACGTGCCGACCGGGCGGAACCCGAAGCGGGTGTGCAGTCGCACGGACGCCTCGTTGGGCTGGGTCACGCCCGCGTACGCGCGGTGCACGTCCTCGTCGCTCAGCGCCTCGAACAGTGCCTCGTACAGCAGCGTCCCGACGCCGCGCCCTCCGGCACCCTCGGCGCAGTACACGGTGACCTCCACCGAGGTGGAGTACGCCGCCTTGGGCCGGAACGCGCTCGAGGTCGCGTACCCGAGAACGCGGCCGCCATCCTTCGTCTCCTCGGCGACGAAGAGGCGGTGCGGGCCGTGGGGCGGGTGGGCGTGCAGCCAGGGGCGCCGGGCTTCCACGGTGAACGGTTCGGTGTCGAAGGTGATCGGGGTGTCGCGGACGTACCCGTTGTAGATCTCGGTGAGCGCCCCCAGATCGCTCGCACGCCCCGCCCTGATCGTCACCTCGGTCGCATCAGTCATGCCCGGAGACTAGGACGCCCCCGTCGCCACCTGCGGGCCGGTGGGGGCTGGTCGCGCAGTTCCCCGCGCCCCTGGGTCGTACTTCATCCGCGGCCCGGCGGCCGCTTCTCGCGCAGTTCCCCGCGCCCCTGAGGCATGCGCTCCGCGCAGCCTCCCCTGGACGAGCGGAGCTCGTTTCAGGGGCGCGGGGTGGCGACGCCGGCGGCGCTCAA